>DASQOL010000062.1:0-26360 GCA_035644475.1 Gammaproteobacteria bacterium | reverse complement strand
CCGCTCGCGCGTATCCCTGCGATCACCTGGTCGGCCGAGAGGTGCTGCGGCTTCGACAAGATCACGAGGGCCACCTCGACGCGCTGCGGCGTGGGGAACACGCCGCGGGTGGCGAGCAGCTGCACGATGTCGTCTCGACTCATCATTGACACACTCAGAAAAATCAGAGACTTGGCGAGTATAGCCATGGCTCCGTCGAAATTCCAAGAGCCGCCGGCCGCGGGTTCGTGATACGCCAATTCGTCTCGAATGGCCGGTTTTCGGAATGGCCGACGGTCGCGCCCCGCCGGTACGGTCGTCCGATGATCCGACGCGCCCGCGGCTTCACTCTCTGGGAGCTCCTGTGCACGACCACGCTGGTGGGCGTCGTCCTCGGGCTCGCCGTGCCGAGCGTCCGGGTGGTCGCGCTCGACGGCCGACGCACCGCGGAGATCAACGAGCTCGTGCTCGCCGTGCAGCTCGCGCGCAGCGAAGCTGCGAAACTCGGCCGGCCCGTCGTCGTCTGCAAGTCGGCCGACGGGCTCCGCTGCGCCGGCGACGACCTGCGCTTCGACTCGGGTTGGATCGTGTTCGTCAACACGGACGACGCAAGGCCGCCGCAGCGCTCGCCGGACGAGCCGCTGCTGCTCGCCCACGCCCCGCTCGGCCGCGGCACGATCAGCAGCAACCGCGCGTACTTCGAGCTCCGGCCGCTGCAGCGGCGCAGCGTCAACGGCACGGTGGTGTTCTGCGACGAGCGCGGACCGGCGGCGGCACGCGCCGTAATCGTGAGCTACACCGGGCGACCGCGCGTCGCGCCGGTCGATTCGGGCGGCGCACCGCTGCGTTGCGCGGTGCCGCGCTAGTGCTCGCGGAACGCTCGCCGCTCGTCCGCTCGATACGACCGATTGTCGGAGCGACCGCGCTGCAAACCGGCGCCGCGCATATATTGCCCGCCGATGGGGGATCGACGTCAGTGCGGATTTACGCTATGGGAGCTGATGGTGACCCTCGCCGTGGCCGGAGTCCTGCTCGGCCTCGGCGTCCCGAACTTCATCGAATTCCAACGTAACGGCGCGATGACCGCGGCTGCCAACGATCTCGTGACGGGCACGCTCCTCGCGCGGTCCGAGGCCCTCACGCGACAGGGGACGGCGCCCGTCGTGCTGTGCCTGAGCAGCAACCCGCTCGACGCGATGCCCGTCTGCGACGTCGCCGCCGACGCCGTCATCGACGCCCCCGATCGCGGCTTCATCGTCTGGGTCGACGCCGACAGCGATCTCGACTACGACGCGGGTGAGACGATCGTGATGCGCAGCTCCGCGCCGGGCGGGACCATCCGAGAGTCGAGCAACTGCCCTTACGTGGCGTATGGCCAGAACGGGTTCTCGCGCAAGGTCGCGGCCGGTTGCTTCCCCTCGGTGCGCAACTTCCTCTATTGCGACGACCGTGGCCGACGCGGCAGCAGCGGCACACTGTCGGCGGCGCGCGTCGTTCGCGTCGACAAGACCGGCCGCGCGCAGACGCTGACCGAGCTCGCCGACGTCAGCGCGCGCATCGGCAACGACGCAGCCACACAGGTCGACGCGATATGTCCGTAGCGCCGCGACACCGCCGCCCGCCCGCCGCCGGCTTCAGCCTGGTCGAGGCGCTCGTGTCCCTGGTCGTGATCTCGGTCGGCATGATCGGTATCGCGGCGCTCTACGGCCAGGGGCTCAACGCCGGGAGCACCGCGCTGTATCGCACCGTCGCCGTGAACCTCGGCGCGGACATGGCGGACCGGATTCGCAACAACCGCACGGCGGGCGTGGCCTACAAGGGCGCACCGGCGAACAACCACTGCGACCCGCAACACGGCCCGGTCGTGAGCTGCACGCCCGTCGAGATGGCGGCGCACGACCTGTTCACGTGGAAAGAGCGGCTCGACACGGAGCTGCCGAACGCGATTGGCTCCCTCGACTACAAGTCGGATACCACTCCTCCGACGTTCACGATCGACATCAAGTGGCAGGAGCCCGGGCTCAACGTCGTGAGCTACACGAGCATCATCCAGGTCCCGGCCTTCTGACATGCAACGGAACGGAAGCATGACCCTCTCGGATCGACGCAGGCTTCGCCGCCGCGCAGTGGGCGTCACGCTGATCGAGCTCATGGTCGCGCTCGCGATCGGCGCGTTCCTGATGATCGGCGCCGTGACCGTGTTCGTGCAAGCCCGTCAAACCTTCCGGCTCACCGACTCCGTCGCTCGGCTGCAAGAGACCGGCCGCTTCGCTCTCGAGTCGGTCGAGCCCGAGATCCGCATGGCGCACTACTGGGGTTTGACGACGCAGACGGTCGCGATCGAAGGCCGAGCCGGACCCGCCGACGCGAACGGCTTGGGACCGGACAACTGCGGCACCAACTGGACGATCGACTTCGACAAAGCGGTCGAGGCCTCGAACAACGGCTACACCTGGGCCTGCGCGGCGGGACCGGCCGGGGGCAACGGCGCGGCGGATACGTCGGACACGCTGGTGGTGCGGCGCGTGAGCGAGAACGCGCAGCCCGTGCCGCCCGCGCTGCTCGCGGACGATACGCTGTACCTGCAGACGAGGCGCGGGTCCACGAGCCGCATCTTCACCGGCACCGCTCCCCCCGCGGAGTTTCTGCCGATCACCGCCGCGGCGCCGAGCGAGACGCGCGTCGTGCTGGTCACGGGCTACTACGTCGGCAAGAGCTCGGCCCTCGGGGCGAACATGCCGTCGCTACGCCGGAAGGCCTTCACGGGCGACACGTCGAGCAACGTCACGGACGAAGAGGTTTTGCCCGGCGTCGAGGACCTGCAGGTTCAGTTCGGCGTGGACACCGACCCCGTCGGCAGCGCGAACCGCGGCTCGATAGACCGCTACGTGAACCCCGGCGACCCGATCTTGACTCCGGGCGATGCGGCGTTCATCCCGGACGCCGAGATTCTCGCGGTACGGATCTGGCTCAGGATCCGCACCGAGAATATCGAGGCCGGCTACAAGGACACGCGAACCTATGTGTACGCCGATCAGAACATCCCCGCACCCAACGATGCCTACCGGCGCGTCGTGATGTCGAAAACGATCTACCTGCGCAACGCGCGGCCCGCCTCATGACGCGCCGCGGCGGACGAGTGGAGAACTGCATGAACGACATCGCTCTTCGGGGAAAGCAAGGTGGCGCCACACTGATCGTCGGCCTCATCCTCCTGCTCGTGCTCACGGTGCTCGGTGTGTCCGGCATGAACACTTCGCGCATGGAAGTGCGGATGGCCGGCAATACGCAATTCCGGCAGGACGCGTTCCAGCTCGCGGAATCGGGCATCGACATCGCGATCGCGAGCGGCGCCTACAACACCACGTCCGCCGCGTCCACGGTCGACTGGCTCGGCACGGAGTACGACCGCGAAGCCGAGACGACCTTCCGAACGGCCGTGCCGTTGAGCGCCGTCGCCTTCAGCATGGGCAATACGGCCGGCGGCGGATCCGTGATGGCTTTTCACTTCGACGTGGAGTCGCACGGCAAGGCGCCCCGCAACGCCGCTGCAGCCCACCAGCAAAGCTTCTACGTGTTGGGGCCCGCCACGCAGGGGAACCAACCATGACGCGGATCATCTCGGCCGTCGCGCTCGCGCTCGCGCTCGCCGCCGTCGGCAACGCGGGTGCGGCGAGAACGATCGAGTACGTCGAAGGCGCGTACGAGGTCATGCTGGCCGATCTCGTTCTACCGGCGAGCGCGTCGGGCAGACTGAGCGTCCGCACGTGCGCCACCTGCGCGCGAATCAACGTCCAGGTCAACGCGAACACCGAGTACTCGTTCGGCGGCGGCAAACCGATGTCGCTCGCGGACTTCCAGACCGCGGTCACTCAACTGCGGCAGAGGCCGGGCGCTGTTGTAGGCGGAGTGGTGTTCTACAGCCTCGCCACCAAGCGCGCGACACGGGTCGTTTTGACTCCCGCGAGCTGATTCCGCGCGGCAACCGGCGACCGACTTTCGAGGGCTTGCCATGAATCTCGTGAAGAAAAGACTCCTCGCTTTCGCGGCGGGTGCGCTGTGGGCTCTGGCCTCGGGAACGTCGGCCGTCGCCGACGACATCGAGCTATTCGTCGGGTCGGGCAATCCGACGATCCAGGCGCGTCCCAACATCCTGCTGATTCTCGACGACTCGGGAAGCATGGGCGCCACGCTCACGACGCAGACCGGCTACAACCCCGGCACGCCGTACACGGGCGGCGGCTGCGACACGAATCGCGTGTATTGGAGCACCACGGGCACGCCGCCGACGTGCGGCTCGAGCGAAACGCAGTATTTCATACGTTCGGGGCTCAAGTGCAACGCGGCGCTTGCCGCGTTCGGCGCTCCGAGCGGCGGCACCTATCGTGACACCCTCGCGAGCTACGACAGCGGCACGCAGAAACGATGGGAGGCGCTGTCGACGGGGGATCAGAACCGACAGGTCGAGTGCGCCGAGGACTGGGGCAAATTCGGCGACGAGCCCCCGGTGGATGGCGTGTTCTATCCGCGTAACGGCGACACGACGCACCTCTGGACGGCCGACGCGGGCAGCCGCATCGCGTGGGGCTCGAACCCGACCAACAACACCTATTGGCTTTATGACGGCAACTGGCTCGCCTGGTACTACTCTCCCGGCACGACGTCGAGCCGCATGCAGGTGGTCAAGGACGTCGCGAACAACCTCGTGAGCACGATCAACGGAGTCAACGTCGGGCTCATGCACTTCATCGACAACGGCGGCAACAACGGCGGCAACGTACTCTACGCGATGGAGAACGTCTCCACGGCCCGCCCCGGCATGCGAACTGCGATCAACTCGCTATCGGCCGGCTTCCGAACTCCGCTGTCGGAAACGCTCTACGAGGCGACGAAATACTTCATGGGCGGCAACGTCGTATACGGTATGCAGTCCGGCGCGCAGCAAAGTGTCGCTGCGTCGCGGTTGCCGAGCCCCGATGACAAGGTATACCGGTCGCCGATCGCCTATTCCTGCCAAAAAAACTACATCGTCTACCTCACGGACGGTGAGCCGTCGCAAGACCATGACGCCGACACCAAGATCGTCGAGCTCACCGACGCGAGCGGGAAATCGATCAAAGACATCGTTGGCTCGATCTCCGGCAATCAGTGCGACGTCGAGACCTACCCGCCGCAGTGGAACCCCGACGGCGGCCAATGCCTCGACGATCTCGCCCAGTTCCTGCACGACGGCGATCTGTCGTCGCTGCCCGGCCGGCAGAGCGTCGTCACGCATACGGTGGGTTTCGCGTTGGACGGCAGCGACCTGCCCGTCCTCCGCGAGACCGCGGCGCGCGGCGGCGGAAACTACTACGAAGCGAGCAACACCGCCTCGTTGACCACGGCGCTCTCCGACATCATCACCAAGGCACTCGACACGCAGGCAACGTTCACGGCTCCGACGGTGTCGGTCAACAGCTTCAACCGCACGCAGAATCTCAACGATCTCTACGTTAGCTTGTTCGAGCCTTCGAGCACGCGGCACTGGCCAGGTAACCTCAAGAAATACCGATTGCGCCCGACCGACGGAGTCATCGTCGACGCCAACGGGCAACCGGCGATCAATCCGGCTACCGGGCTGATGTTCCCGAGCGCCCGCAGCTTCTGGTCGCTGCCCTCGGAGCCGAACGACGGCGCCGACGTCGAGCTCGGCGGCGCCGCGCACCGAATCCCCACGACGCGCAACGTCTATACCTACCTCGGCACGAGCAACGATTTGACCGACCCGTCGAACGCGATCTCTGCGAGCAACAGCTCGATTGACAACACGCTGCTCGGCACGGGCTCACCGGATTTGCCGACGCGCGCCGACGTCATCGACTTCATCAACGGCAGCGACGCCGCGGACAACGACAACGACGGCGACAAAACGGAACCGCGCTTCCAGATGGGCGATCCGCTGCACTCCCAAGCCGTGTCGATGATCTATGGGCCCACGGTCGACGACACGCTGATCTTTTTCGCAACGAACGACGGCTATCTGCACGCGATCGACGCCAAGACAGGCGTCGAGAAGTGGGCGTTCGTGCCCACGGAATTCCTCTCGAGTCAGGCCGAGCTGTTCGTCGATTCCTTGACGTCGAAAACGAAATACGGGATCGACGGCAGCCTCCGGATCCAGGCGATCGGCGACAACGACGGCATCGTCGAGGAACCGGACGGCGAGCGGGTGTATCTCTTCTTTGGCATGCGCCGCGGCGGCGACGCGTTGTACGCGCTCGACGTGACGCTGCCGACGCACCCGAAGGTGCTCTGGCGCCACGACAGCGGGACGCTGCCGGGGGCTGGGCAGAGCTGGTCGAGCGCCGTGCCCACGCGCATGAACATCGCCGGCGCCACGCAGAACGCTGACAAGCTCGTCGTGGTGGTAGGTGGCGGCTACGACGCGAGCCAAGACGGTGACCCGGTGGCCGGCACGGTGACCCATCCGCAAGCGGTCGCGGCCGCCGACGACGCGGGCAACGCTCTCTACGTCGTCGACTCGGTCACGGGCGCGCTCTTGTGGCACGGCAGCAAAGACGGCCGCGACAAGGACTTCAACGTCGCGAACAAGTCGATGGACTACTCGATACCGGCCGACGTGAAGGTCGTCGACCTCGACGGCGATGACTTCGCCGACCGCATGTACGCGGGCGACATGGGCGGGCAAGTCTGGCGGTTCGATGTGCACAACGGTCAGCCGGCGTCCAGCCTGATCACGGGCGGCGTGATCGCACAGCTCGGCGCAGCCCCGAATGCGGCTACGACGCCGCTCGCCGACGTTCGCCGCTTCTACGGCTCACCCGACGTCGCCATCGCTACCGACAAGCAGACTCACTCGCAATTCGTGCATGTCGGCATCGGCTCGGGGCATCGCGTACATCCGCTGAGCCTCGACAACAGTGACCGCTTCTATGCGCTGCGCGACAAGAACCTGCCGCTCGGCTCGATGACTCAGGCCCAATTCGACGCGATCACGCCGATCACCGATACCGCCCTCACGACGATCACGTCCGCGACCACCGCGATGTCGCAAGACGCGAGCGGCTGGAAGCTCGAGCTGAACGCGGCCGCCGGCGAGAAGGTGCTCGCCGATGCGCGCACGTTCAACAACACGGTGCTGTTCACGACGTATACACCCGCCGGCGTCGCCGCGCTGACGGACCCGTGCATACCGGCGCTCGGCACCAACCGTCTCTATGCGATGAACGTGTTCAACGGCGCTCCGGTCGCGAACCTCGACCAGTCGACGGGCGGCGGACCCCTGACCTTCGCCGATATCTCGGTGGCCACCGGCAGCGGCTCGATATCGCCGGGCGTGACGTTCCTGTTCCCGAGCCTCGACGGCGGTCCGCCCGGCCAGCGGCCGGCGCCGGTCGCGTGCGTGGACTTCTTCTGCCTGCCGGCGAGCGTACTGACGGGCGGTAACTTCGGCGTAAATCCCGTGCGCACGTTCTGGAGTCAGTCGAACCTCGACTGACGCGCGATGCGACGTTCATCGAAGCGCGTCTTACGCCGCCGCATCGCGGGCGTCACGCTGATGGAGCTCATGATAGTCGTCGTGATCGTAGGCATCCTCGCCTCGATCGCAACGCCGAGCTACCGCACGTACATCCTGCGCACTCACCGCACGACCGCCAAAAGCGCACTGCTATCGATCGCCACCAGCCAGGAGCGCTACTACCTCTCCAACCGCACCTACGGCACGATCGACCAGCTCCGCGACGCCAACTACCCCACGACGAGCGAGAACGACATGTACACCATCACGATGGAGGCGGCGGACGCCGCAACCTTCACGGCGAAGGCGACTGCGACCGTGGGCACCAACGGCGTCGACATGACGAAGGACACCAAGTGCCTGTGGTTTCAGATCACGGCCGCGGGCGCGCGCACCGCCAGTAGCGCCGATTGCTGGTGAGCCTCTGGCTCAGGCGCCGACCGCCATGGATGGCGGGAGTGCCGCAAATGCCGGACGCTATTTGCGGCCGCCGCTGCGCGCCGGGCGCGCGCGGCCGTAGTCGAGCAGATTGTCGAGGATCAGCAATACGGCGCCCATCGTGATCGCCGAATCCGCGACGTTGAACGCCGGGAAATACCACTGCTCGTAGTGCACGCGGACGAAGTCGATCACGTGCCCCCAGAGCACCCGGTCGATGACGTTGCCGAGCGCGCCACCGAGCACCAGGCTCAATCCCGCCGCGAGGAGATTCTGCCCCCTCGCCGGCAGACGCCGCAGCCAGACCAGGATGCCCACGCTCACCAGCAAGCCCAGCCCCATGAAGAACCAGCGCTGCCAATCGGGCCCGAGCCCAAGATCCTCCGCGACCCAGCGCTGCAGCGCCGAGGAGTCGCTCAAGAAGCTGAACGCCGCGCCCGGGTTGTGCAGCCGCATGAGCTCGAGGAACGGCGTCAGGATCACCTCGTCGAACTCTTCGAGGTTGTCGGTGACGAGATACTTCGTCCACTGATCGAGCGCCACGACGATCACCGCAATCCAGAGCCAGTTCGCGGCGCCCGCGCTCAACGAGAACCAACGGCGCTTCGTCACGTGCCGGCCGGGTCGCGCGCGAGCCGGATCTGCCAGCGCGCGTCTCCTTCGTCTTGCCGCACCACGTAGGCCGTGCCCTCGGCCGGCGGCTGCCAGCGGCTCGCGAGCGTCTCGCTCATGATGAACTCGCGGTGCTCGGCCAGCGCGGCAGCGACGGCGGCGTCGCCGTCGATGTGCAGCTCGATACGGTCCGACACTTCGAGGCCTGCCTGCTTGCGTGCGTCCTGCACGGCGCGCACGAGCTCGCGCGCCACGCCTTCGCGGCGCAGCGCGTCGTCGAGCGTGGTGTCGAGGCCGGCGAGGTAGCCGCCCTCCTCGGCGCACGCGAAGCCTTCGGCCGACGACGTCTCGACGAGCAGGTCGCCGGGTTGCACCTCGATCGGCCCCCCGGGCAGCGTAAACGTCTGCGTCTCGCCACGCCCGGCCTTGGCCGCGATCTCGGCGCCATCGGCGGTCGTCAAATACTGGCGGATCGCCGGTATCAGCTTGCCGTAGCGCTTGCCGATCACCGGCAGGTTCGGCTTGATCCGATAGCGCACGAGCGACGCGTCGCGAGGGATGATCTCGAGCGCCTTGACGTTGAGCTCCTCGAGGATCTGGTCCGCGTGGCGCCGCACGGCAGCGCTCGCGGCCTCGTCCGGCAGCCGCACGAGCAGGCGCTTGAGCGGCTGGCGAACCTTGAGCCGCGACGAATTGCGTGCGGCGCGGCCCAAGCCCACCACGCGCTGCACGACGGCGGTCTCGGCGAGCAGGTCGCGGTCGAGCCGCTCCGGACGCTGCTCCGGCCAGCTCGCCATGTGCACGCTCACGGGCGCGTTCATGGCCCTCGCCCGCACGAGATTCTGGTGCACCGCCTCCGTGATGAACGGGACGAACGGCGCCATGAGCCGGTTCACGACCTCGAGGCACTCGTAGAGCGTGAGATAGGCGGCCTGCTTGTCGGCGCCGCTCGCGGCCTTCCAGAAACGTCTGCGGTTGCGGCGCACGTACCAGTTACTGAGCTGGTCGACGAAGGTCTCGATCGCCGCGCCCGCGCGCAGCGCGTCGTAATCGTCGAGCGCAGCGGTCGTCGTCGCGATCGTCTCCTCGAGCAACGCCAGGATCCAGCGGTCGATCTCGGGCCGGCCGCGGTACGGCACGTCCATCGACAGATCCACGCGGTCGAGCCGCGCGTACATCACGAAGAACCCGTAGGTGTTCCAGAACGTGTTGATGAAGCTCGACGCGACGTCGGCCACGATCTCCACCGACACGCGCTTCTGCACGTCGGGCGCGACCCGCGCGGTGAAGTGCCAGCGCAGGGCGTCGGCGCCGACCTCGTCGAACACCTTGTACGGATCCAAGATGTTGCCGAGCGACTTCGACATCTTCTTGCCGTCTTGGTCGACGATGTGGCTCAGGCACACCACGTTGCGATAGGCCACCGAGTCGGAGACCATCGTCGCGATCGCGTGCAGCGTGTAGAACCAGCCGCGCGTCTGGTCGATCGCCTCGCAGATGAAGTCCGCGGGGAAGCCGTTCTCGAACACGGCGCGGTTCTCGAACGGGTAATGCCACTGCGCGTACGGCATTGCGCCCGAGTCGAACCAGCAGTCGATGACCTCCGCCACGCGCCGGTACGTGCGGCCCTCGTGCACGAACGTCACGCCGTCGACCGCGGGCCGGTGGAGATCGAGGTCGCCGAGCTTGCGGCCCGAGCGCTGCTCGAGCTCCGCCACGGAGCCGACGCACAGGTAGTCGCCCTGCCCGTCCGTCCACACGGGGAGCGGCGTGCCCCAGAAACGCTCGCGCGACAGCGCCCAGTCGATGTTGTTCTCGAGCCAGTTGCCGAAGCGGCCCTCGCGGATGTGCTCCGGCACCCACTTGATCGTGCGGTTGAGGTCGACCATGCGTTGCCGGTAGTTCGTGGTCCGGATGTACCACGCGTTCTTCGCGTAGTAGATCAGCGGATCGCCGGTGCGCCAGCCGAACGGATAGTTGTGGCGGTAGGTCGCCTCGCGGAACAGGAGGCCGCGCGCCCGCAGGATCTCCACGATCGTGGGATCCGCCTCCTTGAAGAACTTACCGGCGACGGGCTCGACGTCGCTCAAGAAATAGCCGTCCTCGCCCACGCCGTGGACCACCGGCAGCCCGTAGCGCTGGCCGAGCTTGAGGTCGTCCTCGCCGTAGGCAGGCGCGACGTGCACGATGCCCGTGCCGTCGGCCGTCGTGACGAACTCCGCCGGCCGCACGCGGCAGATGTCGGCGCCGGCGGGCACGTCGAGATAGTCGAACAGCCGCTCGTAGCGCAGGCCGTCGAGCTCGCGGCCGCGCGCCGCGCGCACGATCTCGTGGGGCCCTTCGCCGAGCACGGCGGCTGCGAGCTCTTTCGCGAGAATGAGCGTCTCGCGGGCGCGCTTGACCCAGACGTACTCCACGTCGGGATGCACGGCGAGCAGCAGGTTCGACGGCAGCGTCCAGGGCGTGGTCGTCCACACGAGGAAAAACGTGTCCCCTTCGCCCGCAACTTTGAACCGCACGAACACCGACGGGTCGTCGACCTCGCGGTAGCCTTGCGCCACCTCGTGCGACGACAGCGTCGCCCCGATCCGCGGGTCGTACGGGACGACTTTGTAGCCCTGGTAGATGAGGCCCTTGTCCCAGATCGTCTTGAGCAAGTTCCAGACGCTCTCGATGTAGTCGTTGTGCAGCGTGAAGTACGCGTGCTCGAACGACACCCAGAACCCCATGCGCTCGGTCATCGCCTCCCATTCGGCGACGTGGCGCATCACCGACGAGCGGCACATGTCGGTGAATTTCTGGATGCCGACCTTCTCCTCGATCACCTTCTTGTCGAAGATGCCGAGCTCCTTCTCGATCTCGTGCTCGACCGGCAAGCCGTGCGTGTCCCAGCCGGCTTTGCGCGGGCAGTGGAAGCCGCGCATCGTCTTGTAGCGCGGATAGAGATCCTTGAAGGTGCGCGCGAGCACGTGGTGGATCCCGGGGCGGCCGTTCGCCGTCGGCGGGCCTTCGTAGAAGACAAATTCCGGGCGCCCAACACCCTCGTCCATGACGCGCGCGAAGACGTGCTTGTCGCGCCAGAACTCGAGAATCCGCTTCTCGAGCTCCGGTCCGTCGTAGCGGGCGCCTACGGCTTCGAACGTGCCATCCATGAAATATCCGACGCGAACGGGGCGGTGAAATGGGCCGTGAGTGTAAACGATTTCAAGCGCTTAGCGCAGCCCGGGCAGCCTCGACGTCGAGGTGCATCTGCCGCTGCATCGCCGCGAGATCGGCGAAGTGGCGCTCCTCGCGCAGCCGCTCCACGAAGTGCACGGTGATGTACTCGCCGTAGATGTCATCGTCGAAATCGAAGATCAGCACCTCGAGCAGCGCGTGCCGGCCGCCAATCGTCGGCCGCGTGCCGACGCTCGCGACGCCGTCGCGTAAGCCGCCATCGAGCCCGCTCACGCGCGCCGCGAAGATGCCGTCGACCGGCGCCTGGAGCCGCTTCAAGTTCACGTTCGCCGTCGGAAACCCGAGCCGGCGCCCGAGGCCGAGGCCCCGGACCACTCGCCCGGACATCGAATAGTCGCGGCCGAGCATGCCGCGCGCCGTCGCGAGGTCGCCCGCCTTGAGCGCCCGCCGCACGGCGGTGCTGCTCACTCGCTCGCCGCGCCAGTACACGGGCGCGACCTCCGTCACGCGGAAGCCGTGCCGCTCGCCGGCCGAGCGCAAGTCGGCGACCGTGCCGCCGCGCCCGGCGCCGAACCTGAAGTCGTCGCCCACGACCACGTGCCGCGCGCCGAGCCGCGCGACCAGGATCTCGTCGATGAAGCGCCGCGCATCCAAGTCGCGAACCGAGCCGAAGCTCGGACAGAACAACTCGTCGACGCCGAGCGCGTCGAGTCGCTCGAAACGCTCGCGAAAACGCGTGAGCCGCGGCGGCGGATTGGTCGGTGCGAAGAACTCCTTCGGCGTCGGCTCGAAGGAGAACGCGAGCGCGCTCTGCGCGGCGGCGCCGGCCTCCGCCGTCGCGCGCTCGAGGATCGCCTCGTGGCCGAGATGCAGCCCGTCGAACACACCGATCGTCACGACCCGCGGCGCGGGGGGGCTCGGCAGCGCGGCGACGGTTCGGTAGAGGCGCATCGTCACCTTCGCTACGTCGCGCGGGCGCGCAACGCGCTGGGACGCAGCCCAAGGAGCCAGGCCACACCGAAGTAGACGGCTGCGCCGCCGCCGACCAGGAGCGCGAGCGCTCCGGCGCGGTCGAGCTTGCCGAGCGCCGACCAGTCGCCGATCGCGTGCAGCACGACGAGCAGCGCGGCAGCCATCACCGCGTTCCCCGCGAGCATCTGCGTCCAGAGCGGCCGCCAGCCCGGTCGCGCCCGGTAGACGCCGTGCTTGCGCAGCCCAGCGAACAGGAACACCGCGTTGAACAGCCCGGAGCACGCGGTAGCGGCCGCGATCCCCGCGTGCGCGGGCGCCCACTGCGTGCGGAGCAACAGCAGCACGAACGCGACGTTCAAGGTCATGCTCAAGATCAACGCTTGGATCCCGATGCGTACCGGCGTCCTCGTATCCTGCCTCGCGAAGTAGCCCGGCGCGAGTACCTTCACGAGGATGAAGCCCACGAGCCCCGGCGCGTAGGCGCGCACGCTCGCGGCGGACATCGCTACGTCGCGCTCGGTGAAGTCGCCGTGGTTGAAGAGCGTAGCCAACAACGGGTCGGCGAGCAGCTCGATGCCGACTGCCGCCGGCAGCGCGATCACGAGCACGAGCCGCAGCGCCCAGTCGAGCGTCGCGGAGAACCGCTCGGGCGACGCGAACGAATGCTGCTCGGAGAGGCGCGGCAAGATCACCGTGCCGATCGCGACGCCGAGCACGCCGAGCGGAAACTCGATGAGCCGGTCGGAGTAATACAGCCAGCTGATACTGCCCGCGAGTAGGAACGACGCCACCAAGGTATCGAGCAGGATGCTGATCTGCGCCACGGACGAGCCGATCATCGCCGGCAGCATGAGAGCGAAGATCCGCCGCACTCCGGCGTGCGCGCGGTCCCAGCGCGGCCGCGGCAGGAGCTTAAGGCGCCGCAGGAACGGCACCTGAAACACGAGCTGCAAGACGCCCGCCACGAATACGCCGGCCGCGAGCCCCACTCCGGGCCAGGGGGTACGCGGCTCGACCCAGATCGCGAACCCGATCATCACGACGTTCAAGATCACCGGCGTGAACGACGCCACCGCGAAGCGCCGGTAGGCGTTCAAGATGCTGCCCGCGAGCGCCGTCAGCGACACGAGCAACACGTACGGGAAGGTGAGCCGCAACATATGGATCGCCGTCGAATAACGGCTCTCGTCGTTGAAGAAGCCGGGCGCGAACGCGAGGATCAGGAGCGGCGCGCCAATGACGCCGATGAGCGTGATCGCGAACAGCACGAGCCCGAGGGTTCCCGTGATGCGGTCGACCAGTTCGCGCGTCTCGGCCACCGAGCGCGTGGCGCGATATTCGGCGATCACCGGAACGAACGCCTGCGAGAACGCGCCCTCGCCGAAGAACCGGCGCAGCAGGTTCGGGATCCTGAACGCGACGGCGAACGCGTCCATGATCGGGCCCGAGCCGAACAACGTGGCGAACGCGATCTCGCGGGCGAGGCCGGTGACCCGCGACAGCAGGGTCATCGCGGCGACCACGGACGTGGACTTGAGCAAGCGGTCGGGGGGCGCCCGCAGCTGGTCGTTGCTCGAGTCGGCGCTCATGGTCGGACGGAGCTCGACGGGGCCTCGCCCGGCCCGCATTCGGCTTGACTTGCGTCGAGCGGCTCCGAATAATACCGGGCTTTTCCGGGGCTTCTCCCCGGCCGGACGAATCCTTGGCCAATATCCAATCTGCAAAGAAGCGCGCGCGTCAGGCCATCAAGCGGCGTGCGCACAACGTGGCTCTGCGCTCGCGCGTCCGCACGGCGATCAAGACCGTGCTGAAGGCCGTCCAAGCGGGCGACAAGGCAGTCGCAAAGGCGACCTTCGCCTCGGTGGTCCCCGAGATCGACCGCATGGCCGGCAAAGGGATTCTCACGAAGCATCGCGCCGCGCACTACAAGAGCCAGCTCAACGCGCGGCTACGCGCGATGCCCTGACGGCTCCGCCGTCTCGGCCGCGCGCAACCCTTCGAGAAACGTCATCGCGTCCTGGGCGAGGCGCTTCGTGCCGTCCGCCGCCAACGCGCTGATTCCGTAAACCGGCCCTTTCCAGTCGAGCCCCGCGACGAGCTCCGCGACGCGCGCGTCGCGTTCGTCCGCCGGCAGCAGGTCGAGCTTGTTCACCACGAGCCAGCGCGGCCGGTCCGCGAGCGCGGCGGAGTACAGGCCGAGCTCGGCCTCCACGGAGCGCGCGATCTGCGCCGAGTCGCCGCCGGTGAGCTCGGCGCACGCGTCCACCACGTGCAGCAACAGCCGCGTGCGCTCGAGATGCTTGAGGAATTGGATGCCGAGCCCGGCGCCCGCGGCGGCACCCTCGATGAGGCCGGGGATGTCGGCGATCACGAAGCTGCGCTCGGTGCCTACGCGCACGACGCCGAGCTGCGGATGCAACGTCGTGAACGGATAGTCGGCCACCTTCGGCCGCGCGGCCGACAGCGCGCGGGTGAGCGTCGACTTGCCCGCGTTCGGCGCGCCGAGGAGGCCGACGTCGGCGAGCAGCTTGAGCGCGAGCTTCAAGTGCCGCGACTCGCCGGGTTTGCCGGTGTCGAACTGGCGCGGCGCGCGATTGACGCTCGACTTGAAGCGCGTGTTGCCGCGGCCGCCCTGCCCGCCCTTCGCGACGAGCAACGTGTCGCCGTCGTGGGACAGGTCGCCGAGCAGCTCCCCCGTGTCGAGGTCGTGAATCTCGGTGCCCTTCGCGACCTCGATCGTGAGATCGGCGCCGGACGCGCCGGTACTGTCGCTGCCGGAGCCGCCGTGGCCGCTCTCGGCCTTGAAGCGACGCCGAACGCGAAAGTCGACGAGCGTGTTCACGCCCTCGCGCGCGACGAGGTAGACGCTGCCGCCGCGGCCGCCGTCGCCGCCGTCGGGACCGCCGCGCGGCGCCCACTTCTCGCGGCGGAAGCTCACGCAGCCGTTGCCGCCGCTACCGGCCTCCACGCGAATCTCCGCTTCGTCGATGAATTTCATGTTGAAAAAATAGGGACAGGTTACTTTTTCAGTCGGCCGCCGTGCAGCGCGGGCCTTGCCCGCGATCCCACCTGCCGCCGAAGCAAAAAAGCCCCGCGTCTGCGGGGCTTCTTCGTCGGCCGCAACTTTGCTCCTGAATCGCGGCGCTCCCGCCATCCCTGGCGGTCGGAGGCTCGAGCGGTGCCGCGGTCAGTCGCCGGCGACGACGCTGACGAACCGCCGATTCTTCGGTCCCTTGACCGCGAACGCGACGCGGCCCGGAGCGCCGGCGTACAGCGTGTGATCGCGGCCCATGCGGACGTTGGCGCCGGCGTGCCATTGCGTACCGCGCTGCCTAATGATGATGTTGCCGGCCAGCACCTGCTCGCCGCCGAAGCACTTGACGCCGAGCCGCTTTGATTCCGAGTCGCGGCCGTTCTTCGAGCTGCCGCCTGCCTTTTTATGTGCCATGCCCTACTCCTTGGCCCCGCTGATCGACGTGATCTCGACTTCCGTGAACAGCTGCCGATGCCCCTGCTCGCGCTTGTAGTGCTTGCGGCGGCGGAATTTGATGATGCGGATCTTATCGCCCTTGCCCTGGGCCGTGACCTTCGCCTCGACCTTGCCCCCGTCGACCAGCGGCTTGCCTACCTTGACGTCGGCGCCCTCGCCGACCATCAAGACCTGATCGAACTGCACGGCATCGCCGACGGCGGCCTCGAGCTTTTCGATACGAACACGCTCACCCTGCTGGGCGCGGTATTGCTTACCGCCTGTGCGAAAAACGGCGTACACGTCGACTACTCCTAGACATTTGGGACCCGGCTACGTGAAGGATCCGTTACCTACGAATCCCCTGCTCGAGAAAGCCGAGGCAGACCCGGGGAAAGGCTCGGAATTCTAGAGATTTACGCGCGGTGGGTCAACGCGTCCAAAGGGCCGTTCGCGGGCCGGCGGAAGCCCCGCGCGCCCATGCCCTGCCTCGCTTACGGAGGCGCCATCGGGCATTATGGCGGTGATGGATCTCGCCGAAACCCGCCCCGCAGTTCCTTCCCTCGACGCCTTGAGAGCCACCGTCGGGGACGACTGGGGAGACGTCAATCGGGTCATCGTGCGCCGACTCGGCAGCGACGTCGCGCTGGTCAACCAGGTCGCGCACCACATTATTCATAACGGCGGCAAGCGCTTGCGGCCGCTCGCGGTGTTGCTCGCGGCGCGCGCCTGCGGCTGCCACGGCCAAGACCACATCACGGCGGCGGCGATCATCGAGTTCATCCATACGGCCACGTTGCTGCACGACGACGTGGTCGACAGCTCCGGCCTGCGCCGGGGCCGTCAGACCGCGAACGCCCTGTTCGGCAACCAGGCCAGCGTGCTCGTAGGGGACTTCCTCTACTCGCGCGCCTTCCAGATGATGGTGGAGCTCAAGGCGCTCCGGATCCTGGACGTGATGGCGAACGCCACCAACACCATTGCCGAGGGCGAGGTGTTGCAGCTCATGAACTGCAACAACCCGGACACAAGCGAAACCGACTACATGGAAGTGATCTACCGCAAGACGGCGAAGCTGTTCGAGGCGGGCGCGCGGATCGGCGCGATCCTCGCGGGCCAGGACGAGACGCTCGAGCAGGCGCTCGTGAGCTACGGCCGGCACCTCGGGCAGGCATTCCAGCTCGTCGACGACGCGCTCGACTACGACGCGACGCCCGAAGAGTTCGGCAAGAACATCGGCGACGACCTCGCCGAGGGCAAGCCGACGTTACCGCTGATCTTCGCCATGGCGCACGGCAGTGCGGCCGAGCGGCACATGATCCGCGAGGCGATCGAGACCGGCGGTACGCGCAATCTCACGTCGATCCAGCTCGCGATCGAGACGTCCGGCGGACTGCGCTATACGGCGGAACGAGCTCGGCAAGAGGTCGAGATCGCGATCAATGCGCTCGCGCCGTTGCCGCCGTCGAAATTCCGCGATGGCCTTCTCGGCCTCGCGCAGTTCGCGATCCACCGCCGCTACTGAAAAATAGGGACATGTTGGCTTTTTTCGCTGGCTACCCTTTGGGGTCGTCGCCGCGAAAAAAGCCAACATGTCCCTATTTTTTCTGCTTCGCGCGCTCGGCGGCGTCGAAGCGGCGTAGTTGATCCTCGGTAGCAGGCTGCTGGTGCTTGTCCTTCCATTCCGAGTAGGGCATCCCGTAGACGCGCTCCCGTGCCGCGTCGAGCTCGACGTCGATGCCGCGCTCCCCAGCCGCCTCCACGAACCACTTACTCAAGCAGTTGCGACAGAAACCCGCGAGGGTCATGAGCTCGATGTTTTGCACGTCCTTGCGCTCGTCGAAATGCTGCAAGAGCCGCCGGAAAACAGCAGCCTCGAGCTCCGTGACGGTGCCGGCGTCGAGATCGCCATCGGCATTGGGCTTGGAGGTCATTCGGGTGTTCTCCTTGCGGGCCAAAGGCCGCCTGATCGCGATCAGAGCGCCCCTCGTCGCGGATTGTCAACCTGGCCGGCGAACCGTCGCCAAGATCGTCCGCGGCCGTGACGATCTCCGGCGAGAACCTCTACGACGGCGGTCTCGCTCAACCGGACGATGACGACGTCACATCTCGGCGCGCGCCGCCGTAACGATCTCTGGCCACCAACCCTCCGCCGGCGTGCCACGCACGCGGGCGGCGAGCTTGTCCGCAAGCCGCCGCGCCTGCTCGGGCGACAGGTGATTCGCCCAGTCGCCGACCACGCCTTTGCGCACGAACGCGGGCATGTCGGCCGGCCGCGCGCTCGACCAGCGCGCCTGATCGCGGCGCATCGACCCGAAGCTACTCAGCTCGACGACGCGCGCCGACAGCCGCGCGTCGCCCGCGGTTCGCGCGGCCTCGCCGCCGAGGAACGCGCCGACGGCCGCAACGGCATCGCTCGACGCCGCGAGCATCGATTCGTAGGTGAGGAACAGCGTATTCGCCTTGCCGATCTGCGGCAGCCAAGACGCGAGGTGCTCGCAGTAGTCGCCGAAGTCGACCTCGCCGCGCAAGAACAGCTCGAAGAACGTGTCGAACGCGCCGGCCGCGAAGTCGTAGTGCTTCGGAAAGCCGCGCGTGTGGTGATAGAAGGACACCACGCAGTCGAACGGGTTGCGCGCCACGTAGATGTACTTCGCCCGATCGTTCCACGGGGTTCGTTCGAACGGCAGATGCGTCTTGATCATCCGCGGCTCGGGTAATGCGCGCACGACGTGCTCGCCCACTTCCTCGAGGTGCGGGAACACGTCGTTCATGTTGCCGCCGCGCGCCAACGGCTCCGCACCGTGCACTAGCAGATAGACGATGTACTGCATCCACGTCGTGCCGCACTTCGGATAGGTCGCGACGAACACGTCCCCCGGTTGCGCGCGATAGCGCTGGCCCGAGTCGAAGCCTTCGACCGGGAAGCCCATCGGCATCCGGAAGCCGTCGTGGATCGTGTATTTGGGCCCGCGCGCTTGCGTCACGGCGTGTCCTGAAAGCGCCGCCCGAGGGGCGTCAGATGTACGCCATCCACCGGCCGGCCGTGACCACGCACAGCCAGAGCGCGAACGACAGCGTGGCGAACGTCTTCACGAGCGGCGGCGGCCGCTCAGCGGCCACCCAGTCGTACGAGTAACGCTTGATCGACAAGTCGAACGCGAGCGCGTTCAGGCCCGCGATCACCAGGCAGATCATCTTCACCCAGAACGCGTGATTCGTACCGAAATTCACGGCGCCGTAGATGAAGAGCAGCGAACCGGTCGTGACGTTGATCAGGAACCCCACCCAGACGAACGGCAGCAGCCCGATCATGCTCTTGAGCTGCAACTTGGGCGCGAACCCGAGCACTCGCAGGTCGATCAGCATGATGCCGCCGACCAGGAGCGAGAGCCCGATGTAGTGGCCGGTCTCGAGCGCAGGGTATGCCCAGCGCCAATCGCGGATCGCATGCGCGATCGGCGTGTGCTCGAGCCATTGAAGCAGCTCCATCATCATCGGCGACGACTCGCACGCGGCATTCGGCGCTTCCGTTCGGCGGCTCGGGTGGTCACGGCGTGTAGGCGATCAGTCGGCCGCAGATGATCGCGCCGAACCAGAACACGAGCGAGGTCCCGGCGATCCACTTCATGCCGGTGGTCGGCACGACGGCCGCGCCACCCTGCGCCGGTTCGCTGAAGATCTTGCGGGAAAGCAGCGCCGCGTTGATGCCGCCCAAGATGATCAGCACGATCTTCAGACGGAAGGTGTAGCTGTTGAAGAACATCACGGCGTCCGACACGAACAGAGCGCTGCCGCTGATCGCGTTCAGCGTGAAGCCGATCCAAGCGAGAGGCAGCAGCGCGCGCGTGTCGAAGATCTTGAGGCCGGGCTTGAAGCCGAGCACGCGCAGGTTGATGAGGCCCAACGAGCCGATGAGCAGCGCCATGCCCATCGTGTGCATCGTCTCGAACGTCGGGTAGCCCCAGAGCGACTCTGCGACAGTCGTCGCGACCCACGTGCCCTGCAGCCATTCCAAAAACCCCATCGCTCCCTCTCCGCGCGGACGGATTCACGTTCTAGCGGGCGTGGATTGTACAGAAAGGGGCTGACTCGCGAGTCAAGAATTCCACGTTCGGAAGTGCGCCAATTAGAAGAGAGTCGATCGAAAGGCGATGCTCAGAACGCGATGCCGTAGTCCTCGCCGAAGTCGCTCGAGCCGCCCCAGAGGCTGCCGTGCAGTTGGTCCATGTAGATTGCGTTGATCGGGCCGGAGGTCTTCTCCCAGGTCTCGATCCGGTAACCCATGCGCTCGAGCTCGGAGCGCACCCACTGCGGCGTGTCGGCGCGCACGACGAGGCGGCCCGGCTCGGACGTGTGGTCGCCGAACGAGTCGTGCATCTGATAGCTGTTGACGTTGGCCGCCTCGACCGCCTGCTGCACGCTCATGCCGAACTCGACGAAGTCCAAGAAGAACTGGAGGAGGTTCTGGTCTTGCGCGTCGCCGCCCTGCACGGCGAACGACAGGAACGGCTTGCCGTCGCGCAGCGCGAGGCTCGGGCTCAAGGTCGCGCGGGGGCGCTTGCCCGGCGCGAGCACGTTGAACGGATTCATCGTTTCGTCCATGCCGAAGCTCTGCATGCGCTGCGACAGGCCAAAGCCCGTGGTGCCCGCGATGAACGCCGGCACCCACCCGCCGCTCGGCGTGATCGAGACGACCCAGCCGTTCGAGTCGGCGGCCTGGATCGACGTGGTGCCCGCGACGAACGCCTGGTCGTGCGTGAGGCTGAACTCCGGCACGTTGACGTCCGCGCGCCGGTGCTCCGCGAGCCTCGGCCGCCAGTGCTCGAGCAGGCCGGTGTAAGGATTCTTGCCGCCCTGGAACGGGTACGGGTCGCCGGGCGCGATCAGCGGATTGTTGCGCTGCCAGTTGATCTCGGCGAGCCGCGAGCGCGCGTAGTCTTTCGAGAGCAGCCCCTTGATCGGCTCCGCGGGCGGCACGTACGGATCCCCGTAGTAGAAGTCGCGGTCGGCGTACGCGAGATTCATGGCCTGGTAGAGCGCGTGGATGTAGCGCGCGCTGTTGTAGCCCATCGACCTCAAGTCGACGTTCTCGAGGATGTTCAGCGTCTGCAGCAGCACCGGGCCCTGCACCCAGTGGTTGAGCTTGTAGACCTCGATGCCCTTGTAGGTGGTCATCGCCGGGTCTTCGACATAGACGTGCCAGCGGTCGAGATCCTCCATCGTGATCAGCCCGCCGGCCGCCTGCGTCGCCGCGACGAGGTCGCGGCCGATGTCGCCGCGATAGAACCGCTCGTAGGCGGCCATGATGGCCTCCTTGCGGCTCTTGCCCGCCTTGAGCGCGGTGCGCTCCGTCTCGACGAACTTGGTGAGCGTGGCGAGCAACTCGGGCTGGCGGAAGATCTCGCCGGGATATGGCGCAGACCACTGCTGCGACCGCGCCGGGTCAAAGTGAGGCAACAGCACGCGCCGCGACGCTTCCCAGCGCACGAGGATTTCTTTGTTGCCCTCGATGTTGACGGCTTGCGTCTGCTCCATCGGATAACCGTTCGCCATCTGCATCGCGGGCTCGAGCACTTGCTCCAAGCTCATCGTGCCGAACTCTGCGAGCATCACGAACAAGCCGCCCGGAGTGCCGGGCGTGACGGCGGCAAGCGGACCGAAGTCGGGCGGGCCGCGCATGCCGCGCGAGCGGAAGAACTCGGGCGTAGCACCCGTCGGCGCGACGCCGAGGGCGTTGATCGCGCGGACCTTGCCGGTGCGCGGGTCGTGAACCAGGGCTTGCGTCTCACCGCCCCACGACAGCGTGTCCCACATGGTGGCGCCGGCCGCGAGCATCGCGCAGGCGGCGTCGACCGCGTTGCCGCCCTTCGCGAACGTGAGCGCGCCGGCCGTGGCCGACAACGGCTTGCCCGTGATCGCTACCCAATGCGCCCCGTGCAGCCCGGGCTTGTGCGTCTCGCGCGCCTCTTGAGCCCCGAGCGGGTGAGCCAAAAAAAGCACCGAGAGCGCGCCGACCATGGCGCCGAGCGCGGGCCGCAGCGCGGCACGCCGCCGCTGGGACCGCGGCCGAGTCGTCGTAACCATGGGCCGACTATATCACCGGCTTTTGGCCCCGGACCGGGAAAACATCACGCCCCGCCCGTCGCCACCGGTGTCGCGCTGGTGTCTGACACCGTTCATGTCTGACCGCTGGTGTCTGACACCTTTGGTGTCTGACACCAGCTGCTGCACGCCTGTAGGATAGTCGGGGGTCTGTCCGCGGCCACGCACCGCCGGCGCCCCGAGGACTCCACGTTGACCACCGAGCTCTCGCTATTCCCGCCGGACAAGCCCGAATCGACGGCCGCAGCGCCGCTCGCCCACCGGCTGCGCCCCGAGACGTTCGAAGAGTTCTTGGGCCACGACGAGCTGCTTGGCGTAGGCAAGCCGCTCCGCGAGGCGATCGAGCGCGGCTCGATCTCGAGCATGGTGCTTTGGGGGCCCCCGGGCTGCGGCAAGACGACGCTCGCGCGGCTGCTGGCCCGCTACAGCGAGCGGGAGTTCGTCACGTTCAGCGCGGTAACCGAAGGCGTGCCGCGCGTGCGCGAGATCATCCGCGAGGCCGAGCAGCGGCGGCAGGTCGAAGGCCGCGGCACGATTCTCTTCTGCGACGAGATCCATCGTTTCAACAAGTCGCAGCAGGACGCGTTCCTGCCGTCGGTCGAGTCGGGCGTCATCACGCTGATCGGGGCGACCACCGAGAACCCGTCGTTCGAGCTCAACTCGGCGCTGCTGTCGCGACTCCGCGTGTTCGTGCTGCAGCCGCTCGCGCCCGAGGCGATCCGCGCAATCGTCGAGCGAGCGTTGGCGAAGCTCGCGGCCGAGAGCGGCAAGCCGGCGCCACCCCTGTCCGAGGCCGCGCTCGAGCTGCTCGTGCGGCACGCGGACGGCGACGCGCGCCGCGCGTTGAACGCCACCGAGGCGCTGCTCGACCACGTGCTACGCGACCGCAAACGCGCCGCCGGCGCGGAGGTCTCCGTCGAGACGGTGGCCGCCGTGCTCGAGCGCCGGCTCGCCCAATACGACAAGGCCGGCGAGCACCACTTCAACCTGATCTCCGCGCTGCACAAGGCGGTGCGCGGCAGCGACGTCGAAGGCGCGCTCTACTGGCTCGCGCGCATGATCGACGGCGGCGAGGACGTGCTCTACCTCGCGCGGCGCGTGGTCCGCATGGCCGTGGAGGACATCGGGCTCGCCGACCCGCGCGCGCTGTCGATCGCCCTCGCCGCGAAGGATGCGTATCACTTCCTGGGCTCGCCGGAGGGCGACCTCGCGATCGCCGAAGCCGTGATCTACCTCGCGGCCGCGCCGAAGTCGAACAAGGTCTACTCAGCCTGGAACGAAGCGCAACAGGCGGCGCGAGATCATCCGGCCGAGCCCGTGCCGCTGCACATCCGCAACGCGCCCACCGCGCTCATGAAAGGCCTGGGCTACGGCGCGGGCTACCGCTACGATCACGCGGAAGAAAGCGCGCACGCCGCCGGCCAGGAGTACCTCCCCGAGCCGCTGCGCGGCGCAAGATGGTACGAGCCGACCGACGCGGGCTACGAGAAGACCCTCGCCGAGCGCCTCGCCTGGTTGGCACAACGCAAGAGTGAAAAATAGGGACATGTTGCATTTTCGGCGACGCGGCCGCCGGCGAGTCGACGGCTCCGAAAATGCAACATGTCCCTATTTTTCACGGGGCAGCGAATGAACGAAAACAACAACGCGCAGCGAATGTTCTTCTTCGTGCTGCTGTTCGCGGTGACGCTCGCGTTCCTGTGGCTGATCCGCGGATTCCTCCAACCGATCTTTTGGGCGATCGCGTTCGGCATCATCATCTTTCCGGTGCACGGCTGGCTCGTCGCGCGGCTGCACGGCCGGGAAACGGTCGCCGCGATGCTGAGCGTGCTGCTGCTCGTGATCGTGGTGATCCTGCCCCTGATCGGCGTGGCCGCCGCGGTCACGAACGAAGCGGCGGGCCTCGTGCAACGCCTGAGCGCCGGCGGCCTCGATTTCAACGGGCTCTATAGCCAGGCGCAAGACAGCATGCCGCGCGTGATCGCCTTGCTGCAGCGCCTCGGCATCGACCCCGAAAAGATCGAGAGCCAGCTCTCCGAGGCCGCGGTGAACGTGAGCCGCTTCGTCGCGTCGAGCGCGCTCTCGATCGGCAAGGACTCGCTACGCGCGACGGTGTTCTTCTTCTTGATGCTGTATCTGCTCTTCTTCTTCCTGCGCGACGGCACACGGCTCCTCGAGGGCCTGGTGCGCGCGCTGCCGCTCGGCGACGAGCGCGAGCGAGCGCTGTTCGCGCGGTTTGCTGAAGTCTCGCGCGCGACGATCAAGGGCACGCTCGTGGTAGGCGCGGTACAGGGCACGATCGGCGGCGTGGCCTTCGCGCTGATCGGCGTCGGCGCCCCGGTTCTCTGGGGCGTGGTGATGGCGCTCGCGAGCCTCGTGCCCGCGGCCGGCCCGGCGCTGGTGTGGCTACCCGCCGCGATCATTCTGCTCGCGAGCGGTCATGTGATCGCCGGCGTGCTGCTGATCCTGATCGGGGTGTTCGTGATCGGTCTCGTCGACAACTTGCTGCGGCCGGTGCTCGTGGGCCGCGACACGAGGATGCCGGACTACTTGATCCTGTTGTCGACGCTCGGCGGCCTCGCCGGATTCGGGTTTGCGGGCATCGTCATTGGTCCGATCATCGCGGCGCTGTTCCTGAGCATCTGGCAGATGGCCCAAGAAGAGTTCGGCCCGGACGAACCGTCGAGCGAAGCGGCGGCACGCGCGACCCCGGCCACGCCGTCCGACGGCGGCCGCAAATAGCGTCCTGCATTTGCGGCACTTCCGCCATCCATGGCGGGCGGCCGCAAATAGCGTTCTGCATTTGCGGCACTTCCGCCATCCATGGCGGGCGGCGTCACACCACCTTGAGCTTCCACGTGCCGCGGCGGAACAAGAACCACCCCGCCACAGCGAGCATCGACTCCGAGATCGCCTGCGCCCAGAACACGCCGTGCGGACCGAGCGCAAGCCACTTCGCGAGCACGTACGCGAGCGGCAGCTGCAGCACCCAGAAGCACAGCACGTTGAGCCAGGTGGGCGTGCTCGTGTCGCCCGCGCCGTTGAACGCCTGCGTCACAATCAGGCCGACCGCGTAGAAGCCATAGCCGTAGCTCACGATCCGCAGGGCTGCGGCGCCGTAGCGCAGCACTTCGGCATCGGTCGTGAAAAACCCGACGAGCGACTCGGCGAACACCACGCCCACGATTCCGACCGAGACGAGGAACGCGACGTTGTACTTGGTCGCCACCCACACCGACGCCTCGGCGCGCTCCGGCTGCTTCGCGCCGAGATTCTGGCCCACGAGCGTAGCCGCCGCGTTGCTCATACCCCACGCCGGCAGGAACGTGAACATCATGATCCGGATCGCGATCGTGTAGCCGGCGATCGCCGCGCTACCGTAGGTCGAGATGACGCGCATGAGCACGATGTAGCTCGACGTGGCGACGATGAACTGGAACACGCCGCCGGCGGACACGCGCAACAGGTTCGACAACACCTGCGAGTCCGCGTGCAGGTGCCGCGCGCGCAGCACGACGCGCCCGCGGCCGTTGGTGAGGTAGTAGAGCGCGAACAGCGCGCCGATCCCGCGGCCGATGTTGGTCGCGACCGCGGCGCCGGTCACGCCGAGCTCGGGCAGCGGGCCCGGTCCATAGATCAGCAGCGGGCCGAGCACGATGTTGATGCCGTTCGCGAGCCACAACACGCGCATCGCGAGCGCCGCGTTGCCCGCGCCGCGCAGCACGGCGTTCAGTAGGAACAACAGCAGGATCGAGATCGAGCCGCCGAGCATCAGCGTGGTGTAACCCCCGCCGACCGCGACGACGCCTTCGTCGGCGCCCATCAAGCGCAGGATGTCGGGTGCGAACGCGATGCCGATCGCCGCCACCACAACCCACGCGGCCACGGCGAGCCAGATCGTCTGGCCGGCGACCTTCGCCGCCCCGTCGGGATTGCCTTCGCCGATGCGCCGCGACACCAGCGCGCTCACCGCCATGCTGAGCCCGATCGCGACGGCATAGAGCAGCGTGAGCACGGCCTCGGTGAGCCCGACCACTGCGACGGAGTCGGCGCCGCGGCCGGACACGAAGTAGATGTCGACGACGGCGA
>DASQOL010000061.1:0-26629 GCA_035644475.1 Gammaproteobacteria bacterium | reverse complement strand
CCATCCCGACGATCTGGAGCCGACCTGGTACGGGCACTCCGTCGGTCACTGGGAAGGCGATACGCTCGTGATCGAGACGGTGGGATTCAACGACCTGTTCTGGTTCGACTTCGTCGGGCATCCGCACACGACCCAGCTGCGGACGGTCGAGCGCTATACCCGCAAGGACGAGGGCACGCTCGAGAACGTCACGACGGTCTACGATCCGGGCGCGTACGACAAGCCGTTCACGATCAAGTTCACGGCGACGTTGCGGCCGGGTTGGGATCTCATGGAGTACATCTGCAACGAGAACAACCAGGACGTCGAGCAGATCCGGGGCCCCGCCGGGCTCTGACGCCGGTTCCGCGATCGGCCTGAGACGCAGGTCGCGATACCGGTCGGCTGCTTGGTTGCCGGCTCGTGATCCGCGCGCATTCCCCCGGCTCGCCCGGTGGAGCATGATTTAGAGCGGGTTTCCCGAGCGGCGGCGGCAGCCGTGCCCGGTCGCATTCACGCCCCAGCCGATTCGCCCCCCCCGCAAGCGACCCGACCGGATTCGCCGGGTCATGCGTCTAACGTTGCAGAGTACGGACAGTTGGTAACGGAAGACTTGGAAGAGCGACGACTCGTCAAACGCATGCTTGCGCACGATGCGCAGGCGTTCAATGCGTTCTTCGACGGTTACTTCTCGCGCCTCTACCGATTCGCACGCACGCGGCTCGCCGACGACCCCGAAATCACCAAAGAGATCGTGCACGTGACGTTGACGAAGGCCATCCGCAAGCTCGCTTCGTATCGCGGCGAGGCCTCGTTGTTCACGTGGCTCTGCACGATTTGCCGTAATGAGATCAGCGACCACCTCGATCGCGTGACGCGCGATCGGCAGCACGTCGTGCTCACCGAGGACCTGCCGGACGTGCGCGCGGCGGTCGATGCGCTGGCGGCGCCGGCTACCGACGAGCCCGAGGACCGGTTCCGGCGCCTCGAGACCACGCGCCTGATCCAGGTCGCGCTCGACAAATTGCCTGCGCACTACGGCGACGCGCTCGAGTGGAAGTACGTCTACGGCTTCAGCGTCGAGGAGATCGCTGCCAACCTCGGAGTGGGCGTGGAGGCCGCGCAGTCGTTGCTCGCGCGCGCGAAGCGCGCCTTCCACGACGTCTATGGCGCGCTGACGCGCGACATCGTCGGCGGTGGCACGGGCGACTCCGGCGCTACGGAATGGTCATGAGCGAGCGCCGACGTTCGCAGGATCAAGGAACGGACCCGGAGAACGTGTTTCGCGACTTGTTCGTCCACGCCGCGCCCCGCGTGCACCCGCCGGCGGCCGATGCCGAGGAGATACGCCGCGTCGTCTACGGGGAGTGGGACGCGCTCGCGCGGGGGCGCAAGCGGGTCCGGCGCCTCGGTGCGCTCGCGGCGGCGGCCGCCGTCGTAGCTGCGGCAGTGCTGCTCACGGTCGGCCGGCAGCCGAACGCACCGGTCGAAGCCGTCGCCCATGTCGAACGTCTGGTCGGCACGGTGCACGTGATCGCCGGTGGTCGCACCTTGCCGCTGCAGGCGGGCGACGACGTTGCTCGCGGCGCGACCGTGACGACGGGCTCAGGCCAAGTCGGGCTGCGGCTCATCTCCGGCGGGTCGCTGCGCGTCGCTGCGCAAGCGCGGGTGACGCTGACGGCCGCCAACGAAGCCGAGCTCGACGCCGGCGCGGTGTATTTCGACTCGGAGCACGCGGCGGCGCGCCGCGAGCCCTTCGCGGTCGTGACGGCGTTCGGGACGTTGCGCGACGTGGGCACCCAGTTCGCGGTCATCGTCGACACGGCGCGCCTCGAGGTCGGGGTCCGCGAGGGTCGGGTCGCGCTCACACGGCGCACCGATAGCACGGCCGTCGCGACCGGCGAGAAGGTCACCGTCAACGGCGCCGCGATCCGCCGCGAGCCGCTGTCGACCTTCGGCGCGGACTGGGCCTGGGCCGAGCGGCTCGCGCCGCCGTTCGACACCGATGGGCGCCGGCTGATCGAGGTGCTCGAATGGGTGGCCGCCCAGACGGGCCGCACGCTCGAGTTCGCGGACGCCACGTTGGAACGAACCGCCCGCGAGACGGTATTGTCCGGCTCGATCGACCTCGAGCCGCTGCCGAAGTTGGTGGCCGTGTTGGCGGTCACCGACCCCGATCTCGAGTACTCGATCGAGCGCGACCGCCTCCTCATCACGAAGAACTAGTCCCCGCCGCCGCGTCGTTCGCCCAGCGGGGCCGCGTGTGTACAATGACCGCGCGACCACCTTCCGGCCGCGATGTGCTCGATGCGGTCGATGCTTCGTTTTCCGCTGCTGCTCTCGATCGGCGCCTTCGCGCTTGCGGCGCACGCACAACCCGCGGGCCCCTATCACGGCCGCGCCGTTCAGGACGTCATCGACGAGCTCCGCGCCGCGGGGCTCAACGTCGTTTACAGCAGCAATCTGTTGTCCGGCACGCTGCGGGTCGAGGCCGAGCCTGCCGCCGCGGACCCGATCGAGCTCGCGCGCGAGATCCTGCGCCCGCACGGGCTTGCGCTGCGTGACCAGGCTGGCGTCTGGCTGGTCGTGCGCGGCGAAGCGCCCCCGTCGCCTGCGCCTGCCGCCGTCGTCGTCACCGTCACCGTGGTGGTCCCGGCCGGCGCAACGGTGGCGGGCGCGATCGCCCAGGCCGACGCCCCCAACGGGCCGAGCGCGGCCGTCGTGGACGGCCGCGCGACTCTGACGAATCTCACCGCCGGCCGACATACGGTTGCGGTGCACGCGCCCGGCTTCCTGCCCGAGCGCGTCGTCGTGAATCTCGCCGCCGGTGAGGCGGGTGCGGCGACGATCGAGCTCCTCCCGGCCGCACCGAAGCTCGACGAGCTGACGGTCAGCGCGAGCCGCTACGATCTCGTCAAAGAGATTCAGCCGTCGAGCGCATTCTTCTCGCGCGAGGAAGTCGAGAGCCTGTCGGAGCTCGGCGACGACGCATTGCGGGTTGCGCACCGCTTGCCGGGTGTCGCGAGCGACGAGTTTTCGGCGCGCTCGCACGTACGCGGCGGCGCCGTCGACGAGACCACGGTGATCTTCGACGGGCTGAAGCTCGTCGAGCCGTTCCATCTGCGCGATTACGAGAGCATCTTCAGCGCGGTGGACCAGCGGATCGTCTCCGGCATCCAGGTCTACTCGGGCGGTTTTCCCGCCGCCTACGGCGACGCGCTGAGCGGACTCACCGTGATCGACCAGCGCGAGCCGACCGAGCTGCGACAGGAGATCGGTTTGAGCTTCCTGTACACGTCGCTGCTCACGAGCGGTACGTTCAACGACGGGCGCGCGCAGTGGCTCGTGTCGGCGCGGCGCGGCAACGTCGACCGCTTGTTGAGCGACCGGCTCGGCGATCCGGCCTACCGCGACGCGTTCGTCCACGTGGCCGTCGCGGTCGGCGACAAGCACAGGCTCACGCTGAACAGCATCGGTTTCGACGACGACATCCTGCTGACGCCGGAGCGCTCGCCGGGCGATACGGAGGAGGGCCGCAGCGAGACCGACAGCAGCCAGGTGTGGCTCAAGCTCGACAGCGATTGGAGCGCGGTGCTCCGGAGCCGCACGTTGTTCTACACCACGCGCTTCAGCGCGCAGCGTGTCGGTACGGTCGACGATGCCGACGAGCTCGTCGGCACCGTCGACGACAATCGGGACCTGTACGCGACCGGCCTCAAGCAGGATTGGCATTGGGACGCGCGCGACAGGCAGCTCCTCGACTGGGGCTTCGAGGCCGCGCAGCTCGACGGCAAGTATGGATATACGAGCGTCGGCCGGCAGCGCGGCCTACTAGCGACTCTCGGCTCGCTCGAGCCCGTGCGCCGCTACTCGCTGCAACCGGAGGGCGAGAGCTACAGCGCCTACGTATCCGATCGCGTGCGCGTGACGGATCGGCTGATCGGAGATCTGGGTCTGCGCTGGGACAAGCAGACGTATCTGCCGGCGTCGGCGGACGATCAACTCAGCCCGCGCGCGAGCCTGCTCTACCGGCTCGACGCGCGCACCGACCTGCGCGCGAGCTACGGCCGGTTCTTTCAGGCGGAAGGGCTGCTCGATCTGCAAGTGGAGGACGGCGTGCTCAACTACGCACCGGCGCAGGACGCAACGCATTCGATCGTAGGCATCGAACGCCGCCTCGATCACGACCTCGCGCTGCGGGTCGAGGCATTCCGCAAGTGGACGAAGCGCGCGCGGCCGCGATACGAGAACCTGTTCGATCCTCTCCAGTTATTGCCCGAGCTCAGGCCGGGCCGCGTGCGCGTGTCTCCCGATCGCGCCGACGCGCGCGGCGTCGAGATCTTCGTCAGCGGCGAGCATCCGGTCTCGTGGTGGGCGAACTATTCGTTCTCGCGCGTCGACGACGTGATCGCCGGCGAGCGGGTGCCCCGTAGCTGGGATCAGCGCCACGCGGCGAGTGCCGGCGTTACATGGGACGTCGGCCCATGGGGCCTCACCGCGGTCGCGACGCTGCACTCGGGGTGGCCTGCGACGGATTTGCATGTGGCCACGGTCAGCGACGCCGCCGGCAACGCGCAGACGATCGCGGTCGCCGGCGAGCGCAACGCCGAGCGGCTCGATCCGATGCGGCGCCTCGACCTGCGCGCAACGAGACGGTTCGACCCGAAGCTCGGCTCCGTGCGGCTGTTCGCGGAGCTCACGAACGCGACCGACCGCGACAATCCGTGCTGTCTCGCCTTCGACCCCGTGACTGCCGCGGATGGCTCGCTCGGGCTCGAGCGCAGCGAGCTCGATAGTTTGCCGTTGATCGTCAACGTCGGGTTGCTCTGGGAGTTCTGACCGCATTGACGCGGCGGACCGCCCGGATCGACACGGCCGTTTGGCCGGCGCTGCTGAAACGCCAACGGCGCCGAGTCCCGCTCCGACCCTCTGCGTCGCGGGCCGACCGGGGCTCAATCGGCCTGACGATCGGACCTTCGGGCCGGATTGTCGCCCGTGATCTGCGTGCTAAACTCCTGGCCGCCGCGACCGGTTTCCGCCGTGGCAGCGTCGAACACACCCATACCCGATGGATAGCGATGATTGCACGCGCCGTTCCCGAGGATAAGGTCTTTCAGGAGCCGCTGGATCGGATAGCGGACTTCAAGTTCAACGAGACGGTAGCCGCCGTTTTCGACGACATGGTTTCCCGAAGCGTGCCGTCCTATGGCGACATCCAGCGGATGCTCGTCGAGCTCGGCGCGTACTTCGCGACCGAGGGGTCGAACGTCTACGATCTCGGCTGCTCGACCGGCACGACCCTCGCGCTGCTGCAGCAGGCTCTGCCGGTGCGCAGCAACCTGATTGGCATCGATTCTTCAGCCGAGATGCTGCAGAAGTGCCGCGACAAGCTCGACCAGGTGGGCCTCGGCGACGCGATCGAGCTCAGATGCGCAGACCTCGACCGCGGCATCTCGATCGAGAACGCGTCGGTCGTGATGCTGGTGCTCACGCTGATGTTCGTGCGGCCCTTGAATCGCGAGCGGTTGATGGCGGAGATCTATCGCGGCATGAATGACAACGGCTGCTTGCTGATCGTCGAGAAGGTGCTCGGCGACGGCTCGCTGTTCAACCGTCTCTTCATCGAGCGCTACTACGCGTTCAAGCGCCGCATGGGCTACAGCGAGCTCGAGATCGCGCAAAAGCGCGAGGCGCTCGAGAACGTGCTGATTCCGTACCGGCTGCAGGAGAACCGCGACCTCTTGCTGAAGGCCGGCTTTCGCGAGGTCGAAGTGTTCTTCAAGTGGTACAACTTTGCCGGCTTCGTGGCGGTGAAGTGATGGTCGCGCTCGGCAACTTCTTCTTCCACTGGCGAACGAGGCTGTCGCCGTTGCTGCTGCTGCTCTTGCTGATCCCCGGGCCCACGATCTTCGCCGATCCGTTCATCGCGGCGCTCGCGGGCCTCGTCGCGGCGTTTTTGGGCCAACTCGTCCGTGCCACCACGATCGGCTACGACTACATCGTGCGCGGCGGCCGCGACCACCGCGTTTACGCCGACACGCTCGTCACCGAGGGTTTGTTTCGGCACTCGCGCAATCCGATGTACGTCGGCAAGTTCTTCATGATTCTCGGCGCCGGCATCGCGTCGAACCGCTGGCCCTCGATGCTCGCGATCAGTGGCGCGTACCTGTTCATGTATCAGTGCGTGACCTTGGCCGAGGAGGATTACCTGCGGCGGAAGTTCGGCGCGCCGTTCGACGAGTATTGCCGTCGCGTGCCGCGTTGGCTGCCGAATCTGCGCGGCATCGGCGCAACCTTGTCGGGCGCCGCGTTCCAGTGGCAGCGAGTGCTCGTGAAGGAGTACAGCGCGCCGCTCGGCTGGACGCTGCCGATCGTGGGCATCGGCCTCTACAACATGGCCCAGGTCGCGGACCTGGACGAGCAGCCCGGCCGAATGTGGACGCTGCTCGGCGTGCTCGGCGTCGTGGTCGCGTTCTGGCTCGTCACCGGCATTCTCAAGAAGACCCGCTCGCCGGTGCTCGCCGCCGGCCGTTGAGCCGCCGGCGCGGAGTGCCGATCGCGGCGGCCGACCCGCCCGGCATACCCAGCCCGACAGCGGCGGCGCCGCGGGCGTATTGCTAGACTGCCTTCGTGGTTGCACCGATTCCCACAGGCGCCGATAAGCCTAAGGGCGCGCCGGTCGGCGCCGCCGCGGCCAACTCGGAGGATATTCCGCGCGGCCCTGTCGCCAAGCAGGCCGCCCCCGAGCCGGCAACGTTCGCGCGCTTTGCCGCGCCGCGATTCTGGCCGATGTGGCTGCTCGTTTTTTGGATGCGCTTCATCGCCGCTCTGCCCCTGTCGTGGTCGCTGTTCATACATCGCGCGGTGGGCCCGGTGCTCTACCGCGTGGCGAAACGTCAGCGGCGTACGGCGCTTCGCAACCTCGAGCTTTGCTTCCCCGAGCTCGCGCCGCGCGAGGTCGAGGCCCTGGCGAAGAAACACTTCGCCTCGATCGGCCTGTGGTTCGCGGAGTGCTCGATGGCCTGGTTCGCGTCCCCGAGCCGCGTGGACGCGCTGTTCCGGATCACCGGCGCCGAGCACTTGCACAGTGCGCTCGCGAAGGGCAAGGGCGTGATCCTCTACACGGGTCACTTCACCACGCTCGAAATCTGCGGACGGCCCTTCAAGAGGCTCGTTCCGTACTTCGCCGCAATGTTCAGCCACCGCAGCAACGCGCTGCTCGAGGCCGTGCAAGCGCGCGGCCGCGCGGGCCTGGCGCACGAGACCATCCCGAGCGACAACGTGCGCGTGATGCTGCGCAGCCTCAAGAATAATGCCGTGGTTTGGTACGCGCCGGACCAGAGCTACTCGTTCGGCAAGCTCGTGCCGTTCTTCCACGAGCTCGCGATGACGAACGTCGCCACGAGCAAGCTCGCGCGCCTCAGCGGCGCGGTGGTGGTGCCGTTCTCGTACCGGCGCGTCGACGCCGAAGCGCGCTACGAGCTCGAGTTCCATCCGCCGCTCGAGGATTTCCCCACGGACGATCCGGTCGGCGATACCGCACGCCTCGTGAAGGTGCTCGAGGGTTTCATCCGCGCCGCACCCGAGCAATACCAGTGGATTCACAAGAAGTTCAAGGGACGGCCGCCGGAGCTGCCGGACCTGTACGCGCGGGGCTCACGCTAGAGCGCGCTCACCATCCAGTGTCGGCCGTGTTGGCCACTTGCGCCGACGGCAGCCGGTACACCGCCTGCTCGTACGTCGACGACGACCAATTCGCGTGCGCGATCGCGGTGGCGACGAGCTCCGCGTCCACGGGCGCGGGCGTCAACGTCGTGCGGCCGTCGTACTCGAAGACCGTGGGCGGAAGGTCCTTGCGCAGGATCGCGAGCGTATGGCCCTGCATGTAGGCCTGCGTGTTGTCGTATTGGAGAATCGCGCGTCCGGGCCAAGAGGCGAACTCGGGCCGCGTGAGATCGTGGCCGATCATCGGATGCTCCTCCGACACGCCGATCAGCGACAGCAGCGTCGGCGGCAAGTCGATCTGGCTCGCGACCGGCGCGTAGACGCCGGGCTCGATGCCGCCGCCCAAGATCAGGCCCGGGATGTGAAAGTGCTCCACCGGCACGAGCTTCGCGCCGTAGACGCGCGAATTGTGATCCGCCACGACGAGGAACACCGTGTCGTTCCAGTACGGCTTGGTCCGCGCGCGGTCGAAGAACTGGCCGAGCGCGTAGTCGGCGTACTTGACCGCGTTGTTGACGGTGTGCGGGTCGTCCTTGTCGTACGGCTCGATCCGGCCGTCGGGATACTCATACGGCGAATGGTTCGACGTCGTGAACACGAGCGAGAAGAAGGGCTTGTCGCGCGGCTTGGCGAATTCCTCGTCCGCGCGTGTGAACAGATCTTCGTCGGCGACGCCCCAGGATCCGTAGAACACCGGATTGACGTAGTCGTCCTCGTCGACGACGAAGTCGAAGCCGTTGTTCATGAAGAAGCGGCGCATGTTGTCGAACTGGCCTTCGCCGCCGTAGATGAAGCTCGTGTCGTAGCCTAAGTTTCGCAGCAGCTGTGCGATCGAGAAGAAGTTGCGTTGCGAGCGGCCGAGCTTGATCACGCTCTCCGCGGGCGTCGGCGTGAACCCCGTGATCAGCGCCTCGAGACCGCGGACCGAACGCGTTCCGGTGGCGTACAGATTCTCGAGCCACATACCCTGCTTGGCGAGCTCGTCGAGGCGCGGCGTGAGCGGCTTGCCGCCGAGCGCGCCCACGAACTCCGCGCCGAGGCTTTCCTCGAGCACGATCACGAGATTCTTGGGCCGGGCGTGAGTCGTAGTCGCGGTCTGGCGGTGCAGCGTCGGGATCGGGCCGGCAACGAACGCGGCCGGCTCCACCTGCATCGCGTCCTTCACGCGGCGTAGCACCTCGTCGTCCGGCATCGCCGCGTAGCGAAACCCGCCGGGGAGCTCGGAATGCTCCTGGTTGATCGCATAGAGCACGGTATACGAGGAGTTCAGGGCGAGGTCGTTGACCATCGGGTCCGTCGAGATCGCGACCGTGCTCGGGTTGACGGCACGATGGTCGAGCGTCGACCGGGCCGCGAAAGCGCAGGCCAGGACCAGCAGCGGTGCCGCCGCGATTGCGACAGCCCAGTGAACCGTGCGGGTCGCGCGCAGCGCCCTGCGCAACGTGCGCTGCAGCAGCCAGACCGTGGCGGCCACCGCGAGCAGGCCGCCGAGCACCTGCGGGGCGTAGCCGGTGAGCAGTGTGCTGCCGACCTCCTTCGGGTAGACCAGGTATTCGACGAACAGCCGATTCGGCCGCGCGTCGAACTGCGTGAGGAACGGCGGCGTCGCTGCCTCCATGAACACGGCGGCTGCAAAGCACGCGACGAGGTACGCGAGCAGCAGCGGCCGGCCCACGCGCGTCAGCGCGGCGGTCGTGCAGAACAGCGGCATGGCCAGCACGACCGGCGCCAGCAGAGCCCCGAGCAGCACGCAATCGAAGCGCACGCCCTGAAGGAAGACCGCGGAGAGCATGTGCGCCGCCGAGACGCGGTCGAATTGCCAGAGCACGAGGCCCAACCGGGCCGCGCTCAAGACCGCGAGCAGGGCGCCGGCAAAGATCAGGAGGGGACGTAGGACCGAGAACAGGCTCGAAAGCTCGTGGCGTAGCTTCATCTCTGCTGGCCGATGATCCTTCGCAGCACCGAGCGGGGATCGCGCGGCGGGACGGCTTACGGTCGGCCTAGAGTAGTTAGACAGGCTGGCCGCGAAAAACCGGTTGCGTTCGAAAATCTTGAGCTCGATACGGCGCCCCGTGTATATCATGCGCCGAGTGCATAAGAGCCGAGAGTCCACGTAGTTGCGCGAGCGGCGGTTGTTCCGGGGCGTCCCTTTCGCGGCAGCAGGCAGTCTGCTGCTCGTGTGCGCCGCGTGTCAGCACGTGGAGCGCGCGCCGATCGACGCCGCGGCGAATGCCGAACGGCTCGCGTCGCGGTCGCTCGGCGGCCCGGCCGTCCGCGAGGCGCTCGCGCGTCACGACCTGCCGGTCGGCGCGGACGGTTCTTGGTCGCTCGATCACTTCACGCTGGCCGCTTGGGCGCTGCGCACGGATCTCGCCGTCGCGCGCGCCGAGGTTGCGGCCGCGCGCGCCGCGCAGGACGTCGCGGGGCAGCGGCCGAACCCGACCTTGTCGACGAGCACCGAGAAGGTCACCGACGCCGGCGCCGACCACCCTTGGGTCGTGGGCGCGGCGCTCGCGTTCAACCTCGAGCTCGGCGGCAAGCGCGACATCCGCGAGCAGCGGGCCGCGGCGCAGACGGCGGGGCTCGAGTGGGGCTTCGGCGAGGCGCTCTGGAACGCGCGCTCGGAGGTGCGTGCCGCGCTGCTGGACGTGGCGCTCGCGGAGCAGCTCACGGCGCTCGATGCCGAGGAAACGACGCTGACGCGCGACTTCCTCGCGTGGGTCGAAGCGCGGCTCGCGCGCGGCGGGGCGACCACGCCGGAGCGGCTCGCCGCGCTGCAGGCCGCGAACGAGAGCGCGAGCCGGCAGGCGCTCGACACGGCCGTGCTCGCGTCGGCGCGGGCGACGCTCGCGGCGGCCGTCGGGGTGTCGTCCGCCGAGCTCGCGGGCGTCCGCCCGGCGCCGCCGCCGCTCGCCGGCTTGCCCGAGCTCAGGGCCGCGGACGTCGCGCGCGCGCGCGATCTCGCGCTCGTCAATCGCCTCGACGTGCGGCACGCGCTCGCCGACTACGAGGTCGCCGAGCAGGACCTGCGCGAGGCGGTCGCATCGCAGTATCCCGACCTCACGCTGGCGCCCGGCTATCTCCTCGACCAAGACCAGCACAAGATCACGCTCGCGCTCGACTTGCCGGTGCCGCTCAATCACGGCGCCAAGGCGTCGATCCGGCGGGCGGTCGCCGACCGCGCGGTCGCGGCGGCCAAGTTCGACGAGGTGCAGGCCGCGGCGCTCGCCGCAATCGACCTCGGCTTCGCGCAGTACGAGGCGTCGCGCGGCGCGCTCGCCGCGGCGGAGCAGGCCGAGGCCGCCGCCGCCGAAGCGGCCGCGTCGCTTCAGAGGCGGCTTGCGGCCGGGGCCGCGGATCGCGGCGAGCTGCTCGCGGGCCGGATCGCCGTCGTGGGCCTGAAGCGTAGCGCTCTCGACGCGCGGCGCGCCGCGCTCGACGCCGCGACCGCGCTCGAGAACGGCATCGAGCGCCCGTTGTTCCCCGAGTCGTCGATCGAGACCTCCGCCGAGATCGGCGGGCTGCTCGTGGGGCAGGCGCAATGATCGCGAAGCTCGGCATCGCCGCGTCGCTCGCGATCACCGTCGCCTTGCTCGGAGGCTGCCGGGGCGCGGCAGCGCCGGACGGTGCCGGCGACGCCGCGGAGCACGAGGCGCCGGAGGAGGGCGTTGCCCTCTCTGCCGACGAGCAAGTACGGCTCGGCGTCGAGGTGGCTGAAGTGCATGCCGCGACCTACCAGCCGAGCGTCATCGGACGTGCGAAGGTCGAGGACGCGCAGACGGTCGTGGACGCGATGGCCGCGCTCGCGCGCGCCGAGGCGAACGCTCGCACCAGCCGTGCGGCGCTCGACCGGGCGCGCGACCTCTTCAAGCTCGACACGGCGGTGTCTGCGGAGAAGCTCGAGGGCGCCGAGCGGCAGTCCGCGCAGGACGATTCGGAGCTCAGATCGGCGCGGGCGCACGCCGCGCTCGCGTTCGGACCCACCGCTCCATGGCTCGATTCGGGCCGTCGCGAGCGGCTGCTCGCGGCGCTCACCGACGGCTCGGTGCTGCTCGTGAGCGCGAGTTTCCCTTCGGGCTTCGGCGGCGCCGCGCCCGCGAGCCTCACGCTGCGGCGCCTCGGCGGCGAGTCGGGCGAAGACTGGACGGCGACGGAGCTGTGGCTCGGCCCCGCCGATCCTGCGGTGCCGGGCCCGACGATGCTCGCGCTGCTGCCCGCGCCGCGCGGGCTGAGCTACGGCGAGCGCTTGACCGCGGGCGTCGCCGCCGGGGAGCCGGTCCCGGGGGTTGTCGTGCCGGCGCCGGCCGTGGTGCTCGCGGGCGGTGAGCCGTGGTGCTTCGTGCTGACGGACGACGACGTGTTCGTGCGCCGGCGCGTCGCGCTCGACCGGCCGCTGGCGGACGGCTACTTCCACACCGAAGGCTTCGCCGCCGGCGAGCGCGTCGTCGTCGCGGGCGCGGGGCTGCTGCTCGCGCGCGAGCTCGGCGGCGGCGCCGAAGCAGCAGACTAGAGCGCGATGCTGCAGCTCGTCACGTGGTGCGTCGAGCGTCGCGGGGTGGTCGCGATCCTCGCGGCTGCGTTTCTCGTGCTGGGCGTCTGGCAGTCGCGCGAGATCCCGCTCGACGTGTTCCCCGAGTTCGTTCCGGCGCAGGTCTCGATCCAGACCGAGGCGCCGGGGTTCACTCCTGACCAGGTCGAGACGCTCGTCACGCGGCCGATCGAGGCCGCGGTCAACGGCGCGCAGGGGCTGGCGGCGCTGCGCTCCGAGTCCATCCCGGGTCTCTCGGTCGTCTCGCTCGATTTCGGCGACGACGCGGACCCGCACCGCGCGCACCAAGACGTCGCGGAGCGTCTCGCGAGCATCGCGGCGTCGCTGCCCGAGGGCACCGACGCGCCGAAACTCTCGCCGCTCACGTCGAGCACGATGGACGTGCTCAAGATCGGGCTCGTGTCCGATCGACTCGATGCGTTCGCGCTCCGCAACCTCGCCGACTGGAGCCTCAAGCCGCAGCTGCTCGCGGTGCCGGGCGTCGCACGCGTCAACGTGTTCGGCGGCGCCGTGCGGCAGATCCAGATCGTGCCCGATGCCGCCAAGCTCGAGGCCTACGGCCTCACGATGACCGACCTCGCGGACGCCGCGCGGGCGGCGCTCGCGCTGCGCGGCGCGGGCTTCGTCGATCTGCGCGCGCAGCGGGTGCTCATCGAGTCGCCGGTGCCGGCGCCGGATCCGGCCGCGATTGCGGCCGCCGTCGTCGCCGTGCGCAACGGCGTGCCACTCGTGCTCCGCGACGTGGCGACGGTGCAGGCCGCGGCCGCCTTGCGCGCGGGCGACGCCACGGTGCAGGGCCGCGACGGCGTGCTGCTCACGATCTCGAGCCAGTTCGGCGCGAACACGATGGACGTGACGCGCGCGCTCGAGGACGCGCTCGCGGACATCGTGCCGCGGCTCGACGCCGACGGCATCACGACCTACCCGGCGTTGCACCGCCCCGCCACGTTCATCGAGCGAGCGTTGACGAATCTCCGCGACGGCATCGCGATCGCGGCCCTGCTCGTGCTCGTCGTGCTGTTCGCGTTCTTGCGCAACGTGCGCGCGGCGCTGATCTCGTTCGTCACGATCCCGGTGTCGCTCGTGGCCGCGACGCTCGCGTTGAAGTATGCAGGCTACACGCTCAACGCGATGACGCTCGGGGGGCTCGCCGTCGCGGTCGGCGTGCTCGTCGACGACGCGATCATCGACATCGAGAACGTCATGCGGCGGCTCCGCGAGAACGAGGTCGCGGTGAGGCCGCGGCCGCGGCTCGCCGTCGTGCGCGACGCCTCGCTCGAGATCCGCTCGCCCGTGCTGTACGCGACGCTCGCGGTCGTTGCGCTGTTCGTGCCGGTGTGCTTCGTGTCGGGCGTGCAGGGCAAGTTCGTCGGACCGCTCGCGGTGGCGTTCATCACCGCCGTGGTCGCGTCGCTCGTGACCGCGCTCACCGTGACGCCGGCGCTGTGCGCGCTGCTCCTGCCGGCACGGCACGTCGTAGAACCGCGTTGGATCGGCGCGCTCAAGCGCGCGCAGGGCAGGGCTGCCGGCTGGATCAGCGACCGGCTCGCGATCGTCGCGGCCGTGCTCGTCGCCGCGTTCGCGGCGGCGCTCCTGTGGCTCCCGTCGCTCGGCGGGGAGTTCATGCCCGAGTTCGAGGAGGGGCACTTCGTGGTGCAGGCGAGCAGCTCGCTGCCCGGCACGTCGTTCGACGAGATGCTCGGGATCGGGCGGCGAGTGAGTGCCGACATCCTCGCGCTGCCGTATATCGCGACCGTCGAGCAGCAGGTCGGGCGCGCCGAGCTCGGCGAGGATACCTGGGGGCCGAATCGCAGCGAGCTCCACGTCGAGCTCAAGGCGGAGCCCGGCATCGACCAGAGCGCCGCCCAAGAAGCGATCCGCGAAATCGTGGACAGCTATCCGGGCTTGCGCACCGAGGTCGTCACGTTTCTCGGCGACCGGTTCAGCGAGAGCCTCACCGGCGAGACGGCGGCCGTCGTTGTCAACGTGTTCGGCGACGACCTCGACGTTCTCGACCGGCTCGGCGCGCGCATCGCGGCGGCCCTCGGCGGCGTGCCGGGCGTCGTCGACCTGCAATACGAGCGCCAGGGCGCGACCCCCGAGATCGCCGTACGGCCGCGGCCCGCCGACCTCGCGGCGTTCGGCGTGAGCCGCCGCGACTTGCTCGACGTGCTGCAAACCGCGTTCGCGGGCTTGCGCGTGGGGCAGACGTTCGCCGGCGGCAGCACGGTCGACGTGGTCGTGATCATTGGCGATGCGGAGCGTAACCGCATCGACGCGATCGGCGCGCTCGCGGTGCAGACGCCGTTCGGTCCGGTGCGCGTGGCGCAGCTCGCGGACGTCAAGCCCGCGGTCGGCCGTTCGCAGGTGCGCCATCTCGACGGCCAGCGCCGGGTCTCGGTCACGTTCAACGTTCAGGGACGCGACCTGCAGGGCGCGGTCGCGGACGCGCGCGCGCGGATCGCCGGGCTCGGCGCGCTGCCGCCGAACGTGTTCGTCCGCTTCGCCGGCGAGGCCGAGGCCGAACGCCAGGCGCGCATCGAGATCGTCCTGTTCGCGGCCTTCGCGCTGATCGGCGTGGTCGTGATCCTGTTTCTGTGCTTCAAGCGGCGAGCCTATCCCTGGCTCGTGCTCGCGAATCTGCCGTTCAGCCTGATCGGCGGCATCGCGGCGATCGGCGTCACCGGCATCGGCCTGACGCTCGGCGCGCTCGTGGGCCTGGTGACGGTGTTCGGCGTGAGCGCCCGCAACTCGATCCTGCTACTCGCGCACTACGAGCACCTCGTCGACGTCGAGGGTCAGCCGTGGAACCGCGCGACGGCGCTGCGCGGCGCGAGCGAGCGGCTCGTGCCGATCCTGATGACCGCGCTCGTCACCGCGCTCGGCTTGGCGCCGCTCGCGCTCGGCCTCGGCCGCGCGGGCTACGAGATCGAAGCGCCGATGGCGATCGCGGTGCTCGGCGGTCTGATAACCTCCACGTTGTTGAACCTGCTCGTGCTGCTCGCGCTCGCAGAGCGCGTGACGGGAGCGGAGAATCCGAAGAACGACGGCTTGCGGGCGGAGGCTACGCACCGATGAAGGGGACTCTTCGAAGCGCGCCTTGGCTAACCGCGCTCGCGCTCTGCGCCGCGCAACTGGCGCACGCGCAAGTGCAACGCCCGGCGGCGCCGCCGCCGACGGCCCCTTCGACGGCAAACTATGCGGGCTCGCAGGCCTGCCGCTCCTGCCACCAGTCGACCTACGACCGCTGGAAGAAGACGCCGATGGCGAACATCCTCGTCGACGTCAAGGCGCATCCCGAGGCGATTCTCGGCGACTTCTCGAAACCGAACGAGCTCGTCACGTTCAAGAAGAGCGACATCGCATTCACCTACGGCAGCCTCTGGAAGCAGCGCTACTTCACGAAGATCGGCAACGACTACTTCGTGTTTCCGGCACAGTGGGACGTGACGCACAAGGTCTGGCGCCGCTACTACGTCGCGCCGGGTACCGACTGGTGGGTCGAGCATTATCCCGCCGCGCAAATGCAGCGGCCCACGGGGCCGCTCTGCGACGGCTGTCATTCGACGAACTACGACGTCGCGACCAAGCAGGTCACCGAGTGGAACGTCGGCTGCGAGCAGTGCCACGGTCCCGGAGCGGCGCACGTTCGCGATCCACGCGCGGCGAACGTCGTGAATCCCGCGCGGCTCGACTTCGTGCGCGCGAACGACGTCTGCATCCAGTGCCACTCGCAAGGCCGGCCGCGTGCCACGCCGCTGAACGGCGTCTACTACGACTGGCCCGTGGGCTACCGCGCCGGCGCGCGGCTCGGCGACTATTGGCAGCTGGAGGAGCACAAGCTCGGCGAGAACACGTTCACGCACTGGCCCGAGGGCTCGGCGCACAAGAACCGTATGCAGGGCAACGACTTCGTCGGCAGCGCGATGTACACGCACGGCGTCACGTGCTTCACCTGCCACGACGTGCACGGCACCGATCACGGCGCCGAGCTCGTGCGGCCCGCGAGCGAGCTCTGCGTGAGCTGCCACGGCCCGCAGTCGCCGAACGGCCCGCACGGCACGGCGGTGCAGCACAGTCAGCACAACGCCGAGAACGCGCAATGCGTCGACTGCCACATGCCGAAGATCGCGACCACGATCGCGGACGTAGCGGTGCGCAGCCACACGTTCAAGTTCGTATCGCCCGCCGACACCGAGAAGTACGGCGTGCCGAACCCGTGCACCTCCTGCCACAAGGATAAGGACGCGGCCTGGGCGAAGGCCGACCTCGCCAAGTGGCCGAGCGTGTCGGCCTGGCGCGTTGCGGAGTAGCGCACGAGGGAACCCGCTGAGCGGCGCGCGCCTTTTGGCGTAGACTTTAGGAGTTTCCGTATTGCCGATCGGCTAGTACCCCCATTCGAGGAGAACAGCGATGCATACCGCGGACGAAATCCTGAAGTACAAGGGCCACGCCGTCTGGTCGGTGCGGCCGACCGACACGGTGCTCGAGGCGCTCGCCGTAATGGCCGAGCACGACATCGGCGCCGTGCTGGTCCTGGATGAGGGCAAGCTCGTGGGCGTGCTGACCGAACGCGACTACGCGCGCAAGGTCGTGCTTGCCGGACGATCGTCGAAGGAGTCGCGAGTCAAGGAGGTCATGACCGCGCACGTCGTCTGCGTTTCGCCCGCCCAGTCGATCGACACGTGCATGGCGCTGATGACGCACAAGCGTGTGCGGCATCCGCCGATCGTCGACCACAAGCGAGTCGTCGGGATCGTTTCGATCGGCGACCTCGTCAAGGCCACCATCGACGATCAGCAGTCCACGATCACGGAGCTCCAGCGCTATATCGCCGGCTGAGTCGCGGCGCGTCGCGCCGTGAGCGCGCGGCCGCGTCAGTCCATCGACGCGCGGACGTCGCGCATCACCGAGTCCGCCGCGTCGAGGCGGATGAAGCCCACCCGCGGGAACTCGAGGTCGATGATCACGTAGAGCGCGAGGCTCAGCACCGCGGCGAGGCCCCAGCGGTGAATCTGGCTGTGGCTTTTGCCGGCCGTTCCGTAGCCCGCGAACAGCGAGCTCACGAGCGCGAGCACGCCGATCGTCGCGTACACGGGGATCGGCGGATGCACGAGCCGCGCGGCCTCGCGCGTCGTCGCAATGTCGAACATCGCGTTCAACGCGGGCAACAGCACCGCGGAGGGCGGGATCTCGCGCGACTCCTTGGCCGACGCGACGACCGTCGACCAGATCTCGCCTTGCAGGGCGACCGACGCTTCGATTGCCCGCTGCACGTCGGGAGACAGCGGGGGCAGCCGATACCGCTCGAGCCGCGAGTCGACGTAGCGGCGGAATAGATCCCGCACGGGCGCTTGCGCGGCCGCGGGCAGGACGTCGATGCGCTGCCACGCGGTGCCGATCGCATTCGCCTCCTCGACGATCTGGTCGCGTCGATGCTCGAAGCGCAGCGCCGCTCCGGAGAACGTGAACGCGATGAACAGGCCGAGCAAGCCGAACACCACGGCTTCGGTCGGTCCGGTGCCGCCTTTGCTCTCTTCCGGTACGGACCGCGTGTCGCGCTCGCCGATACGGCGTCCCCATTCATAGAAAACGGACATCGCGACGAACAGTGTCGCGACGATCAGCAGGTTCGCGATGGCAAACAGCATGGTGGCGCTCGCTCGGGCGGTCCCCGAGATCCAGCGCACGGGGGGACCGTCGGCGCCATTTCAGACCGACGCGCGCGCCGCGTCTGTGGGCCGAACGGCGCAGTGACGCGCGCCTGCGCGTCGGCTACTCTCGCGGTCCGGCGCGGCTTACTTTGCCAACGGGTCGGGGCGCACCTGGAAGTGCACGACCAGCGGCTTCGTGCCCTTGCCGCCCTCCTTGAGCCACGGCGTGCGGTCGCCGCTCGGTACCCAGAGGCCGCGGCCTTTCCACCCCGCGTTCGCGTCGTCGATGCGGCCCTCGAAGCCCTTCGAGTAGAAGCCGAGCGGGTAGGGGATCCGCAACGTCACGAACTCGCCGTTGACGAGTGCGTTGACGCCGTCGTTGAGATTCGCCGTCGACATCGGCGTGTTCGCGCCGAGGCCCGCCGTGTCGTGCTGGTCGACCCAGCTGTAGTAGCTCGCCTCGGCGCTCTCCTCGGGACGGCCGGCGAAGCCCGGGCCCGGGTAGCGGAAGAAGCTCCACCCCTCGGGGCACTGATTGCCGGTCGCCTTCGGGCCGTTCAACGGGCCCTTGCACTTGCGGCGGTCGAACGAGCCCAAATGGCCGCTGCCGAGCGACACCCAGACGACGCCGTTGCGGTCGATGTCCGCACCGCGCGACCCGTAGCCCGGCATCGGCACGTTGTAGACCTCGGCGATGGCCGTGGCCGGCGGGTTGCTGCCGGGCGCAATGCGCACGACGGAGCCCGGATAGCCGAGCGTCGAGCCCCAGATCGAGCCGTCGGCGGGGCTCGGCATCAGGGCGTAGAACGGGGCGTTGATCCGCGCGTCCTTGGCCGGGTCGAGGGGCTGGCCCGGCTCGGTGTAGCCCTCGTCGCGCTTGCCGTTGCCGTTCGTGTCGAGAATCAGCGCGGTCCAGCCCTGCGCCTTCGCGGCGTCGCCGGTCTCGTCGAACACCTTGCGGTTGAGCCAGCCGACGACGGGGCCGCCGCCGCTCGTCCAGAGCGTGTTGTTCACGTCTTCGGCGAACTGCAGGTGGTGGGTGGAGTAGCAGGTGTCGATGAAGGTGTACTTGCCCGTCTTCGGGTCGTAGACCGACAGCTGGCGGCCGGAGTTGTTCAGCGGGAACAGCTTCGCGGACGGATGATCCGAGCCGGCCTTGCAGAACGCCGGCTCGGTCTGCGGCGCGCGCACGACGGCCGTGTACCAAACGCGGCCCGTCTCGTCGAGCATCGGGTTGTGCGCGTTCGCCTTGCTGTCCCAGATCGCTTCGCCGGCCCAGTAGTGCGACGGCATGTTCGGCGGCGTGTTCTTGGTGGTCGGCGTGTCCGCGTCGCGGACCGGCGCGTGATGCGACGTCGCGGTGTTGGTTTTCGGGTCGAGGATCGGGAAGTCGTCGGTGCTGAGCTCGGGCGAGCCGTACAGCTTGCCGTAGCCATTCACCGTGGGCTTGCGCTTGTCCGTGCCGCTCAAGTCGTGCATGTAGGCCTGCGGCGTCGCCCAGTCGCGGACCGTGGCAACGATGTTGCGCTCGACGCCTTTCGGCCGCGGCGGTTGCGCGTGCGGCAGCTCGCCGGCAGCGACGCGGTCGGTCCAGTCGCCGAGATACTTCGGCGGCACGCCGCCGAGCTGGTTCATCGCCGACGCGAGCATCTGCCCGCCGGCTTGACCGGATTGGATGCGCCGCACCCAGCCTTCCATGCCGTGACCGAACTCCTGTGGGATCGTGCGCGTGGCGAGCTGCCCGATCTGGTGGCAGCCGATGCACGACTGGTTCTTCACCGACGCGAGATACTGGTTCACGCCGCCCGGCAGGCTTGCGACCTCGCTCGCGCTCGGCACTTTCTGCATGGAATACCAATAGATCGCGGGATAGACCTTCGCCGCGGTTGCGGGGTCGGGCGCGACGGTAGCCTTCAAGTCGACGACCTTGCCGGGCGACGCGGCGACCTTCGCGGAGTCCGCGAGTCCGTAGCCGCGGACCCAGAGCTGATAGTCGGCGGGCGGCAAGTCGGGGACCACGTAGCGGCCGCGGTCGTCGGTCACGACGATTTTCGCGAAGCGGGTCGGGAGCGCGTTGGTCTCGGCGATCACCCAGACGCCGGCTTCGGGGCCGCTCGCGCTGGTGACGGTGCCGCCGATGTCGTCGGCGTCGATCGCGGGCGCCTGTGCGAACGCGGAGCCTATGAACGACGCGGTCAGCGACGCGGCGACGGCCGCGGCGACTCTGTGTAGCGGTCGTGGCGTTGGCATGTCCTGGTCCCCCCGGGTGGTTGTTCGGCCGTCTTGCGCAGCCGAAAGTCACTATGCAGGTCGGCCGCGAGATTGCAATACGCCAAGTGCGCGGTGAACCCGGATGTGCGGCGCGGACCCCCAGGGATGGTCTTCCGGCGTGTCTCGGGAAGGCCGCTCGAGGTGCGGGCGCAGCCACCCCGACGCCAACGGCCAAAGGAAGACACGGGCGGCGGCGGGTTCACCGCGCCCCGGGTCGCGCGTATCCTTGGCGCGTAGGTCAGCGCGCTTCGAAGGGGAGTCTCTATGTTCTGGCGCCTGGGTTCGATCGCGGTGGCGGGTTTGCTGGTGGCGGCCGCTGCGGCGCCTGCGCTTGCGCACCACTCGTTTGCGGCGGAGTTCGACGCGGACAAGATGGCGGAGCTCAAGGGCGAGATCACGCAGGTTTGGTTCAACAATCCGCACGTGCGGTATCGCTTGCAGACGAAAGGTGCGGACGGCTCGAGCGAGGACTGGGAGCTGCAGGTCTCGAGCGTGACGGCGCTCGCGCAGGTCGGGTGGACGCAGAAGACGCTCAAGATCGGCGACCAGGTCACCGTGTCGGGTCAGGTGGGGCGCGACGGCGCCAAGAAGCTTTATCTACGCAGCGCCGTGCGCGCCGACGGCACGAAGCTCCTCACGGGCCGCGGCGCCGACACCAAGGCGGCCGATCCGAATCAAGTGCACACGACGCGCACGAGCTACGGATACGGCAACGGCCGCAACAACTATCCGATCGACATCTCGGGCGCGTGGCGCAACAACTATCACTGGCACGTCACCGTCGACGACCTCGAGCCGAAGCCCACGCCGTTCACGGCCGAGGGTAAGCGCGTGTTCGAGTCGAAGGATCACTGGCAGGACACGGCGTTACGCTGCCTGCCGCTCGGCCTGCCGCGCCTGATCGGCTCGCCGTACAACATGGAGGTGGTCGACTCCGGCGACCACTACTTGTTCATCTACGTCGAGCACAACACGCCCCGCCGCGTGTGGATGGACGGCCGCAAGCCGACGGACGACACGCCGGACACGTCGCTCGGCTTCTCGGTCGGCCGCTGGGAAGGGAGCTCGCTCACCATCGAGACCACGCATCTCATGCCCGCGTGGCTCGACGGCTCGGGATTGCCGATGAAGGGCGAGGGTACGCGCGTCGTCGAGCGCTACGACTTCGCCGCCGACAAGCTGTCGATGGAGCGCACGATCACGATCTACGACCCGTATTACGCGCAGCCGCTCGTGCGCAAGCGCGGCTCGGCGCGCGACGACAACGTGGACGTGAGCGAGCAGTCGGCCTGCGATCCGGACAGCTATTATCGGGACCTACGCGAGCTCGGCAGGCTCGACAAGCACCTCGACGAACGCTAGTTCTCGCCGCGGCGGACGCGCACGGCGCGTCCCTTGTTCGTCGGCACGAGGAAGAAGCTGCCGACCATTCCCTTCTTGATCTGCGCGTTGAACGGCGTTTCGGGCACGTTGAGCGCGGCGCTGTCGGTTTGTACCCAGATCGTGCCGTTGTCGGCCGTGAAGACCTTCGCGTTGCGGCCCGGCGTATCGCGCACGTTCACGATGATGATGGGGACGACGTCGGCATCGACCTGCGCCGCTTGTGCGGGCGCCGGTGCGGCCCGCGCGGTGGCGGTGGCGGCCGGGACGGCCGGGGCGGGCGGCTCCGGCGCGGGCTGCGCCGCGCTGCCGCGCGCGCCGCGAGGCTCCGCGCGCGGCTCGGTGGCCACGTGCGAGGCGCCGTCGGCGGGCTCCGCCTCCGGCAGGGAACGCGCGGGCGCCGCCGGTGCCGCCGCCGCGGCGGGCTTCGGCGCGGCGGCCGACGCCGGAGGGAACGCGCGGTCGTAGCACGCGAGCCGGTCGACGTTCGATTCGATTTGCGCGCAGGAGGTGCTCGGCGCTTGCGCGCTTGCGCGCGCAGGCCACGCGCCGGTCGCTGCGGTGACGGCCAGCGCCGCGGCGACCGCGGCCGCGCTGCGGCGGGTCGGGACGGTCTCGCGGAGCTTGCGGTTTCTTGGGTGTAGCATCGTCTTTCCCCCGAAGCAGTGACTGATATTACCGCGTCGCCGCACCCAGGCAACGCTCGCGCCGGGCGCGCGGCCACGTTGGTTCCCGCGCGCAATCGTGAGCTGCGCGGCTCGTGGCCGGCCGCGGCCTTGTGTCATGATCCTCCCGTGCCCGGAACGAGGCGCACTCTTAACCAGTAACTCAGGATCGGATCGATGTTGACGACCACGATTGCCGGCGGCACCGGCGGACAAGACGCCCCCACGACCGTTACCGCGACGCCGGCGCCGGCCGCCGCAGCACCGGTGGAGGCTGCGGCCGACGCGTTCCGCTTCGAGGCGGAACGGTTCGCCGACGTCTCGGTACTGCGCTATCGCGTACCCGGTTTCGAGGCGGTCGATCTGCGCACGAAGACGCTGTTGTACTACCTGTACGAAGCGGCGCTGTCGGGTCGCGAGCTCATCTTCGATCAGAAGTACCGCTACAACCTCGCGATCAAGCGCACGCTCGAGGAGGTCGTTCGGCACTATCCCGGCAATCGCGATACGGCCGACTTCCGCGCGCTCGTCGTGTACTTGAAGCGCCTCTGGTTCTCGAACGGTATCCACCACCACTACTCGAACGACAAGTTCGACCCGGGCTTCGAGCCCGCCGCCTTCGAGCGCTTCGTGAGGGCCACGCCGGGTCGGTTCCCGTTGCGCGACGGCCAAACGTTGGACGAGCTGCTCGCCGAGCTCGGGCCCAAGATGTTCGACCCCGCCGTGGACGCCAAGCTCGTGAGCAAGGGCGGGGCGGATGTGCTCGCCGCTTCGGCCGTCAACTTCTATGGCGACGGCATCACGCAGCGCGAGGTCGCGGATTTCTACGCCGCGAGAAGCGTGCGCAACGACCCGGCTCCGGTCTCGTTCGGCCTGAACTCCCGGCTCGTGCGCGACAACGGCGGTCTCGCGGAGCAGGTGTGGAAGGTCGGCGGACGTTACACGGAGGCGCTCGAGCCCGTCGTCGGTTGGCTCGAGAACGCGGCGCGCGTCGCCGAGAACGACGCGCAGCGCGACGCCCTCGCGAAGCTCGTCGCGTTCTATCGCAGCGGCGATCTCCGCGACTGGGACGCCTACAACATCGCGTGGGTGCGCGACACGGAGTCGAGCGTCGACGCGATCAACGGCTTCATCGAGGTCTACAACGATCCGCTCGGCATGCGCGGGTCGTTCGAGTCCGTGGTCTCGTTTCGCGATCCCGAGGCCACCAAGCGCATCGACGCGATCGCGGCGGAGGCCCAGTGGTTCGAGGACCGCATGCCGATTCTCGACCGGCACAAGAAGCCCGACTGCACGGGCATCATCGGCCGCGTGATCACGGTGGTGATCGAGACCGGCGACGCGGCGCCCACGACGCCGGTGGGCATCAATCTGCCCAACGCCGATTGGATCCGCCAACGGCACGGCTCGAAATCGGTGTACCTCGCGAACATCGTGGAGGCGTCCGACGAGATTCGCCACGGCGCCGACCGCGAGTTCGCGTGGGAACAGGCGGACGCCGAACGCGGCGCGCGCTTAGGCCGGCTTGCGGCGGCGCTGCACACCGACATGCACGAGGTCATCGGTCACGGGTCGGGCCGAATCGATCCCGGCGTCGGGCCGCTGCACGAGACGCTCAAGAACTACGGCTCCGTGCTCGAGGAAGCGCGCGCCGACTTGGTCGCGCTCTACTACGCGATCGACCCGAAGCTCGTCGAGCTCGGCCTCATGCCTTCGGTGGAGGTGGGCCAGGTGGAGTACGAGCGCTACATCCGCGGCGGCTTGCAGCAGCAGCTGTACCGCATCCTGCCCGGCAACGACATCGAGGAAGACCACATGCGGAACCGGCAGCTGGTTGCCGCGTGGGCGTACGAGCAAGGGCGGCCGGACAACGTGATCGAGCGGCGCGTGCGCGACGGCAAGACCTACTTCGTGATCCGCGACTACGCGAAGCTGCGGGGGCTCTTCGGCCGGCTGCTCTGCGAGCTCCAGCGGATCAAGTCGGAAGGCGACTACGACGCGATCCGCGATCTCGTCGAGCGCTACGCGGTGAAGGTCGACCCGGCGATGCACGCCGAGGTGCTGATGCGCTACGAGAAGCTCGACGTGCCAGCCTACTGGGGCTTCATCGGACCGCGGCTCGTGCCCGTCGAGCGCGACGGCGAGATCGTCGACGTGCGGATCGAGTATCCCGAGGACTTCGGCGAGCAGATGCTCGAGTACGCCGAACGCTACGCGTTTCTGCCGACCTGGGGCTAGGCGCTCAGTCCCATTGGCGCTCTACGCCGTGGCCGCGCGCGGGGTCGCCGTGCATGGGCGTGACGAACCCGAGCAGACAGCCGTTCGCGCCGTCCCTGAGCTGGTGGCAGCGCGCCATGATCGTATCGCCGGCCTGCACGTCCTCGCGCTTGACGCCGTTGTGGAAGATGCCCGCCGGCGCGGTTGCTTCGAGAGCCCAGGTCGCCGTCTCGCCGCGATCGTCCTTGACGTCGAGATAGACGATCGAGTGCGGCGAGATCAGGACGACGCGCCTGACCGTGCCCGTGAGCAGGATCCACTTCGAGGTGTCGTAGCTCGCGTGCGAATGATGCGCGAGCACGGGAACGGCCGGGACGAGGATCGCCAGCAACGCGGCGACATGGAATCTCGTGGGCATCGTTCGACTCCTCTAGCGCGGGGGTGGAGGGCGGGGCGGCTGCTCGCGCGAAACGTCGACGTCGCGCAGCGAATGCGCCGGGGCCGCGGGCTGCGGGAACTTCCAGTCGGCGTAGCCTTCGGTGTAAAGCGTCCGATAGCGGATCACGAGGCCTTGATCGTTCAACCACGCGAGCGACTGCATGAACAGGATCGGCTCCGGCATCCCGGCGGGCACCGTAGCCTCCTGGATGTACAGCCGGCCGGCATGTTGGTGCACGGCGACGTAGGTGCGCGACCGATCGGAATTCGTGAGCTGCAGCTGGCGTCCGGACACGAGATCGATGTAGTACGCGCCGTAGTGCGTGACCTTCACGCCATCGCGCACGAGGAAGCGCCCGACCGCATGGTCCATCGCGCCGGCGACTTCCATGATGAAGTCGTTTTGGCACGTGTCGCCGTCTTGCTGATTCGCTCCGTTGGCTGCGAGGCACTTGGCGGATCGCTCGCTGTGCAGCCGCTCGGCGTGGCGGTAGTCGACGACCGTGGTCGAGTAGCGGCCGAAGTCATCGGCCGCGCGGTAAACGCGGCCCGGCAGTTTGAAGTGGAACTCGGACTCGTAGGAAATCTTCTCGACGGCGGGGTCGCCGGGATAGTTCGCGCGGAAGCCGTCGTCGATGACGTTCACCGTCTTCCAGTCCTGCGCCGCGGCGGGCGCCGTGACGATCAGGGCAACGAGGGCAACGAAACTTGGCGGAATCAACCTCATAGCCGTTCCTCCTCATCGCAGCGAACCGCAACCGGCGGCGCGTCCGCGGCGAGCGCCTGCCGTCGAACGCGGTGCGGCTACTTCTTCGCGGCCGCGTCCCGGTCCGCCTTGCGCTGCCCCGCAAGAATGTTCGCCATGCCGTAGTTGCCCTCGGTGCAGGCGTACTCGAACAGCAAGCCGTCCATCTGCGTAAGGGGATACACGCCGCCCCAGGGTTGCTCCCACGAATCCGGGTCGACGACTGTGAACGCGTACTCGAGCGTGTCCTCGTCGATGCGCGTGATGCGCTCGGTCACCTTCATCTTCTCGCTCGCGTTGCGCCACGCGGTCTCGGGATTGAAGCCCGACGTCTCCACGACGAGCGTCTCGCCCTCCCAATGTCCCACCGACGTGCCGTTCCACTGCGGCAGGCTCTCCGTCGGCTTGCGGCCATCGGTGCGCACGACCCGCGCGTCGCCCATCTCGCCCTGGATCACGACGTGGCCCGGCCCCTGGAAGATCTGCAGGTTGCTGTTGTAACCGCCCGGCAGGATCGGCGGCAGCGTGCTCGGCCACACGATGCAGCGCTCGGTGAGCGAGCGCTGCTCGGGGCCGTCGAACTCGTGGCCCTTGCGCGCGGCGGCGCGCGCGTCGCGGCGCGCAACGGCGGCGGGCGTTAGCGCCGGGATTCGGCCGTTCTTCGGCGTGGTCACGATCGACGTGCGCATGTTCGGCGATGTGACGCCTTCGTTCTGGCTCAGCTTGAACGTGCCCATGTCGTAGTGCACGTCGGCGGCCGTGCCCGGAATCGTCTCGTCGTCTTCGTTCACGGCATCGAGGCGCTGCTTCTCGAACTGCGCGAACTCTTCCTGCGTGAGGTACTCGCGCTCGCCGAATTCGGCGGGCCGCTCGAGTGGCGCGATCGAAAACTCGGCGTAGACCCCCGCGATGTCGGGCTCGCCCCAAGCGGTGCGCTTGTGCGCGGCTGCTTTCGGCGCCGTCGCCTTCTGCGCGACCGCCGCTGGCGCCGCGACGAGCGCGGCAA
>DASQOL010000060.1:0-6656 GCA_035644475.1 Gammaproteobacteria bacterium | reverse complement strand
GCCGGTCACGGTCTCGACACTCTCTGCAAGCGGCTAACGGTCCTATTCGGAGACGAGGATCCTTTGCGGATCACGCGTGGGGACGGTTGGACGACAGTGGCCTTCCGAGCGCGCGGGTGATCACCGCCTATCTCTTGGACGATGAACGGCCCGCGATCGAGCGCCTCGAGCGAATGCTCTACGCGACGGGCCGCGTAGAGATTCTCGGGACCTCGACGGACCCGGTGGAAGCGCTCGCCGACTTGTCACGATTGCGTCCGGACGTCCTGTTCCTGGATATCCGCATGCCCGGGCTCTCGGGTTTCGAGCTGTTGGCGGAATTGCCCCAGAGCCCGCTGATCGTGTTCACAACGGCGTATGACGAGTACGCGCTCGAGGCGTTCCGGGCCGACTCGGTCGACTATCTCGTGAAGCCCATCGACGCGGACCAACTCGATCGCGCGTTGACGAAAGCCGACCGGTTTCTTACGCGCGCGGCACGACGCGACGACGTCCGTGCCGTGCTGGGTCAAATCACGGCCGCGCTGCAGGCACGCTCGGGCGGTGCTTGGGTCGCGCGCCTGGCATCACGATCGGGCGAGAAGATCACCGTGATCGACGTTCGGAACGTCACGCATCTGTACGCGCGCGACAAGCTCACGTTCGCGGCCACAGTGCAGCGCACCCATGTCGTCGACCAGACGATCGCGGAGCTCGAGGAAAAGCTCGACCCCGCGCGTTTCGTGCGAATTCACCGCGGCGTGATCGTGAACCTCGACCATCTCTTGGAGGTGCATGCAGGCTTCGCCGGCCGGCTGATCGTTCGTCTCAAAGATACCGCGAGGACCGAGCTCACGGTCTCTCGCGATCGCGCGCGCATCCTCAAGGCGAAGCTGGGACTGTGACGCCGAAACGTGCTGAACGATTCCGCGGAATCATTAGCTCGTCTGGAGCATTAAATATCTCGCGTAACCTGTTGATTGTTAAACGCTGGGTGAGCCTATCCGGGCTGGACCGGCCCTAATCCGTTCGGAACGCGGCTCGCTCGATCTTCCAGACGCCGTCGATCTTCACGAACGAGCCCTCGAGCACGCCACGCTCGGTTTTCCGCGTGACGCCGCCGCCTTGGGCGCGCGCCATTTCGACGAGCGGGCAGGGTGGCTCGATCGGCCGCTCCGTCTCCGCCGCATGGCTGATCCGCGCCGTTGCCGTTCGGCGGTCGGCGGCGATGTCGATCGCGTCGTCGTGGCCGTGCGGATCGGCGGTCAGCGCACGGATGCCATCGAGCCGCGCCGCGGCGGGATCGGTGCACAGTGATGCGACTTCCGCGTGCGCGCCGGCGTTCACGTGCTTCACATAGGCACGCGCGACCTCGCGGATCGCGTTTGCGTCCTCGAGCATCGCGAGACGGGTGTTGAGCGAGCTCTCGTCCGAGGTCGTGCTTGCGGACGCGCTTGAAGCGACCACCGCGAGTGGCGCCGACAGTGCAGCCCCCGCGTTCCAGATGAAACGGCGGCGGGCGGAGTCAACGGTCTTGTTCATCGTCGTTCTCCGTCGGCTCAAGTACTGATGTCGAAATACTTCGCGACGTTGAACCTGCCCGCTTGCCGCGCGTGCGCGCCGATCGACGTCAACCGCAGGCCATTCGCGTCGGCGTGATAATCCACGCCCGCGTTGCGCATCGTCCTCAGGTTGATCAGGATCGTGCCGAGCGTGCCGTTGCAGGCTTCCTCGAGCCAATACGCGAAGTAGAGCTCGTCGCGGATCTTCACGTACGACGCGGGCCCGCTCCATTCCAAACCGCCCGAGCCGTTCTCGAGGAAGATGATCCACGAGAGCGAGTGCGGCGTTGCGTACAGGTGCATCGACGTGAGCCCCGGCGAGTAGTTCCAGCTCACACACCGGCCGACGAGCTCGTCGGTGAACTGATGACGCCGATACTTCGGCGGCACGAGGCCGTCCATCTCGATGACGCCGAACAGCGTCTTCACCGCGGCCTCGTTTGCCATGTACGGCGTGCCCATCGTGCCGTGCAGGGTCGTGACGAGCGCGTGGTCGAAGTCCATCACCACCGAGTACGCGTCGTGGTCCGGTGCACCGCTCAGGAGGTGGCCGAACATGATCACGCCGGGCGCCGACTCCCACGACTCGTACTGCTCGTCGCGCCACGCGGTCTCGCCCTCGCGGCGCCAGCGGAGCTTGGCGACGTCGTCGAACTCGTATTGAACGACGGGGCCGTTGTCGTAGCGCAGCGTGAGCTTCTTGCCCGCGAGGAAGGTGCTGATCGGCCCCTTGTTGCCGGCCATTGCGTTGCGCTCGGGGAAGATCGACTTGGTCTTGGCGATGGCAGCGTCGAGGTCGGCTTTCGGCACCGACGGATTGGTCTTGAACGGCCGGTAGACGAGCCGGCCGCCCTTGGCCTGCGGCAGCTGCCGGGTGCCCATCGTAATCTTGGTGCCGACGTCGCCGAACGGCTCGAACTGCGCGATCTGGCCGACCCATTCGCCTTGGCCGCGGAACACGTAGTATTCGAGCGCGTCGCTCTCGTCGAACCCCAAGCGCACGCCGACCTGCTCGGCGCGGTTGGCGTTCAGCACGTAGAGCGTCATCGTGCCGGAGAATTCGCACTCGACGCGCGAGTAGATGTAGAGCTCGTCGTCGATTTTCACGTAGTCCGTGGGGGCGCAGAACGACAGCTCGCCGCCGAGGCGAGTGAGCTCCACGAAGTTCGAGTACAGAACCGTGGGGTAGTACTCGATCGTCTCGACGCCGTTGTCCTGCTTCCAGTAGAAGCCCTTGCCCTCGATGCGGTTGGTGATGCCGTGGCGGTCCTTCGGCGGCTCCTTACCGGGCTGCTCGACGTAGCCGTAGTAGATCTGGCGTTGCACTTCGCGTTTGTCGTCGTAGCCGCCGAACCAGACCTCGAACACCGTCGCGAGGTTCGTCGCCTGATCGATTACTACCTGGTAGCCACGCTGCGTGCCCGGCAAGAGGTGCGAGAACATCGCCATGTGATCGAGCGTGAGCGCGCCGTAGCCGGCCGCCACCGTCTTGCCCCCGTTCTCCGCGACCGCCAGCCGGTTGTTGCTCGAGAATCGATATACGAGCGTGGGACCGTCGTCGGTCTTGATCGTGAGCGACTTGCCGACGAGCACGTCCGAGAGGGGTGACGCGCTCGTGGGGCCGGAAGTCGCGGCGAGCTTCGCGCCGATCTGCGCCTCCGTGAGCTTCGTGTACTTGATGCGGTGCATCTGCTCACGCGGATATCTTGTTCTTTGCATCGGCTTCCCCGGAAAATAGGGCCGGAAGAATTAGGGACAGGTCACTTTTGCGGCTTGCGCACGATGAACATGAACTGGTCGATGTCGCGTCCCAGGACCGGATCGTCGACCGAGCGCGTGTGATCGTCGGCGGTGGTCCGCAGGATGTCGGGCTCGGCCACGATCTCGAATCCCGTCTGCTGAATCCAAGCTTTCACGTCGGACGGCAGCATGCGGTGGAGCCGCGAGTTGTCGATGGTCGCGAGGCCGACGTGATCGATGATCGCCGCCTGACCGCCGGGCTTCAGCACGCCGAAGATGTCCTTGAGATAGGGCAGCGCGCGCTCGGCGTTCATGTGGTGCATGTTGAGCGCGGTGAGGGCGCGGTCGAAGCTGTTGGCCGGCAGCTCGCTCACGTTGACGAAGGCCGCTTCGGTGTTGCCGAGCGACGCGGCGAGGTCTTTCTGCGCCTGGCCGTTGTTCTGCTGTAACGCCCGCGCGCCGAACTGGGCGGTCACCTTGCCGCTCGGGCCGGTGGCGCCCGACAGCACCCGCGTGAACCAGCCGCCGCCGGCGCCCACGTCGAGCACCGTCATGCCGGCGTCGACGCCCAAGAGCTGCATGACCTGGTAGGGCCGTCGCGCGCCGTCGCGTACACGGTCCTCGAGCGGCCGCGATTCGGCCGTGAGCTTGGCCACGAAGTCCGGCGCGAGCGCCGCGAAGGCGGTCGATCCGAAGCCCAAGACACACGCGATGACAGCGGCCTTGCCGATATTCGCCCGGCTGAAATTCAAAGTAGTCACGAGTAACCCCCCCGGTCACATGAGTCGGTGAAAGCGCCGAGTATAGCCACGAGCTGCTAGGATGCGCGACAAGGGAGGACTTATATGCGCACACTCACTACCTGTCTCGCTTCGCTCGTTCTTGCGGGCCCCGTTTTCGCCCAACAGGCGCCGTCGCCGGCCGCATCGAGAACGATGGTCTCGGCCGCCGAGGTCCAGGCGATGATTGCCAAGGCCAAGGCCGATCGGAAGGACCAGGCGATCATCGCCCAGTCGCTGATCCAGCTTGCGCCGTACAACGTAAGCCTGGAGTACCGCGCGTCGGTGGGCAACGCAGCCGTCCACGAGACCGAGGCCGAGCTCTTCTACGTGGTCGACGGCTCGGCAACCCTCGTCACGGGCGGCAAGCTCACCGAGGAGAAACGCACGAACGCTGAGAACCTGAGCGGCACCGGCATCGAGGGCGGGCAGTCGCGCAAGGTCGCGAAGGGCGACTTCGTGATGGTGCCCGAGAAGACGCCGCACTGGTTCAGCGCGATCGACGGCACCGTTGTGTTGATGTCTCTGCACCTGCCGCACAAGCCGGCTCAATAGGCCGGCTTTCGCGCCGATGACGGAGCAGGCCGGCGCGCCGGATTGGCGAGAGCAGGGCGTCCGCGTGGTCCGTGCGGGCCAGCTCGACCCGAACACCGCGCAAACGCCGGGCATGAATCGTAAGGCGGCGATCGACTACGCGCGAGTCGGCGCGCAAAAGCTCTGGGCCGGCACCGTGACGATCCAGCCGAATGCCAAGACCGGCGCCCATCACCACGGGCCGCTCGAGAGCGTGATCTACGTGGTGCGCGGCAAGGCGCGCATGCGTTGGGGCGAGCGGCTCGAGTTCGTCGCCGAGGCCGACGCCGGCGACTTCATCTACGTGCCGCCGTACGTGCCGCATCAGGAAATCAACGCGAGCACGTCCGAGCCGCTCGAGTGCGTGCTCGTGCGGAGCGACAACGAGGCCGTCGTCGTGAACCTCGACATCGCGGCCGTGGAGCAACCCGAAGCCGTGTATTGGGTGGATCCTATCCACAAGCACCCGCACGGCTGATCGGCGGCGGGCTCAAGGGCCCGGCTTCGTGATCGAAAAGTGGTGATGGACGATCTTCCACCGTCCGTCGATCAGCGCGTACACCGACGTCACGTTCCACCGCGTCATCGTGATGGGGCCGTCGCCGAGCGAGCCGTGGGTCTCGAGATTGAACGACAGCACGGCCAAGTTGCCGTCGTGGTAGACCCTTGGCCCGATGATCTCGTAGCGACTCGTCTTGACGAGACCCTTGATCGGCTCGAAGGCGGCCTTCAGTGCATCGAGCCCGTCCACGCGCCGCTCGCGCTGGGGATCGAAGTAGGTGACTTCGGGCGCGTAGATCTCGAGATAGCCGCCCGGGTCGCCGCGGCCCCAGCGATCGAGCGCTTGGCGCTCGAGGGCGATGACGGTTTCGGGATCGAAAGTGTCCGCCGCGTGCACGGCGAGCGGCGCGAACGTCGAAGTAACGATAGCCGCGGTCGCTCCCATCAGCGATCGATGCATGGTTGAGCACTCCTCTGGTTGGCAACGACGGCAGAGTCGCTCGGAGCAGCAACGGCCGGCTAGAAGAAATGGAATCGCCGTGGGACGCCGTTGCCCCGATGTGCGCCGCGCGACGCGAATCTGCTATATAGAGGGCGCCATGCGGCCGCCGCCGATCGTCGTATACCGCGAATTCGCGCCCTCCGAACCGTTGCGCGCGCCGGTGCGTTCGTTCTTCACCTTTACCCGCGCCGCCGCGGTCGAAGACACCCGGCGGCGGCGCCCGATTTACGAGGCGGTTTTCGGCGCGGGCGATTCGTTCTCGTCACCCCTGTTCGCCGACGGTCATGTGTCGCTCACGCTGACTTTGGATCACGCCTGCACTCCCCAGGGTCGCTGGATCGACGGTGTTCGGCCGGTAGCCACGGTGCTCGGCGCGCTGAGCGCCGTGGGTCCGGCACACGCACCGGACCGCGCCGAGATGGTCGGCGTGTACTTTCGCGCCGGCGGCGCGGCGCTGCTCGGCGTGCCGAGCTCCGCGGTCACGGATCGAGTGGTGCACCTCGGAGACCTGTGGGGCGCGCCCGCGACGGACCTTGCCGAGCAGATCTGCGCCGAGGGTGAGCTCGCGCGGATCGAGCGCCTCGAGCGGACGATGCTGTCGCGGCTCGAGCTGACGCGGTCGAGCGCGGCGTCGCTCGACTGCGCCGGTCTGGCCGCTTGGGCGGTCGCGAGCCGCGGCCGAGTGAGCGTGGAGCGGATGGCGGACGCCGCGGGCGTCTCCCGGCAATGCCTGGCGCGCCGATTTCGCGACTCGGTCGGGGTTGCGCCGAAACTCTACTGCACACTCGCGCGGTTCCAAGCCGGGCTCGCGTACGCCGGCCGTGGCGCGGACGTCGACTGGGCGACCGTCGCGGTGGATCTCGGCTACGCCGACCAGTCGCACATGATTCGCGAGTTCCGGCGCTTCAGCAGCCTCACGCCGAACGATCTCGCATCGGGGCGGTGGTTCCACCCGTTCATCGAGCGCGCGCGGGGTTATCTCGACCTCTCGCGCCGGCGTTCCTCGTCACTCCGTTCGTA
>DASQOL010000059.1:0-4085 GCA_035644475.1 Gammaproteobacteria bacterium | reverse complement strand
GCGCGCGCTCGGAGCCGTCGAGGATCTCCGCCGCTTCTTCCGCGAAGATCGCGGCGATCTCCGGATCGAACTGCGCCGCCTCGGCACCGGCGTCGACCGCCCGCTCGTCCTCAGGCAGCGCTTGCTCCTCGTCCGGCTCCGCGCGCTCGGCGGCCGGGGCTCGCGCGCCGCTATCGGCGAGCGCCCCGAGCCGGGCCGGCAACTCTGGATCCGGCGAGTACTCCGCGCCGGAGGTCAGCGCATCGGCCATCGCGTCAATCTGCGCCGCCGCGGCGGCCAGCGCTTCGACGGCGGCATCGGTGAGCCCCGAGCCGCCCTCGAAGTGCCATCGCAGCCGCTCCGACAGAGGTCCCGCGACGGCCATCGCCGGCTCGAACCCGGCCATGCGCGCGCTGCCGAGCAACGTGTGGCACGCGCGGTAGAGCGGCTCCTCGACCGGATGCGGGGCCGCTCCCCGTTGGGCGGCGCTCACGTAGGCGTGAATGACCGCGACGTGCCCGCGCATCTCCTTGACGAAGATGTCGGCGAGCACCGGATCCATGGCTTCGGTCTCGAGCTCCGCGGGGGGCTCGGGCGCGGCGAGCACTGCGACGCGCAGCGATTGACCGGTCAAGCTCTCCGCCTCGGGGTCGCCCTCGGCGAACGCCTCCGCCCGCTTCATCAGTAGGTGAACGTCGACCTTCGGCGCGAGACCGAGCTCGAGCTGCTCGATCAGCTGCGGCAACGCTTTCGAGGCCTCGACCAGGAACGCCAGCATCGCGGGCGTCGACTCGAGCGTCTGGTTGATCAGCCGGTTGAGGAGATTCTCGAGGTTCCACGCGTACTCGCCGAGCAGCTGTGCGCCGACCATGCGGCCGCTGCCCTTGAGCGTGTGGAACGAGCGGCGGGCCGCGATGAGCGCTTCGGTGTTCTCGAGGTTTTGAGCCCAAGCCGGGATCTGCCGCTCGATCGTCGCGATCTCTTCCTTCGCTTCCTCGATGAACAGCTCGACGAGCTCCGGATCGGAGCGGTCCTCGTCGACCTCCATCACGGGCTTGCGCACCGGCTCTTTCGGCTTCGGTGGCGGCGGCGGCGGCGCCTCGGCGGCCCGCGCCGGCTTCATGATCGGGAGCGTCTCGAGCAGGTCGAGACAGCGCTCGGCGTTCTCGAGCATGTACCACGGGTCGTTACGGCCCGCGCTCACCGTCTCCATGTAGTACTCGACGCTGACGATCGCGTCGGCGAGCCGCTCCAAGTGCTCCGGCTTGAGCGCCGCGCCGCTCGGCGCGAGCCGCGTAGCGATCACCGCGCCGACGCGCTCAACGACCTTCACGGCCTGCGTCTTGCCGAGCATCAGCAAGCCCGCCACGATGCCCTTGAGCTGCGGTTTCGCAACCTCGAGCGTGCGCACGTCGCCCGGATGGTCGACGAGCTGGATCACGGCTTCCTTGACCTTGGTGAGGTTGACGATGCACTCGCCCATCACGGCCTGCGTGACGTGCTGGTGCTGCGTGTCGGAGCTGTCCGGCTCGGTACCGTCGCCCGGCACTATGGCCCGCACGAGCTCGCGGTCGAGCGTGTCCTCCACGTCGAGCAACGTCGCGGCGACCTTCTCGAGCGCCGCCTGTCCCGGCGACTTGCTGGCCGCGACGATTGCGCCGAGCTCTTGCGTCTCGCGCTGGATCTCGATGCGCGCCTTCTCGAGCCCGAGCACGCCGAGCGTGTCGCCGATCTTCTTCAGCATCTCGAGCTGCGGGCCGAGCTTGCCGACGTCCTGCATGCCCGTGCGGACGAAGATGTCGAGCACGTCTTTGACCGCCGCGAGATCCTCCTTGATCGCCTGAGCCACCGTGCGCATGAGCTTGACGCTGGGGCCGGCGAGGCCTTCGCGCGCCTGCTCGATCTGCTCCTCGCCCGGCAACATCTCGGCCAGACCATAAGTCTCGCGGAGCTTCAGGATCCGCGGATCGTTCGAGTCGGCGCGGCCGACGTAATAGAGGAGGCTATTGACGAGGTCCACCGGCGGCGCGCTCACGAGCGCGGACTCACCGCCGTCGATGAGCCGTTTGAGCTGGCGATCCGCCTGGCCGATGAGCCGCTTGAGCGTGACGGTCGGCTCGAGGCCGCCGGCGCGGATCGCGGTGAACACGGCCGCGAGCACCGACCAGAGCTGCTGGACCTGCTCGCTCCCGGCCGCTCGCTCGAGCGCGGTGCTGACGCGCAGCAGCTCCTCGAGATGCCGCCCAACCTCGCCCCCGCGGATCCAGCCGAGCAGCGCCGCTTGGAACGAAGGCCGCAGCCGCTGCGCGACCTTCTCGAAGCCACGCGCCACGTCGGCCGCCGGGGCGCTGCCCGAACGGTTCTGCGGGTGACGCTCGAACGGCCCGGCGTTCAACAGCACCAGCGTGCCTTCGGACAGCGTGGGCTTGTCGCGAGCCTGGCGCAGGTCGTTGAGCAGCGGCAGCAGCGCGAGCGCGACGTCCTTGCCGCCAGAGAGCAGCCGCTCGAGGTACGCGGGCAGCTGCACCATCGCGCGCGTCAGCGCCTCGAGGCCCTGATCGGGCTTGCCCTGCTCCGCGGTCTCGGCGAGTCGCCGGCAGGTCTGCTCCATCTCCTCGGCGAGCATCGCAGCGCCATGAATCTCGACGATCTTCAAGGCGCCACGAGCGAGATGTAAGAGCTCGGCCGTGCGGACCAACGCGTCGTTGCCGGAGTGGCCGTCGACGAACTCCTCGAGCTCGCGCCGCGCCGCGTCGAGCGTGCTCGCGAGCTCCCGGTTGACCAACTCGAACGAGTGGGCCGCGAGGTCATCCATGCTGCCGACCGCCATCACCGCTCTCGAGTCAGCCCGACTGGCGGCGCCGCTCTATGACCTCCGGTTCGGGCTCCGGCTCCGGCTCGGCCTCGCCGTCCGGCTCGGCCGCGGGGCGTTTCAGGTTCGCGGCGACACGCGCCGCCGACAGCACGCCGGTCGACCCGCCGTGGTCTGGCAGCGTGAAGCCCGCGACTGTCTTGCGCAGCTGCGAGGCGAGCTCCGAGAGCTTGCTGATCGCGCTCGACGTGGCGGCCGTGGACTCGGTGGTCTTGGCGCTGATCTCGCGCAGAACGTGCATGTTCTTCGTGATCGCGCCGGCGACGCTCGACTGCTCCTTGGAGGAGCCCGAGATGTTGTGCACGAGGCTCGCGATCTGGTGCGAGACCTGCTCGATCTCGTCGAGCGCGGCGCCGGCGTTCTCGGCGAGCAGCGCGCCGCCGACGACGTCGGTGGTGCTGCGCTCCATCGAGACGACGGCTTCGTTCGTATCGGACTGGATCGTGCTCACGAGCACTTCGATCTTCTTGGTGGCGTTGGTCGAGCGCTCGGCGAGCTTCTGCACCTCGTCGGCGACCACGGCGAACCCGCGGCTCGCCTCGCCGGCGCGCGACGCCTCGATCGACGCGTTCAGCGCGAGGATGTTGGTCTGCTCCGCGATCTCCTCGATGAGCTCGACGATGTTGCCGATCTCCTGCGAGCTCTCGCCGAGCCGCTTGATGCGCTTGGACGTGTCCTGAATCGTCTCGCGGATCGTGTTCATGCCCGCGATCGTGCGGCGCACGGCCTCGCCGCCCTTGTGCGCGATCTCGACCGAGTGCCGCGCCACGTCGGAGCAGCGCTCGGCGTTGCCCGACACCTCTTCGATGGACGCGGCCATGCGCCCCATCGACTCGGAGGCCGCCGCCGCCTGCTTCGCCTGGGTCTCGCTCGCGCGCAGCAGGTGGCGCGACGTGCCCTCGGTCTGCTTGGCCGCGGCGTCGACGAGAATCGAGGAGTCGTTGACCGTGGCGACGAGCTCGCGCAGCGCCTCGATCGCGTAATTGATGGAGTCGGCGATCGCGCCGGTGATGTCCTCGGTAACCGTGGCCTGCACCGTGAGGTCGCCGTCGGCGAGGCTCGACAGCTCGTCGAGCAGCCGCAGGATCGCCTGCTGATTGCGCTCGTTCTGCTCCGCCTGGATCTCGGCCGCGCGCCGGAAGTCGCGCGCCCGGTAGTAGACGAACATCATGAGCAGTGCCACCCCGAGCGCCGAGGCGACGAGGGTGAGCGGCAGGTCCTCTAGCGGACCCGC
>DASQOL010000058.1:0-9905 GCA_035644475.1 Gammaproteobacteria bacterium | reverse complement strand
CAGTGCGATATTGGTCTTGGTGGTCATCGTGTTGATCCTCGGTGAAGTTAAGGTGTGGTAACCCAACCTTACCAAGACTCACGATGACTGCCGCTCTAGCTCGCGGCCGCCGCTCTTACACCACTACGCGGGACACGATCCACGTCCGTTTGTTGGACGCCCGCATGGGCACTGAGAAAGCGCCTCTCATGATCCGGCGTAGGAAGCAGGCAAGCCTCATGCCTGCCAAAGATCGCATACCTGTTCAAGGCCACTCGGTCGTATAGCCAGTTGCGAATGAAGGATGGGATCAGCCAAATCACCGCTGCTAGGGGCCATGGAAATGGCATCCGAGCGACGACCCGAATGAATGCCGTGGACTGCAGGAAGGCTCTGTTATCTTCAACCAAAACCATGCTCTCGAAATGGTCGGTTGGAAGACCCATCCACTCCAGGATGGCTTTACCCTCCGGGGACTGCACGGATGCCAGCCTAAAGACGTGCTCACGGTCAAATCGGATTAGGAATCTTGCCCAGGCGCCACAGAGCTTACAGACGCCGTCGAAGAGCACGATTCGATCGTTTGAGCCAACCAGCGGTGGAAGTGCGCCGCGCATTCTCGGGTTTGCGCCGACGCAGTTCATGCCTGTGCTAGCGCGCACTGTTGAAACCCGGGAGAGGTCCCGGGGGCAGTGGCTGCGATTGCGCGGCAGCGATGGCGATCAAGCCAACAGCAAGAGTGAGATTACTGCGCATGACCACCTCCCAGGAGTGTCGCCGAACACCGCAGCTCAGCGGTCGCCACGCTGCGCCCCCGCGATAGCCGCGTACCTACGCCGTCAGAATGATCGGCTCACCGCGCGTAACGATCAACGTATGTTCGTATTGGGCCGACAAATTGCCCTCGGTGCCGACGAGTGTCCAACCATCCCCGGCCTCCTCCACAAACGTACTCTTCGTTGAAAGGAACGGTTCGATTGCGATGACCATCCCTTCCCTCAATTCCCGCGTATCTCTCGGCTCGAAATACCCCACGATACTGTCTGGTTCCTCGTGCAAGCTGCGTCCAACACCATGGCCTGCGAGGTTCTTGATGATCTTGAGTTGGTGCGTCTTCGCGACTCGCTGAACCGCTTTTCCGATGCGGTTGATCTTGTGGCCGGCACGGGCTTCCGCTACGGCTTCCTGCAAAGCGAGCTTTGTCGCACGACACAACCGATCCTTGATCGGCGTCGATGGGGGAACGACTCGAGTGCCACCAGTGTCGGCGAAATACGCGTCCAGCTCCGCCGACACATCGACATTTACTACGTCGCCAGGTCGGATAACTCTCGGGCCAGGGATTCCGTGAGCTGCTTCCTCATTGACGCTGATGCATGTGACTCCGGGGAACTTGTACGTCACCTGAGGTGCGGATCGCGCGCCGTGTCGATCGAGCAACGTCCTACCAACCTCATCGAGCTCTGCCGTCGTCATGCCCGCCTCGATGGAATCGAGCATTTCGCGCAGCACCACTGCGACTACTCGCCCAACTCGCTTTAGGCCGTCGATGTCGCGTTCTGTCTCAATTGTCATTACAACCTCATCCGCGGCCAGCGGCCGCATGCTGCCCCATGTGCCCTGGCACTTTATCTCTCACGGTCCGCTGCAACTGCTTGTTACGTGGCGCGGCTTCACACCGGCTATTTTCATCCGCTCTTCGGCAAAAAAGCGGACCGCGCGCTACGGCGGCGCGGGGAACTCGACGATGCGCGCATGCCAGGCGTCGGGATCGGCGGAATCACCGCCTTCCGCGAGCTCGGCGCGCATCGTGAGCTTCGCGTATCCCTCCCTAGTGCCCCAATCAATGAGATAGCCACCGTCTCTGAGCGGCAGGATGATGATCGCGGTGCTCGGGAGATCGACAACCTGGGTTGCCCCCGCCTGCAGATCGCGTCGCGACGCCTCGATGAGCGCTAGCGTCGCTTCGAATGAGATGTCGCCCGTTACGCGGACCTCGAAATCCTGGGACGGCAAGCTTACATACCGTCGAATCGTTACGTCGTTGCACGTCCACGTTTGGCTCCCGTGCTTGCGCAGACAGAACGCCTGAAAGGCTTCCTTGATCCCGTGACTATCGGTATGTGGATAGAAGACGACGTACGCCCCATCTGTTGGGCCGGGGCCTCCCAAGGACGCTCCCGCGGCTTTCACTCCGGGACTGGAGGCCAACTCCGGATGTTGCTCAAGCAAGCTCAGTGTGATCTGGAGGCGCTCGGCTTCCGTAAGCGGCACTTCCTGCTCAACGCCACGATCAGGGGAATCCGCTCCAGCAACCGACCACACGAGAACGGCTGCTGCAACTCGGACAAACCGAAGAACCTGCGCACGCATGGACCGCACCTCCGAAGCAGGCGTTCGAACTATACGCCCGGAAGGTCGCCTAGGGTCCGAAAGCGGTTACGCGCGAGGCACGACAGCTAACCAAACCGAATGACAAACACCGCCGCGCACGGCGGCTCCGCGGAGCGTCAGTCGATCCAGGCCCGCGCGTTGTCGAACAGCTGCTGCCAGGGCGAGCACTCGCCCCAGTCGGCGGGATGCCACGAGAGCTGGGTCGTGCGGAACACCCGCTCCGGGTGCGGCATCATGATGGTCACACGCCCGTCGGCGTTCGCGAGGCCGGCGATGCCGCGGGGCGAGCCGTTCGGATTCGCGGGATAGCGTTCGGTCGGCTCCCCGCGGTTCGAGACGAAGCGCATGGCCGTGAGCGCAGCGTCGCAGCGCTCGAGCGCGTCTGGCGACGCGAACGCGGCGCGCCCCTCACCGTGCGCCGTAGCGATCGGGATGCGCGAGCCCGCCATTCCCGCGAGCAGCACCGACGGGCTCGACACGATCTCGACGAGACTCAACCGCGCCTCGAACTGGTCCGAGCGGTTGCGAAGGAATCTCGGCCAGAGCTCGGTGCCCGGGATCAGCTCCTTGAGCGCGGACAGCATCTGGCAGCCGTTGCAGACGCCGAGCGCGAACGCATCGGTGCGGGCAAAGAACGTCTCGAACAGCCGGCGCGTGCGCTCGTGATAGAGAATCGTCTTCGCCCACCCCTCGCCGGCGCCGAGCACGTCGCCGTAGGAGAAGCCGCCGCACGCCACCGCGCCGCGATACTCGTCGAGTCCCGCGCGTCCCGAGACGAGGTCGCTCATGTGTACGTCGTGCGCGGCGAAGCCCGCGCGGTCGAGCGCCGCGGCCATCTCGCGCTGGCCGTTCACGCCCTGCTCGCGCAGGATCGCGACCTTCGGCCGTCCCGCGCTCGCGGCGGCGCGCCGCTCGGCCGGCAACGGCAAGCTCAAACTCACGTTCAAGCCGGGATCGTCGGGATCGAGCCCCGCCTCGAACGCCTCGCGGGCGCACGTGGGATCGTCGCGCAGCGCCTGCATGTGGTAGGTCAGCTCCGACCATTTGCGCTGCAGCTCGACGCGCGCCGCCCGATAGAGCTCGACCGCGCCGCGCCGGATCGCGATGTCGCCATGCGCGGCCGGCCGGCCGACCACGGAATGCGCGAGCCCGTGCGCGTCGAGCACGCCCTGCGCGCGCGGCAGATCGGCGCGCCGCACTTGAAGCACGGCGCCGAGCTCCTCGGCGAACAGGTACGCGACCGCGTCCGTGACGCTCGCGTCGAGCTCGACGTCGAGCCCCACGTGCGACGCGAACGCCATCTCGGCGAGCGCGACGAGCAACCCGCCGTCGGAGCGATCGTGATAGGCGAGCAGCAAGCCCGCGTCGCGGAGCTCGCGCTGCGCGCCGAAGAACGCGTTGAGCCGCGCGGGCTCGTCGAGGTCCGGCGGCGCGCCGCCGTACACGCCGAAGCTCTGTGCGAGGCACGAGCCGCCGAGCCGCTGCATGCCGTTCGCGAGATCCACCAGCACGAGCACGGTGTCCCCGTCGCGCGCGAGCTCGGGCGTGAGCGTTCGGCGCACATCGCGCACCGGCGCGAACGCCGACACGATCAGGGACACGGGCGCCGTCACGGCCCGCGGCTCGCCGCGGTCGCTCCAGACGGTACGCATAGATAAGGAGTCCTTGCCGACGGGGATCGCGATACCCAGCGCCGGGCAGAGCTCCTCGCCCACGGCCTTCACCATGGCGTAGAGCGCGTAGTCGTCGTCCGCATGACCAGCAGCCGCCATCCAGTTGGCGGACAGCCGCACGTCGGCGAGCGCGACCACGTCGGCCGCCGCGATGTTCATCACCGCCTCGGCGACGGCGAGGCGCGCGGACGCCGGACCATCGTAGATCGCGACCGGCGTGCGCTCGCCCATCGCGAGCGCCTCGCCCGTGTAGCCCTCGAAGGCCGCGGCCGTGACCGCGACGTCGCTGACCGGCACCTGCCACGGGCCGACGAGCTGGTCGCGCACCGACATGCCGCCCACCGTGCGGTCGCCGATGTGGATCAAGAACGACTTGTCGGCGACCGCGGGGAACGCGAGCACGCGGTCGATCGCCGCCGCGAGACTCACATGGTCGCGCTGCCATGCGGGCGCGGCAGGTGTCACACGCCGCGCCGTGCGCGTCATCTTGGGCGGCTTGCCGAACAGCACCTCCATCGGCATGGCAACGGGCGCGCCGCCGAGCAGCGTGTCGCGGACCACGAGCTCGCGGCTCGCCGTGAGCTCGCCGATGACCGCGTATGGACAGCGCTCGCGCTCGCAGATCGCGGCGAACCGCGCCACGTCGCCCGGCTCCACCGCGAGCATGTAGCGCTCCTGCGATTCGTTGCACCACAGCTCGAGCGGGCTCATGCCGGGCTCGTCGTTCGGAATCGCGCGCAGATCGAGCACCGCGCCGCAGTGACTGTGATCGACGATCTCGGGCACGGCGTTCGAGAGGCCGCCCGCGCCGATGTCGTGGATCGCCGCGATCGGATTCGCGGCACCGAGCGCGGAGCAGGCGTCGATGACCTCTTGCGCGCGGCGCTGCATCTCGGCGTTGCCCCGTTGCACCGACGCGAAGTCGAGCTGCTCCTCGCCCGCGCCGCTGCCCTGCGACGACGCCGCGCCGCCGCCGAGCCCGATCAGCATCGCGGGCCCGCCGAGCACCACGAGCTTCGCGCCGGGGCCGGGGACCGCCTTCTCGACGTTCGCGGCGCGCACGTTGCCCAAACCGCCCGCGATCATGATCGGCTTGTGATAGCCGCGCCACCCGCCGCCCGCCTCGAGCAGCGCGGTGCGGAAGTAGCCCGCGAGATTCGGCCGGCCGAACTCGTTGTTGAAGCTCGCGGCGCCGATCGGCCCGTCGAGCATGATCGACAGCGGCGAGGCGATCCGCGCCGGCCGTCCAGGCGATGCACGCTCCCACGGCTGTCTGAAACCTGGCACTTCGAGATGCGAGACGGTGAATCCCGTAAGCCCCGCCTTCGGCTTCGCGCCGCGGCCGGTCGCCCCTTCGTCGCGGATCTCGCCGCCGGACCCGGTGGCGGCGCCGGGATAAGGCGAGATCGCGGTCGGATGGTTGTGCGTCTCGACCTTGATCACGACATGCGCGGGCTCCGCGGAGTAGGCGTAGACGCCCGACCGAGGATCCGGCCAGAACCACGCGGCCGACGCGCCCTCGACGACCGCGGCGTTGTCCTTGTAGGCCGACAGCACGCCGCCCGGCGCGTGCGCGTGGGTGTTGCGGATCATCTGGAATAGGCTCTTCGGCGCGCGCACGCCGTCGATGAGCCAGTCGGCATTGAACACCTTGTGCCGGCAGTGCTCCGAATTCGCCTGCGCGAACATCATGAGCTCGACGTCCGTGGGATTGCGCCGGAGCGCCGCGAACTGCGCCGCCAGGTAGTCGATCTCGTCGCCGGACAGCGCGAGCCCGAGCTCGGTGTTGGCGCGCTCCAGCGCGCCGCGGCCGCCGCCGAGGATGTCTACGGCGAGCGTCGGGCGCGGCTCATGGCGCGCGAACAGCTGCCGCTCGGTGGGCGCGTCCGTGAGCAGCGTCTCCGTCATGCGGTCGTGCAGCAGCGGCGCGATGCGCCCGAGCTCCGCTCCGCCGAACGGTCCGCGAATCTCGAGCACGATCAACCGGCCGCGCTCGATGCGCTGGACCGGCAAGCCGCAGAGCTTGGCGATGTCGGTGGCCTTCGACGCCCACGGCGAAATCGTGCCTAGCCGCGGGACGACATAGAGCGCGCGGCGATTGCCGCCGGCCGACAGCTCGAGCGGCCCGCTGTCGTACGCGAGCAGCGCGCGGAGCACCTCGCGCTCGCGATCGTTGGGCGCCCGCTCGACGTGCACGAAGTGCTCGAAACGCACGGCGGCGTCGACTACGGCGGGCACTGCGGCACGCAACTCGGCGCGGAGCTTGTCGAGTCGGAACGCAGTCGCTGCCGGCGGGCCGGCCAACTGCAACATCGTCATGGCTTGGAAGATTCGCGCGACGTAGGGCAACGCATTTTACCCAAGAAAACAGGGACGGGTTACTTTTTTGGGGCGTGTGATCGGCCTCGAGCAGAGACTCGCGACGAAAAGGAGTCTGTCCCTATTTTCTCGCTGCTGTTTGCGCGGATAATGCGTTCGACCGACCTTTCCAGCGCACGCCCACACGCAACGATTGAAAGGGGAACGGGATGAGGCTCGAGACCTCGCGCCTTTCCGCACATGGACGGCCGGCGAAGCTACTGGGCTCGCTGGCGGTTGCCTTGCTCGTGGCCGCGCCCGGGTTCGCGGACCCGCGGCCGCGGATCTACCTGAACCTCGAGGAGCGGATCCCACCGAGCGAGCCGAGCGTCGTGTGGCGGCAACCGCTGACGACCTACGCGGCGGCGCTCTTGTTCTCCCCCGACGGCAAGCGCATCGCGCTCCGGCGCGACCGGACGGTGACCTACCTCGACGCCTTCAACGGCGAGACCCTTGCCGAGAGAATCGTGAGCCCGCTCGAGACGTTCACACGCGCGATTGCGATCTCCGGCGACGGCAGGCTCGCCGTGACGACCGGCCAGTCCTTGGATCTGTACGGCCCCGATTCCGCCGAGCCTGCCGAACGGACTCCATGCCCGAAGTGCCGCATCGCTGCGATCGCGTTCTCGCCCGACGGGGCGAGTATCGCCTCGCAGAATTCGCGGGCCTATAGCGAGAGCGACATCGGCGGCCTGCGCGTGCTCCAGTTGCGCACCGGCCAAGTCGCGGAGCTGGCGGCCGCTGACGGCAGACCCGTGGTGTCGTTCTCGAGGGACGGGCGCAGGCTGTTGGCGACGCACGTTTCCCACGTCGGTCGCGAGTCGGGCCGCGGCTTTCGAGTCTGGGACACCTCGGACTGGAAGCTCCTGCAAACCGTCACGCTCCCCGGGGACACGATGGGCACCGTCGCGACGGGCGCGATCGAAGGCGCCGATTTCGTCGCCGTCTACGGAAACGACAACGAGATCGAGATGCGCGACCTCGTGAACGACCTGGTCCTCTGGTCCGCTCCGCTGCTTCCTCACCAGTTCGCGGCGCCCTCGAGCCCCGTGTACGGCCTCACGCTCCAGCTCGCCGCCGTCGCGCCCAACGGGGAATTCATCGTGAGCTACGAGCGGCCCGACGCTTCCGACTTCGCGCAAAACATGGGTGGGCTCGTGGTTCGTCGGACTCTCGACGGGCGAATCCTCGCCGTCTACGCGGTCCCCGCCGTGGTGTCGCTCGGAATCGCGCCGGACAGCAACACGTTCGCCTACGCCACGAGCAGTCAGGTCCGCGGCATGCACGTGGGGTTGCTGCGCGTGCCTCGGTGACGCACGAGGGCTCGCGAAGCGCGCGCGGCAGTCAGCCTACTTCGAACCAATCGGTGACGGCGTCCTGCGTGGCGAGGTGCAGCGGATAGCGCGCGCCGTCGAGCGCCGGCCCCAGCGCATCGCGCACCTGCGCCGGCGTGTTGTTCTTCTCGCTCAGGTGCAAGCCCACCACCCACTGGAGCCGCGTACGGTCGAGCTTCGAGAGCAGCTCGGTCGTCTGGGCGTTGTTCAAGTGCCCGAAGCGCGATGCGACGCGCGCCTTCAGCGACTCGGGATACGGCCCCCGCTGGAGCGAGCCCAAGTCGTGATTGAACTCGATCGCGAGCGCATCGCAGCCCTCGAGCCGCGCATGCATGTGCGCTGTCACGTGGCCCGTATCCGTGAGCACCGCGAGGCGCCGGCCGCCGGCGGCGAACACGAACTGGCATGGCTCGCGCGCGTCGTGCGGCACGGGAAATGGCTCGATCTTGATCTCGCCGATCTCGAGCGACCGATGACAGCTCAGGGTCTTCACATTGACGAGCTCGCGGATGGCGCTAGCGGTACCCGGCGTCATCCACAGCGGCGTGTTGTAGCGCCGCGCGAACGTCGCGACCCCCTGCGCATGATCGGTGTGCTCGTGGGTAACGAGGATCGCGGTGACGTCGCGGGGGCTTCTGCCCGCCGCCTGCAGCCGCTCCTCGACGACCTTGCGCGGCAGTCCGCAATCGACCATCAGGAGAGTGGATCCGAACTCGACGAGCAGCGCGTTGCCGCGGCTGCCGCTGCCGAGCGACGCAAAGCGCGGCGTCACTCGCGGTTCCGCGCGTCAGCGTTCGTGGGGACCACCCTTCGAGCCCTGCCCCGGCGGCGTGTACATCGGCATCGGGAACTGCGCGACGTTGCCGCCCTCGACGGTCGTGATCTTGCTCGCGCCCTGCTTCTCGACCTCGTCGATCCGCAGCACATAATGCATCGGCAGGTAGGTTTTCTTGACGCCGGCGAACTCGATCTGGAGGCGCTCCTCCGAAGGGTCGACGACCATGCCCTTGCGCGCGTCGAACACGATTTCCTCGATCTCGACGAAGCCGAACAACGCGCCCGTCTGGCTCACGTGGCGGGCGTAAATTTCGTAGACCTTGCCTTGGTTGACAAAGATCACTCTGTAGATCGGCTTCGACGGCATTCCGCTTCGAGTCCTCGCTGAACGCCCGCGAGCTTAGCACAAGACTTCTGAGACGTTCGTCGCAAATATATGCGCCAAAACTTAAGGTTAGCGCGGTTCGCAGCTAGACTCCGGCACGGGGGAAGTAGCAACTGAGCGGGTATCGCCCGCGCCAATGGAAGGCAAAACGGTATGGCACTGCGCCTGCAAATCACTAGCCGCCACCGCCAAGCGCTCGGCGAACGTTTCTTGAAGGAGTTCGGCCGCGACGGCGGCACGATCGGCCGCTCGCTCGAAAGCGACTGGGTGCTCCCCGACAGCCAACGCTACATCTCGAGCCGGCACGCCAGCATCGACTATCGCTCCGGGAGCTACTACATCGTCGACACGTCGACGAACGGCGTGTACGTCAACGGCGCCGATACTCCGGTCGGGCGCGGCAATCCCCAGCGCCTGTTCAGCGGAGACCGCGTGCGACTCGGCGAGTACGAGATCAGCGTGGAGGTGGACGAGGAAGACAACACCGACCAGCAGCTCGCCGACGTCAACCACATCGATCCCGTCATCCGGGCGCAGCGCGTGCCGCCGCCGGATCCCACGCGCGCCGACCTCTTGCCCGCGCACGAGATCACCGCCGTCGGAATCGAGGTGATGATCTCCGAGGAAGCCGAGACGGGGGATCTGCAGAGGGCAGCCAAGCTCGCTGCCGACAGCCTGCGCCTCGAGGACGACCCGCCTCCGCCGCAGCGGAAGGCGCAGAGCCGGAGCACCGCGCCCGCGAAACCGAACGGCGCGGCGAAGACCAACGGCGCCGCCGCACCGAGGCCGCGTGCGGAGCCGCCGCCGGTGAGCGCCGCCGCGCGCGTCGCCCCTCCTGCGCAGCCCGCTTCGGCGCCCGCCCGAGGGACCGCGTCGGCCGGATCGCTCGACGCATTCTTCCGCGGCGCGGGGCTGCCGGCACACCGGCTCGACGACAAGCAGTCCGAGCAGGCAATGCTGCGCTTGGGTCAGATCGTGCGCGAGGTGATCGTCGGCGTAACCGAG
>DASQOL010000057.1:0-70927 GCA_035644475.1 Gammaproteobacteria bacterium | reverse complement strand
TACCAGGCCGGCATCGCGTTCAACCATGCGGATCCCGCGAAGCTGGACGAGATCGTGCTCGACGGCAAGTTCTCGCGCCGCTGCAACGGCTATTCGATGAGCCGCACCGCGCTTCAGCACGACACCTACGCGTTCGGTCTCTTCAAGTCGCTCTGGAAAGAAGTCGGCGGCGAGCTCAAGGGTGGGCTCGGCAAGACGGTCGTGCCCGCGGACGCGACGCCCGCGCTCGTCTGGCAGTCGCGGCCGCTCGGCGAGGTGATCCGCAGCATCAACAAGAACAGCAACAACGTGATGACGCGCGAGCTCGTCTACACGCTCGGCGCGGAAATCGGCGGCGTGCCGGGCACGCGTGCGAAGGGCGTCGAGGCGATCCGCTCGTTCCTTGCGTCGCGCGGCATCGACGCGAGCTCGCTCGTGCTGCAGAACGGCGCGGGCCTGTCACGCGACGAGCGCGCGTCGCCGCAGCTCCTCGCGGACGTGCTGCGAGCGGCTGAGAAGAGCGCGTACGCGCCCGAGTTCATGGCGTCGCTGTCGCTGGGCGGGCTAGACGGCACCACGCGCGGCCGCTTCAACCGCCTCGGCGAGTCGCTCATGCACGTGAAGACGGGGCGACTCGATCACGTGTCTGCGCTCGCGGGCTACGTGCACGCGGCGAGCGGTAGGACCTACGTCGTCGTGATCGTCATGAACTCCGAGGACGCGCACCGCGGCCCCGGCCAAGAGTTCGAATCGGCCGTCGTGCGTTGGGTGCAAGCGCAGCCGCAGCCGTAACTATTGCGCGGTCATGCCGCCGTCGACGCTCACGGTCTGGCCCGTGATGAAGGACGGTGCTCTCGATTCGAGTGTAGGATCGCTGGACGCTCGTCGTCGAGGTCCGCATGCGCTTGCTACGTCCGTTCACGACGCTTCCCCGCCGCGCGCCGCGCGCCGCCGCGTTTCTGTGCGCGGTCGCCGCGAGCGCGACCGCGGGCGTGCTCGCGCAGCGCGCGATCGCGCAAGCCCCGGCGCCAGAGCCGACCGAAGCGCACGCGCCGGCCACCGTGCGTCCGCTGCTCTGGCAGCGCGGCATGAAGCGCTCCGACATCGGTGAGGTGAACGTGTTTCGGCGCTTCTCTTCGGACAAGGACGCGAAGATGCGCGACTTCTACCACGAGGTGCTCGGGCTGCCCGTGCTGGCCTCGAGCGCGCTCGGCGGCAGCCAGATGATCCGCTATCCGCTCGGCTCGTCCGAGGTGAAGTTGTTCCCCGTGACGCCCATTTCGGCGCCGAACAAGCTCAGGGTGAGCGAAGGCGTGGGCATGCGTCTCCTCACCTTCTTCTACACGGATCAGCCGGCGCTCGTCGCGCGGCTCGAGTACTACGGCTACAAGGCGCCGCAGTTCCGTCCGGACAAATCGCGCGCGGGCGCGACGGGCGTCGCGCTGGTGCAGGACCCGGACGGCGAGTGGGTGGAGCTCGTGATCGAGCCCGACGCGTCGGACGAGACGCTGCACCGCTTCGAGATCGGCATCACGGCATCTGATCTCGACAAGAGCCGCGCGTTCTACCGCGACTTCATGGGCCTCGCGGAGCAGCCGCCGATCCGCGACGAGACGCTCGGCACGACGCGCTACGCGTACAAGAACGGCACCACGACGATCAACCTCTGGTCGTTCGGCGGGAGCCTGCCCAAGGACTCGCAGACGGGTGGCATGCAATACATCGTGTGGGACGTCGTCGCGGTCGACGATCTCGCGCACGCGCGGGGCGCGCAAATCGACCGACCTCTCTCTAACCCGGGCCAAATGCGCACGGTCTGGCTGCTCGACCCGGACGGCGTCACCAACTACTTCGCCGAGTACGCCGGCAACGTCAACGCGCCGCCCCCTCACTGATCTCGCCCGCGTCGACCCCGGCCCCGTCTCGGACCGCGAGCGTCCTTCCCGAGACCGTGTGCGCACGGGCGTCGCAGCGGCGGCGCGATGCGACTGCGGCACCTCCTGCGCCCAGGTGTCCCTGTCGATCGTCAGGCTGGCCGACAGCTTCGGAACTATCGTCAGGATCCCTGACAACGTGATCGAATTTGTCCGCGAGCCTGACGACCGCGCGAGGGACCATGCTTGCGTGCGTCTGGCCCGCTGCCGCCGTCGATCACGGCACGGCGGCAAAGAAAGGCGCGCGCACTCCTCCCCGTCGTACGCGCGCCTTATAGAGACCGAGATCAGACGTCGAGCAGCCCCGTGCTGTCGCCGAAGCTGTCCTGCCGCACGCCGAGCTTGTCGAGCATCGTGAGCAGTAAGTTCGACATCGGCGTGTGCGGCGCAAACTTGAGATGTCGCCCGCCTTGCAGCTGCCCCGACGCGCCGCCCGCCAGCAGCACGGGCAGCGGATCGAAGTTGTGCTCGTTGCCGTCGCTCAAGCTCGAGCCGTAGAGAATCATCGAGTGGTCGAGCAGCGTGCCGTCGCCGTCCGGCGTCGCACGCAGCTTCTCGAGGAACGCGCCGAGCATCTTCACGTGGTAGCGGTTGATGACCGCGAACTGATCCATGTTCTTGCGCTCGTTCGAGTGATGCGACGCGTTGTGGAAGCCCTCGCGCACGCCGCAGCCGGGATAGATCGCGTTGCTGTTCTCGCGCGCGAGCATGAGCGTCGAGATCCGAGTGATCTGCGACTTGTACGCGAGCACCTGCAGATCGAACATGAGGTTCAGGTGCTCCTCGAACGTGTCGGGCACGCCGGCCGGCGCCTCGGGCAGCTCGATCCCGGCCGACAGCCGCCGGTCCACGTTCTGCACGCGGCGCTCCACCTCGCGGACCTCGTCGAGATAGTCGCCGAGCCGCGCTCGGTCCGCTACAGCTAAGTCCGCGCGCAGTGTCGCGACTTGCTCGATCACCGAGTCGAGCAGGCTGCGCGCTTGCGCGCGCCGCGCCTGACGTTCCGCGTCGGTGCTGCCGTCGCCGAACAGCCGCTCGAACACCACCTGCGGGTTGTTCTCCATCGGCAGCGGCAAGGTCGCCGACTTCCACGACAGCGTGTTGCGGTACGCGCACGTGAAGTTCGCGTCGCAGTTCAGTCCGACTTCTTCGATCGACAGCTCCACCGACGGCAGCGGCGTGTCGCGCCCGATCTCAACGGCCGCGACCTGGTCGACGGTGGGCCCGACGAACGCGCGATCGCCCTTGACCGGATGCGCGCCCGACAGGAACACGGCGGCCGCGCGCACGTGGTTCTCCGCGCCGCCCGTGTCCTCGCCGACCCACGGCGCCACGGGCTGATGCGCGAGCCCGCTGATCACGCAGACGCGGTCGCGGAACGGCGCGAGCGGCGCCAGGATCTCGGAGAATTCGAACTTCGACCCGACCTGTGCGGGCGTCCACTTGTCCATCGTGGCGCCGTGCGGAATGTAGATGCAGCCGAGCCGAGTGCGCGGCGCAGCGGCCGTTTGCGCAAATGCCGTGCGCGCCGGAATCATCGAATCGAGCAGCGGCAGCGCTACGCAGGCGCCGGCCCCGCGCAGCAGCGCGCGGCGTGACAGGTGTTTTCTCGTGATGAACGTGCCCGACATCTCGCCTTACCTTGCGCGCGCCTGCGTGTCGGCAGGCGCCGGGGACTTGAGCTTCATCTGCATCGGCACGCTGCTCGCGACCCCGAGCACGAGCGCCGACCACCGGTAATCGTCCTTGGCCGCGTCGCGCACGATCTCGCGTACCGCGGGCATGTCGTAATACTCGACCGTTCGGCCGAGCGCGTACGTCATGAGCTTCTCGACGACCGTGGTCACGAACGCCTCGCGCCGCGCAAGCAGCGCCCGGCGCAACCCTGCGGGCCCGTCGATCTCGGTGCCATCGACGAACGCTCCGTGCGTGTCCACCGCCGCGCCGCCGTCAGCATCTCGCCAGCGTCCGACGAAGTCAAAATTCTCGAGCGCGAACCCGATCGGGTCCATGAGGCCGTGGCAACCCGCGCAGCCCGGGTCGGCCTGATGGCGCTCGAGCCGCGCGCGCATCGACCGGACCTCGGTTGCCGGCGCCGTCTTGTCGAGGTTGGTGTCGACGTTTTCAGGCGGCGGCGGCACGGGCGAGCCGAGCACGTTCTCGAGCACCCACTGGCCGCGGCGCACGGGCGAGGTGCGGTTCGGCGCCGACGTGACCGTGAGGATGCTGCCGTGACCGAGCAGCCCGCGGCGCGCGTCGCTCGGGCTGGCCACGCGGCGGAAGCGGCTGCCGCGGATGTTCGGGATGCCGTAGTGGCGCGCGAGCCGCTCGTCGACGAACGTGTAGTCGGCGTCGAGCAGCTCGACGACGCTCGAGTTGTCGCGCAGCACGCTCGTGAACAGCGCCTCCGTCTCCTTGCGGAATGCTTGCCGCAGGTTGCCGTCGAAGTCCGGGCTCGCCGGGCTCACGGTGTCGAGCTGGCGCAGCAGCAGCCACTGCGAGGCGAAGTTACGCACGAGCGCGTCGGCCTTCTCGTCGGCGAGCATGCGGCGCACCTCGCGCTCGAGCCCGGCCGGCGACTTGAGCTCGCCGCGCTCGGCGGCCGCGAGCAGCGCGTCGTCCGGCATGCTGCTCCAAATGAAGAACGACAGCCGGGACGCGAGCTCGATGTCGCCCAAGCGATAGACCGAGCCCGGCGCAAGGTCGGCCGGCTCCGTCTCGAAGCGGAAGATGAACTGCGGGTCCACGAGCACGCGCGCGAGCGCGTGCTGGATGCCGAGGTCGAACGTGCCGAGCGCCCGCCCCTCCTCGTAGAACTTCGTGAGCGTAGCGAGCGACCGATCACCGGCCTCAACGGACCGCCGGAACGCGCGCCGTGCGAGCGTGCGCAGGATCTCCTCCGCGCATGCGGGCTCGTCGGCCGCGCTCGACGGCGCACAGACGAGCAGGCGTCGCCGGCTCGGCGTGTCGCCGGCGCCCGTCGCATTCAGAGGCCCGACGATCGACACGTTGGTGACGCCGGAGATCGACGCGTGCACCGAGTTGAGATCGTCGACGCCTTCGCCGTTGCGCTTGCGCACGATCCCCACGCCGAGCGCCTGCGGGCCGGCCGGGATCGCGAGCGTCGCGCTGCGTGACCGGCCGCCGAGCAGCGTCTTGCGCTCGCCGTTGAGCGTGATCTCGACTTCCTCGTCGCCGCCGATCGTCTCGAGCCCGAAGCCGCCGTAGCTGCGGCCGACGCGGATCTCGTAGTCGGCATCGAGCGGGAATACGTGCTCCACGAGCATGCCGCCGCGGGTGCCGAGCGGCTGGCCCTCGAGGTGATCCGCCTGCACGAGGCCGCGCGGCGCGCGATAGGTGGCGATGGCGGGCGCCGCGCTCGGATCGCCGATCGCGAGCCGCGCGATCTTCGCGGCCGCGGCCACGTAGGCTTGCAGCAACGCCGGCGACACGCTGAGCGCGTTCGCGATGTTGTCGAAGCCGCCGCTCGAATCGTCTGCAGGCAACAGCGTCGCCGCGTCGATGGGCAGGTCGAGCAGGTCGCGCACCGCGTTCGCGTACTCGGCGCGGTTCAAGCGATGCAGCAGCGGCGCGCCGGGATTCGGGTCGCTCGCGGCCGCCGCGTCGAGCGACGTCCCGAGCCAGCTTGTGAGCGACGTGAGCCGCGCGTCGCTCGGCCGCGGCTCGCCCGGCGGCGGCATCAGATGCCCGCCGATCTTCTTGATCGCGGTTTCCCAGATCTTGGCGTCGGCGTGCAAGTCGTCGATGCGCAGCCGGCGGAAGTCCAGCTCGCCCGCGAGCTCGAGCGAGTTGTGGCAGGTCATGCAGTAGCGGTCGACGAGCGCCCACTGCTCGGCCGGCGTGGGCGCGGCGAGCCAGCGCTGCCACGCGAAGGCGCCCGCGGCCGCGAGGCCGGCGACTGCGACGAGCAACGCGGCGGCTCGGCGGTTCATCGCGTCGCGGCGCTCAGGGTTGCTGTCCCATGAGCTCTTGCAGCAGCGCGATCGTGGCGGGCTTGCGCTCCGCGCCCACCGCCGCGAGGAATACGCCCTCGGCCCAGCGCACTGCGCCGCGGCCTTCCTGGTCGACAACGTCGAGGCGCGCGCCGCGCTCCGCGAGCTTGCGAATGATCTCGTTCGAGCCGCGATTCGCTGCGCCGAGCAGCGCCGTCAAACGCATCGAGTTCGTGGCGTTGACGTCGGCGCCGTGCTCGAAGCAGATGTCGATCGCGTCCAGCAGCGATTGCTTCGACTCCGTGTAGGTTTGCGCCACCACCCAATTCACGCCGGCCGCGGCCATCAGCGGCGTGGTGCCGGCCTGCGTCGCGAGGTTCGGATCGGCGCCGTGCTCGAGCAGCAGGCGCATCGCGGCCGTGTCGCCCGCCAGCGCCGCGCGCAGGAACGGGGTTTGCCCCGTGAAGTCGACCCACGACACGTCGCCGAGCGAATACAGCCAGCGGCGGCTTGGCGGCACTTCGCGCGTTCGAGCGTCGACGTTCGCGCCGTGCTCGAGCAAGAGCGCGAGCATGTCCAGGATCGGCGCGCGGTCGACGTAGTTGTTGGTGGGGCTGTCCTCGTCGCGGTTGTTCATGTCGAGGTTGCGGTAGTCGACGGCCGCGAACAGAGGCGCACGGCCCCAGAAGTCGTCGGCGTTGACGTCGGCGCCATGCTCGATCAAGAGGCGCGCGATCGGCAGTTGGTTGTTGAGCAGCGCCATCAACAGCGGCCGGATGCCGTTCGCGTCGCCGAGCTCGACGTCGGCTCCCGCGGCCACGAGCAGCTTGGCCTCCGCGACGCGGCCGTCGCGCGCGGCGTAGAGCAGCGGCGTCATGCCGCCGGCCGCGGACCCGCGCCGGCCGCGGTTTGGCAGGCCGCCGCGGTTGATGCCGACGCCTTCGGAGCCGCAGCCCGTGCCTTTGCACGGCGGAACGAACTTCGGGTCCGGTCCGACGCGGGTGCGCGCGTTCGGCTCTGCTCCGCGCGCGAGCAGCAACTGCACCGCGTCGGGATGGCTCTCGCGGACCGCGAGCATCAGCGCGGTCTGTTGGAACTCGGGATCGCGCGCGTCGACGGCGGCGCCCCGGTCGAGCAGCAGCGTGAGCGCGGCCGGGATGCCGGTGCGCGTGGCCGTCATGAGCGCGGTTTCGCCGATCGGCGCCACGGCGTTCGCGTCGGCGCCCGCGTCGAGCAGCTTCGCGATCATGGCCGCGTCGCCGTTCTCGGCCGCGAGGTAGAGCGGGGTGACGCCGTAGCGGTCGGCTGCGCGCGCGTCGGCGCCGGACTCGAGCAGCAGCGTGGCAGTGTCGACGCTGTCGGCGCGCACGGCCCAGTGCAGCGCGGTGGTGTCGTCGACCGCGCGGGCGTGGACGTCGGCGCCTTGGTCGAGGAGCTTGCTCACCGCGATGCGGTCGCCGCGTTTCGCCGCGTCGAAGAGCGCGGTGCCGCCACCTTCCGCCGCGACGGCGACGGCCGGCAGGCACGCGGCGGCGAGCCACGCCATTCCAAATCGTCCAAGGGCGAGTGTTCTTAAGGCCATGACGAGCTCGACGGCCTCCGAGTTCTGTGCTCGGCTCCCCCGAGCAGTTCCCCGCGCCGCTTAGCCGTTACGACGGGCCGGGGTGCCGAGCTTACACCCGGCGACGGAGCCGGGGGAAAAGCGTCTGGTGTCGATCGCGAAACACAGGAAAGTGCTCGGCCAACTCAGGCCACCAGTTTCAACCTCGGATGCAGGCCAGCCCTTGCCGCCAAGCGCACCAGCAGGTCCATGCTGAACTGGTTGATCTTGCCTCTCTTGATATCGGAAATTCGAGCCTGAGTGACCCCCAGCTCCTTGGCTGCCTCAACCTGGGTCAGGTCTTTGCCGGAAAGCCAACGGTTGAGTCCGCGCAGCAATTCCGCACGGATTTCCAACTCCTCGGCCGCGGCTTCCGAAAACAGCTCGCGGAAAACGCTGCGTCCTGCGGGCGTCACGCTCCGTGGTCCGTGCGGGGATTTCACTCGCTTCTTCATCGCTCGCCTCTTCGCGGTATAGCGCTAAAACGTTGTGTAGCCAGCTGCAGATCGCGCCGACCGGTCTTCTGCGTCTTCTTCTGAAAAGGGGAGGCTTAAGGAAGTTCCGGTTGAGCGACGAGGTCGCGCCGACCGTTACTCCCACCCGCCGTTGCGCAGCTCGATCGGCAGGACCTTCATGAACGCCTCGACCGCGTGGATCTTGCCGTCGTAGACCTTGAACGACTCCCACACCGTGAGCTGATCGCCGCCGCTCTCGCTCACGCCCCACGCCATGCGCAGCCAGACGATCCCCAAGCGCTCGTCGACGCCGATCACGCGTGTCTGCACCTTGCCGAGGCGGTTGAAGATGTCGAGCGACTGCGTGGAGATGTTCTCGCACCCCGGGGCGAACTTGCAGTCCGGTCCGGCCATGATCTGCCCGTTCTCGTGGCGATAGGCGTCCGGCGCAAACGGCGCGTTCACATCGGCGAAGGTCTTCGCACCGTTGAGGCCTTCCGGATAGTGCATGGCCGCCTTGATCGCGTCCGCGCGCGAGGACAGCTGCTCCGGCCGCGGCACGTAGTTCATTCCCTCGCTGGGCGCGGAGAGGCCGTCGATGTTGAAGATGAGCCCCTCCGCGCTGCTGCGCGTGGCCACGGTCTCGATCTCGGCGATCTTGTCGTTGACGACCTTCATGCGCACGACCAGCAACACCGGCGCACCAACCTCTTCCACGAGCACGTCCGCACCCGCCATGCCCGCGCGCTCGTCGAGGAAGTCCTGGCGGTAGCCCCGCAGGCGCGTGACGGTTCTGACGAGACGCACTTTGTCGAGCGGCTTCTCGACGGCGTCCTCGGTGACACGCACGTTGGCGGCGAGCGGCAGCTTGCTCGTGTCGTGCTTCATCAGGGCGTAGAGGAACGCTGTGGTCGTGCCCCGCAGGCATTCGCGATCGCAGGCCGCGAGCGCCGGCGGCGCCGCAACGGTGCTCGACAGCAGCACGAGCCAGAGCGACGCAATGGTGCTTGTGTGAATGCTCTTCATGGTGGTCCCCCCTCGAGACGCGGCCCGCAGCTCGTGATGGGCTGGTCGGCCGGCGGATATGGTAGCGCAGACCCTTGCCCAAACGGCGCGTGTGCGGATGCGCGGCTGTGGCGGGCGCCGTCGCGGGCGCCGCGATCGAAATCGGGGCGGCCGAATTTGGCGGGTGAATGAGACTTCTTTTCTAGCCGATCGGCAGGGCCTCTAGCTGGTAGTCTAGGTCGGACATCCGGCGATTCAGCGTGTTGAGCTTGTCGCGTGCCTCGTCCTGTGCGAGCGCGGCGGCTGTTGTCCGATTGGTTCGCACGGCCGCGACGGCCCTCTCGTAGTTGGTGCACGCCTGCGCCAGTTCCATACGGAGCTGGCGCCGCTCTCGCTCTATCTTGCGGTCCATAGGAAAAAGGCTAGCGCTGGTTTGCTCCCTTCGTTTGTGCGGTGTCCCACACAGCGACGGAAACATTCTCTCGGCGTTGAGCCCTGGCCCTGCTCGATTCGAGAGCACGCCGACCGCGACCCTGACGCCGGGCACGAGTTTCCGATGACCGACACGAAGCAGCGCCGCGCCAACCCCCTGTCCCACCGCCTGGACTAAGCCCGCCGCCCGGCCTACGCTCCTCCGTCGAATGCAGCCACGACCACGAAACCGCCGCGATTTCCTGCGCCTGGCGCTCGGCGCGGCCGGGCTATCGGCCTCCTCCGCCGTGCTGGGGCCGTTCCGCCGCGCAGCGGCGCAACGCCCCGCCCCGCTTCGGACCACCAGGCTGCGCGACGGGCTGATCCAAATCCGCGCCGAGCGGGCCAACATGCTGCTGCTGCGTACCGCGAGCGGCGCGGTGCTCGTCGACAGCGGGCCGGCCGAGACCTCCGCCGCGCTCGCGCAGCTCGTCGAGGAGCAGTCGGCCGGCGCGCCGCTCGCGGCACTCTTCAACACGCACTGGCACCCCGACCACACGGGAGCGAACGACGCATTCGGCAAGCGCGGCACGCGCATCGTCGCCCACGAGAGCACGCGGCTCTGGATGAGCACCGAGTACTACGTGGACTGGCAGGACAAGACCTACACGCCCCGTGCACCCGAGGCGCTGCCGAACGCCACCTTCTACTCGTCGGACCCGCAGCCGCTCGTGCTCGAAGTCGACGGCGAGCGCATCGAATATGGCCACCTGCGCGAGGCGCATACGGATGGCGACATCTACGTGCGCTTCCGCGAGCGCAACGTGATCGCGGTGGGCGGAGCCGCGGGCGGCGGGTCGTATCCGATCATCGATTACGCGACCGGCGGCTGGATCGGCGGCCTCATCGATGCAAACAAGAAGCTGCTCGAGCTCGCGAGCGACGACACGCTGATCGTCGGCCACGGCGGTCCCGCGCAGACGCGCGCGGAGCTCGCCGCGCAGCACGAGATGCTGCGCACCATGCGCGAGCGCGTCGAAGGGCTCATGCGCAAAGGTCTGAGCGTCGCGGAGATGGTCGCGAGCGGCGTCACCAAGGACTTCGATGCGCGCTACGGCGCCGACGGCGCGCTGTTTATAAGGAATACCTATGAAGGCTTGTGGTGGGCCGGCCGGCTCACGAATAGCCTCTGACCGGCGCGGCGCGCGCGGGGTCGCCCGCCGGCGTTGCACGGCTTTACGGATCGAGAGAGCCGGCGCGAAGACCGCGACGATGGTTGTCGCCTCGCTTCTCGTAGCCGCGCCGTCGCCGGAGGCGCAGCAGACCCGGGAGCTACTGAGCCCGGTGGACCCAACTGTGGCGCTGCGCTTGGAGGAATACAACGCGACATCCCTCAAAGAAGAAACGTACTTCGCATCGCGCCACCGGATCGTCAGAGCGAACGACGCGCTCCTGCTCGACGCCAATGAGATCACCGTCACTCCCTTCGGCGATATGGAACCCATCAGGCTGTCCCCACTACCGGGGACCCCGGAGCGCGCCGGAAGGGATCTCGTCTTTTGGAAGGGGGGCTATCGCGACGACCGCGCGGGCGCCGAGCTCGCCCGCTTCGGTGTACCACCAATGACCGTCACCATTTCAAGATCCGCGTGGGACATGGATCCATCGGGAAATGCGGAGCAAGCGTTCGTCTCCGTGGATGCAGTCTTCGACGTGCCCTTCGGCGGCAAGTACGTGCTCACGCACTTGAAGTACACGCCGAAGTACTCGGTGATTTACGAGATACGCCGTGACACCGTCATCCCGATACGAATCGACGTAACGCCGGGAGACCCTGATCTATCTCCCGCCGAGAAAGAAGCGGGGGCCCGCTATCAGGCATTTCTCCAAGCCCTACCGAAGGAGACCGACAAGCCCATTCGAGGGGAACCTCCGTGAAACACTCGGGTCCCGCACGTTCGAGCTTGTTGGCAGCGGCCGCGATGCTCGCGGCCGCCGGCTGCGCGCGCTCGCCGGAGCAGGAGCTCGCAGCTAATCTCGGCGTGGTCCAACGCTACTGCACGGACTGCCACAACGACGCGCAGCTCGCGGGCGGGCACTCCTTCGAGCACGTGAAGGCCGGCGACGTGACGGCGCATCCCGAAGTCTTCGAGAAGATGGTGCGCAAGCTAGGCGGCCGGCTCATGCCGCCGCCCGGCGAGCCGCGGCCCGAGCCCCAGGTCGTCGACGCGCTGGTCGCGTCGCTCGAAGCCTCCCTCGACGAGAACGCGGCGAGACGCGGCCCGGCGCCCGGCCGCGAAGCGCTGCATCGCCTGAACCGCACCGAATACGCGACGGCCGTGCGCGATCTCCTCGGCGTGGAGATCGACGCGCGCGCAATCCTGCCTCCCGACCTCGCGAGCGACGGTTTCGACAACGTCGCGGAGGTGCTGCGAGTGTCGCCGACGCATCTCGACCAGTACCTTGCCGCCGCGCGCGACATCAGCATTCGCGCCGTCGGCAACGCTGACCCCGACCCCGCGCGCGCCGAATACCGCTCCGACGTACGCAACCACACCGTGCACGTCGACGGCCTGCCGCTCGGCACGCGCGACGGCCTCGCCGCGCGGCACTACTTCCCTTCCGACGGCCAATACCAGTTCGACTTGAACGTGTCGTCGGAGCAAGGCGACGAGCTCCGCGGCTATCCGAACGGCTGGATGGAATATCAACACACGGTCGTGCTCACGATCGACGGCACACCTAAGTTCAAGAACACGATCGGCGGTCCCGAAGACTCGCTCGCGCTCGACCAGCGGCAGATCACCGCGGTCGAGGAGATCAAGAGCCGCTTCAGGAACATCCGGCTCGATGTCACCGCCGGCGAGCACGAGGTCGCGGCCGCGTTCGTCGCGCGCAGCCGCGCCGAGGGCGACTATCTCTTGCAGCCGCTGATCCAGGGCGAGGGCGTGCCCGACGTGCCGCGGCTGCACGGCGTCGTGATCATCGGGCCGTACGGCGCGCGCGGCATCGGCGGCACCACCGCGAGTCGCCAGCGCGTGTTCACCTGCCGCCCGCAGAACGAAAGCGACGAGCGACCGTGCGCGACGAAGATCTTGGCGAGCCTCGCGCGCCAGGCGTTCCGCCGGCCGGTGGGCAGCGACGATCTCGAGCCGCTGCTCGCGTTCTACGATCGGGGGCGAGCGGCCGGCGGCTTCGAGACCGGCGTGCAGCAGGGCTTGATGGCGATCCTCGCGAGCACGAAGTTCCTGTATCGCGCGGAGCCCGGCGCCGCGCCGCAAGGCTCGAAGCCCGGCGATACCTACGCGGTCACCGACCTCGAGCTCGCGTGGCGGCTCGCGTTCTTCCTCTGGAGCGAAGGGCCCGACGAGGCGCTGCTCGCGCTCGCGGAGCAAGGCAAGCTGCACGAACCGGCGGTGTACGAGGCGCAGATCGAGCGCTTGCTCGCGGACCCGCGCTCGGAGTCGCTCGTCACCAACTTCGCGTTCCAGTGGCTCGGCGTGCGGCGCCTGGACGCACTCGACCCGGACCCGCGGCTCTTCCCCACGTTCGACGCGGATCTCCGCAACGCGTTTCGCACGGAGATGCAGCTGTTCCTGGACAGCGTGCTCCGCGGCAGCGACGCGAGCGTGCTCGAGCTCCTCGACGCGAACTACACGTTCGTCAACGAGCGGCTCGCGCGGCACTACGGCATTCCGAGCGTGCGCGGCGCGCAGTTCCGCCGCGTGCAGCTCGAGGATGAGCACCGCTATGGTCTCTTCGGCAAAGGCAGCGTGTTGCTGGTGTCGTCGTATCCGGATCGCACCTCGCCGGTGCTGCGCGGTGCGTGGATCATGGAGCAGATCGTGGGCGCGCCGCCGTCGCCGCCGCCGCCCGGCGTCGAGACGAACCTGCCGGCCCTGGAGCCCGGCGTCGCGCTGTCCGTGCGCGAACGGCTCGCACGGCACCGCACGAGCCCCTCGTGCAACCAGTGCCACGGCGTGATCGACCCGCTCGGCCAGGCGCTCGAGAACTACGACCCGATCGGCGAATGGCGCGTGGCGGAGCGCCAAAACGGCGCCAAGATCGACTCCACCGGCGAGCTCGCGGGCGGCGGCGCGGTCAATGGCCCCGCGGAGCTCCGCGCCGCCCTGCTCCGCAACCCGGACCGGTTCGTGCGGGTCGTGACCGAGAAGCTGATGACCTACGCGCTCGGACGCGGCGTCGAGTACTACGATATGCCGGTCGTGCGGGCCGTGGCGCGCGACGCGAAACGCGACGGGTATCGCTTTTCGGCGCTCGTGAAGGGCATCGCGGGCAGCGCTGCGTTTAGAATGAGAACGGTGCCGGCGCCCGAGGGCACCGTGGCCGCGGCGAAACAGTAGGGAATCTCGCGTGTTCATCACTAAGAAGCATCTGTCGAGACGAACGCTGCTGCGAGCGGGTGGCGCCGCGATCGGCCTCCCGCTGCTCGACGCGATGATCCCGGCCGCCACGGCGCTGGCGCAAACCGCGGCCGCGCCGAAGACCCGCATGGGCTTCTTCTATCTGCCGCACGGCGCGATCATGAACAACACGCGCCACGGCGCGGAGATGAATCGCTGGACGCCCGACGCCGCGGGCCGCGATTTCGATCTCAAGCCGATCCTGGAGCCGCTCGCGCCGCTCAAGAAATACCTCACGGTGGTGAGCGGCCTCGGCAACAAGCCGGGCGAGAGCTCCGCCGTGCATGCGATCGTGCCCGCCACTTGGCTGTCGGCCGTGCACCCGCGGCAAAGCCACGCGCCGTTCGGCGGCGTCACGATAGATCAGGTGGCCGCGCAGCACATTGGCCAGAGCACGCCGCTGCCGTCGTTCGAGGTGGCCACCGAGGAAGAAGGCGGCGGCGCCGCGTGCGACGGCACCTACGGCTGCAGCTACGGCCGCACGATCTCGTTCCGCACGCCGACCACGCCGCTGCCGATGGAGTTCGATCCGCGCCGCGCGTTCGAGAAGCTGTTCGGCCGCGGCAACGACGCGAGCCAGCGCAAGGCCGTGTCGAACGATTACCTGAGCCTGCTCGACATGGTGAACGGCGAGGCCGCCGCGCTCAAGAAGACGCTCGGCGCCGACGACCGCGTGCTCGTCGACGACTACCTCGACAGCGTGCGCGAGATCGAGCGGCGCGTGTCGCTGCTCGGCGAGCGCGATCTCTCGAAGATTGCGCTGCCTGAAGTTCCGGTCGCGATGCCGAGCTTCGATCAGCACTTGCGCCTCATGTTCGACCTGATCGTCGCGGCGTTTCAGGCCGACCTCACGCGGATCGCGTCGTACATGATGGCCGCGGAGGTGAGCAACCAGTCGTACGCGCACGTCGGCGTGCCCGACGCGTTCCATCCGCTGTCGCATCACGCCGAGAGCAAGCCGGCGATGGAAAAACTCGTCGTGGTGCAGAAGTACCACGTGCAGGTGTTCACCGAGTTCCTGCAGAAACTCGAGAAGATCAAGGACGGCGACGGCGGCTCGATCCTCGACAGCGCCGTGTTCCTGTACGGCAGCAACATGAGCAACAGCAACTCGCACAACCAGTTCCCGCTGCCGACGCTGGTGGTGGGCCGCGGATCGGGCAAGATCAAGGGCAACCAGCACCTGGTCTACCCGGACCACACGCCGCTCGCGAACCTGTTGTTCACTCTGCTGCTGCGCGCGGGCGCGCCCGTGGACAAAGTCGGCGACAGTCTCGGCGAGCTCACCGAAGTTTGACGATGCTGCGGCGCTTCACGGCGGCTCTCGCGCTGCTCGCGTTCGCGAACGTGCACGCGCAGAGCGCCCTGCTCGCGGCCGCGAAAGCGAACGACACGGCGCGCGCGCTCGCGGCGCTCGACGAGGGCGCGGACGTGCGCGACGCCATGCCGGACGGCACGACCGCGCTGCACTACGCCGTCCACTACGGCGACGCAACCTTGATCGACCGCCTGCTCGCGAAGGGCGCGGACGCGACCGTCGCAAACGAGTTCGGCGCCACGCCGATGGGCGAGGCCGCGACCGTGGGCGACGCCGGCGTCATCGAGCGGCTGCTCGACGCGGGGGCCAACGTCGAGTCACCGGGCGCCGACGGCGAAACGGCGCTCATGATCGTCGCGCGCAGCAGCAACGTCGCGGCCGCCCGCCTGCTGCTCGATCGCGGCGCGAATCCGAACGCGCGCGAGCGCTGGCGACAACAGACGGCGCTCATGTGGGCCGCGGCGCAAGTCCAGCCCGAGATGGTGCGCCTGCTCGTGGAGCGCGGCGCCGAGGTCGACGCGCGCTCCGTGGAGAACAACTGGCCGCGCCAGGTCACCGGCGAGCCGCGCCGGATGTATCGGCCGATGGGCGGCCTCACGGCGCTGCTCTACGCCGCGCGCGAGGGCTGCGTCGAGTGCGCGCGCGCTCTCGTGGAGGGCGGCGCGAGCATCGATCTCGCCGATCCCAAGAACGTGACGCCGCTGTTCCTTGCCGTGGACAACTTCCACTTCGACCTCGCGAAGTATCTGATCGAGCGCGGCGCGAACGTAAACAAGTGGGACTGGTGGGGGCGCACGCCGCTCTACTCCGCCGTGGATCTGAACACGCTGCCCCACGGCGGCCGGCCGGACCGGATGTCGACCGATACGACCACGAGCCTCGACGTCGTCCGCTTGCTGCTCGACAAAGGCGCCAATCCCAACGCCCAGCTCAAGCTCGGAGTGCCGCCGTATCGGCACATCGGCGACGACCGGGGTTGCGACACCATGCTCACGACCGGCGCCACGCCGCTGCTGCGCGCGGCGAAGACCTTCGACGCGCCGGCGATGCAGCTTCTGATCGCGCACGGCGCGCGGCTCGACTTGCCGAACATTGCGGGCATCGCGCCGCTGATGGCGGCGGCGGGGTACGGCTCGGTGGAATGCGATCCGCGCGGCTACGGCCCCGGCATCCCGCACTACACGACGCCCGACGTCCAGCAGAAATCGATCGAAGCGCTGCGAGTGCTCATAGACGCGGGCGCGAAGGTCAACCAGCGCACCACCGCCGACCGCGGCGCCGCCAACGCGCGGGGTGCGACGGCGCTCTTCGGCGCGGCGTTCTGGGGCTGGAACGACGTCGTGAAATTTCTCGTGGAGCACGGCGCCGCGATCGACACGGCCGACGCGCGCGGCCTCACGCCGGTCGACGCCGCGCTCGGCAAGGCCGGCGGCCACGGTCGCGGGCAAACGATCGAGGTCTACCGGAGCACGGCGGACCTGCTCGGCGAGCTCTGCGCCAAGCAAGCGGGCTGCGATCTCGCCAAGCCCGACGGGCCGCCGGCGAGCTGAGAGACGTCAGCTTTCCGCGGCGATCGCGGTGCGCGCGGGCGTGTCGTGGGTCACGAAGCCGCGGTACATGAGCTCGGTGTTGAACACGCACGCGACGACGCCGTCGTTCGCCGCGACGATCACTCCGCCCTTGCCGCCGATTTGCGCCAGCCGCCGCTCGATGACGGTGTGGGCCGCCGTGCGCGCGTCGAGCTTCGCGTACTCGACGAGCGCGCAGATGTCGCGCGCCACGGTGGCGCGGATGAAGTGCTCGCCCTGCCCCGTGCACGATACCGCGCACGACGCGTTGCTCGCATAGGTTCCCGCGCCGATCACCGCGGAGTCGCCGACGCGGCCCGGCAGCTTGTTGGTGACGCCGCCGGTGGACGTCGCGGCCGCGAGGTCGCCGGTGCTGTCGAGCGCCACGGCGCCGACGGTGCCCAAGTCGCGCGTTTGGCGCGAGCCGCTGTGCAGTCGCGCCTCCTTGAACGCGCTCCAGCGCTCCTCGGTCCAGAAGTAGTCGGGGCCGACGAGCCCCATACCCTGGGAGATAGCGAACGCCTGCGCGCCCGCGCCCTGGAGCAGCACGTGCGGCGAGCGCTCCATGATCAAGCGTGCGAGCGCGACCGGGTTCTTGATGCCGCGCACGTTCGCGACCGCGCCGGCGCGCAGATCCTTGCCGTCCATGATCGACGCGTCGAGCTCGTGCTCGCCGTGCGCGTTGAACACCGCGCCCTTGCCGGCGTTGAAGAGCGGCGAGTCCTCGAGCCGGCGCACCGCGTCTTCGACCACGTCGAGGCCCGCGGCGCCCGCCGCGAGCATGGCCGCGCCGGCCGCGAGCACGTCGGCGAGCGCGGCGCGGATCGCTTCGGCACGCCGCGCGTCGAGACCGTCGTCGCGCGCCGCGCCGGCGCCGCCGTGGACCGCGAGCGACCAGCGTTTGGCCGCGCCGCGCAGGCGGCTCCGCGCCGCCGCGGCCTCCGGCGGCGTGCGGCGTCGCTTCACGGCTCGCGCGGGCACGAGCTCAGAGCTCCGCGCGTACGATCGCGGCGCCGGCCGCGAGCGCCGCGAGCTTGCCGAACGCGACGGCGCGCGGCAGGTACTTCATGCCGCAATCGGGCGTCGCGATCAGGCGCTCGGGCGGCAGCACCTCGAGCGCCGCGCGGATCCGCGCGGCCACCTGCTGCGGCGTCTCGACGTTGCGGTCGTCCAAGTCGAGCACGCCGACCAGCACTGTTTTCGACGGCAACGCCTTCAAGATGGAGAGGTCGAGACGCGGCTGCGCGGCTTCGATCGAGATCTGCTGCGCCGCGCACTGCTCGAGCTCCTCCAAGAACGAATAGCCGCTCGCGGGCTTGCTCTTGACGAGCGCGGCATAGCCGAAGCACAGGTGCAGCGCCGTCGTGCCGGTGACACCCGCGAGCGCGCGGTCGATCGCCTTGATGCCGTACCGGCGCGCGTTCTCCGCGCGCGCCTGGAGCCACGGCTCGTCGAGCTGCACCACGTCGGCACCGGCGGCGAAAAGATCGCGAACCTCTTGGTTCACGGCGTCGGCGTACGCGAGCGCCAGCGCTTCCTCGTCGCGGTAGTGCTCGTCCACCACCTGCTGCGTCATCGTGAACGGGCCGGGCAGCGTGATTTTGATCTTGCGGTTGGTGTTGGCGCGCAGGAACTCGACGTCGCGCACCTCGATCGGCGCCCGCCGCCGGATCGGCCCCGACACGATCGGCACCGGAATCTTCGCGCCCGTGCGGCCGACGATCTCGCCGACGCGCTCGCGGTCGATGCCGTCGAGCGCGTTGGCGAACCTGTTCGAGTAGCTCTCGCGGCGGATCTCGCCGTCGGTGATGATGTCGACGCCGGCGCGCTCCTGCTCACGGATCGCGACGATCGTCGCGTCGTCCTGCGCCGCCTCGAGCCGCTCCTCGGGGATCCGCCACACCTGCTGCACGCGCACGCGCGGCGCCATCATCTTGGTGAGCATGGCGCGGTCGATGAGCCAATCCGGCTGCGGGTAGCTCCCGACGACCGCGGTCAACAATCGTTCCGTCATGATGAGAGCCTACTACGCGAAGACGGCGAGCGTGCGCTCGACGACCCAGAACGCCGCGACCGAGCCGATGCCGTAGGCGGCCGCTCGCGGCCACCAGACGGGCGGCGCGGCCGCCGCGCGGCGGATCAGCCAGCCGGCCGCGAGCACCGCGGCGATGAACGCGACCTGGCCGATCTCGACGCCAACATTGAAGAACAAGAGCGCCAGCGGCACCGCGCGCGCCGGCACACCGACCTCGGACAGCGCGCCGGCGAAGCCGAACCCGTGCAGCAGGCCGAACGAGAACGCCACGATCCAAGGAAAGCGCGCGGTGAGATCGGCGGCCGCGTCGGCCGCAGCGCCGGGCGCCGCGAGCCGCCGGCGCGCGAGCTCCGACGCGAGAAACAGGATGCTGAGCGCGATCACGGCTTCCACCGGCGCCGGCGGCACGTGCACAAAGCCGAGCGTCGCGGCGGCGAGCGTGACGCTGTGCGCAACCGTGAAGGCGGTGACCGTTGCGACGAGCCGGCCCACGCCGCGCACGAGCAGCAGCAGCGCCAGCACGAACAGCAGGTGGTCGACGCCGAGCAGGATGTGCTCGACGCCGAGCGCGGTGTAGGTGCGCACCACCTCGAACGCGCTCGGCCGCTCCGGGATCACGACGCTCGGAGCGGACGGCGTGAGCCGCTCGTTCGTGGCAGTACCGTCGAGATAGTCGACGCGCACCAGTACGTCGGTCTGCGTCTGCGCCAAACCGTCGATGACGAGCTCGCGGCCGCCCAGGCCGCCGGGACATGACATGGCGGCATGCTGGAAGCGCACGTCCTCGCCCACCACGTAGCTGCGCACCCCGCTGAGCGTGCAGCCGTCCGGGACCTTCGGCTCGAGCGCGGCGGCAAGGCCGCCGGAGATCGACACTTTCCACTGTACGTCGTAGATGTCTTGCGCCGTCTCCGTGACACCGAAGAACGCGGGGCTCAGCCGATGCGCACACGCGCTCCCCGCCACCAGCAGCGTGATGAAAAATAGGGACAGGTTACTTTTCCGGAAGAAAAATGGGGACATGTTGCCTTTTCGGGGGCTGCCGTTTCGGTGCCGGTGTGTCACATCGGCACCGCTGCGCCGAGAAAGCGGCCGCCGAAAAGGCAACATGTCCCTATTTTTCATCCGCGGGCCACTCGATCACCACGTCGTAGTGGGAGCGCATCCGCGCGTAGTCGGCATCGTTGCGCGCGCGGCGCCGGTCGGAGGCGAATTCCGCGGCGACGCGGTCGCGGATCTCGGGGTACGGCGGCTGTGTGCGCTCGGTGCGCGCGTTCAACCGCACGACGTGCAGGCCGAAGTCCGACCGGAACGGCCCCACCCACGCGCCGGGCGCGACGCTGAAGACCGCATCGGCGAGCGCACCGCCAAACAGTATCGTCACCTGCTCCCGCGGCGCGTTCGCGTAGGACTCGCGCAGCGGGGTGCGGTCGCCGACGTCGCGCGGAGCGGCGCCGGCGGCGAGCTTCGCGAGCCCCGCAGTCGCGTCCGCCTGAAGCGCCGCGCCCCGCTTGCCCGGATCGAAGAACACCTGCTCGAACGTGACCAGCTCCGGCACCGCGAACCGCTCGGGATGCGCGGCGTAGAACGCCTCGAGCTCGGCCTCCGACGCCGCCTCCGGATCCGCGAGGTCCTGCGTGAGGTATTGCATCTTCTCGACGAGCCGGCGGCGCACCTCGTCGTCGTTTTCGTCGAGCCGGAGCGCAAGCGCCTCGCGGTACAGCACTTCTTCACGGACCGTCGGCTCGATGAGCTCCGCGAGCTCGTCCCTCGTGAGCGCCCGGCCCTCGAGCGCCGTCGCGGCGTCGCGGGCCTGCACCACCTGCTCGGCGCCGACCACGATGCGCTCGCGGCCCGCGCGGATCGATTGGCCGCGCCACGCAGACGCCGCGAACAAGGCGATGCCGATCACGAGGAAGTGAAGCAGCGGATCCTTCAGCGACTTGACGACGAACGCTCTCACGCGCGCAAGTCTACGCTGCGAGCCGGAGTGCGCGCGACGCCGCGATTTGCTCCTGCAATCGCGGCACTTCCGCCATCCATGGCGGTCGGCCGCGATTTGCTCCTGCAATCGCGGCACTTCCGCCATCCATGGCGGTCGGCCGCGAAAAAGTAACCTGTCCCTATTTTCCGGGGACGCCGAAAGCGAGGAGCACGTTGCCGGGCAGCCCGCCGAAGCGCGGGTAGCCCGAGTTGACGAACACCATGCCGGCGACGATCACGGGGCCGGCGCCGTCGAGCGAGCCGCCCTTGCCGGCCACGCCGTTGACGGTACGGTAGTCGCGCGCCGTGTCGAAGTCCCAGACGAGCTTGCCGTCCGCCGTCGAGAACGCGCGCAGATGGCCGTCGACCGACCCCGTGAACACCGCGTCCGGAATCGCCGTCACGGCGGCCGGCTGCGCCGGGCTGCATCCGAGACGCGGCGGAGCGCACGGCGTGCTCGGCGCGAACCAGACGCGGCGGCCGGTCGCGAGGTCGAGCGCGGTGAGCCCGCCGCCTTCCTTCGGGTCGAGCTGCGCCGACCCGACCGGCACAGCCCCGCTCACGTTCTGCAAGCGCACGACGTCCGACACCGCCGCGTAGACGTTACGGCCGTCGCTCGCCATGCCCCACTGCACGCCGCCGTTCGTGCCGCCCTTGCCGACGCGCGCCTGCCAGAGCAGCTTGCCGCCGTTCGCGGGATCGAGCGCGTAGACGACGCCGGACTTCTGGCCGGCCACGAGCACGTCGGAACCGTTCGGCGCCCGTAGCAGCATCGCCGAGGAGCCGAAGTCGTGGTCGGGGCCGCTGCCGTCCGGGCAGTTCGGCCCGCCGCTGTTGCACGCCCCGTTCCAGACGTCGTTCGGGGTGGTCTGCTGCGACCACGCGACGCGGCCGGTGGCGAGGTCGAGCGCCACCACCGCGTCGCTCGTTGCCGTTGCGGGCTTCGAGTAGTTGTCGCCCGTAGTGATATATAGAAGGTTGCGGCGCTCGTCGACGGTGGGCGTCGCCCAAACGCCGGCGCCGGACGGCCCGTGCGTCGGCGTGCCGGCGGCGGTGCGGCCCGTCGCGCGCGGCGTGTCCACGAGATACGCTTTCCACGCGACCGAGCCGTCGCGAACGCGCACCGCCGTGACGCTGCCGCGGAACGTGCAGCACTGATACGCGGGATCGTTCGAGCGCGTCTCCTCCCACGACGCGGCCGGCACGAACGCCAGGTCGCGGTAGACCGCGAACGAACCGGTCAAGCGCGTGGCCTCGTGCTCCTCGACCCGCGTCTGCCAGCGGAGCTTGCCGGTCGCGGCGTTTACGGCATAGACGCCGCCGTTCTGGTCGCTGAAGAGCAGCGTCTTGTCCGCGCCCTCTTCCGCCATCGTCGGCGCGGCGCGCACCGGGCCGTTCGCCTGATAGAGCCAGTGCAGGCAGCCGGTCGCCGCGTCGAGCGCCTGCACGGCGCCGCCGGCGCTGCCGACGAACAGCGTGCCGTTCACGACCGTCGGCGCCCCGAACGCGACGATGTCGCCACCGAAACCGTAGGCCCACTTGAGCTCGAGCCGCGCGACTTGGGCGGCGTCGAGGCCCGCGCGCTCGGCCGTTTGATAGCGCGCGTTGTCCGGCGACGGGCCCCAGCCCGGCCAGCTCGCGCGCGCCTCGCCGGACATGATCCGCGTGTCCTTGGAGCAGAACGCGCTCGGCGGCGGCGCGGCGTCGTCGCGCCCCTTGCCGAGGAACGCGGCGACGGCCTCGCGGTCGGGGCGCTTGATCGGGTACGCGATGCTCATCATCAGCCCGAAGTCGAGCGTGCGCAGGATGCGCGCCGGCGACATCTGCGCGAGCGCGTCGCGCGCGGGAATGCGCGCGCCGACTTGGTCGTGGCACGACGCGCAATACTTGGCGTAGACCGCCGCGCCGGGCTCGAGCACCGGCTGCGCGCTCACGTCGGTGGCGGCGAGCAGCGCGGCGACGACGAGGAAGATGGATGCGCAGGCGCTTGCGAGCGAGCGCCGTCCGCGCGACGAATGATCTCTCATCGACCCACCCCCGCTCGATCCGTGTCTGACCCTCGTGTCTGACCCTAGTGTCTGACACCAGGAACGACGAAGCCGCGGCATTATGGTCCGCGGCTCGCGCAAAAAAGAAGGGTCCCGGCCTCGGGGGGGTGGGAGGAGACCGGGACCCTTGTGCCCTTCCGTCGCGCCCTCGAAGACGCGCCGGTCGGCCTTGCTCGTCTAGATCAAGAGAAGCTCAGTGCCACGAACCGCTGCGAGTCGCCGCGGCGCACGAGCAACAGCGCGCGCTTGTCCGACTTCGCTGCGTTCAACGCCGTCGCGGCTTCGCTCGCCGACGTGACGTTCTTGTGGTTCACCTGAGTGATGACGTCGCCGGGCCGCATGCCTTTGTCCGCGGCCGCGCTATCGGGCGCGACCGAGACCACGAGCGCGCCCTCGACGTCGGCGGGCACGCCGAGCTGCGCCTTGTCCTGATCCGTGAGCGGCCGCAGCTGGAGGCCGAGCGAGTGGCCGCCCACGTCCGCCGCCGGATTCGCCGCCACCTGCTCGCCGCGCGAGGCCTCGCCGAGCTTGATCTTGAGCTCGTGGGCCTTGCCGTTGCGCCACACCGTGACGCGGGCGGTGTCGTTCGGGTTGGCGTCCGCCACCACGCGCGACAGCGTGCGAGCAGAGTCGACCTCGTGATCGTTGAACTTGGTGATCACGTCGCCCGCGAGCACGCCGCCCTTCTTCGCCGGGCCGTCGCTCAAGACTTCGGCGACGAGCGCGCCCTTGTCGTGATCGAGGCCGAGCGACGCCGCGAGCTCGTCGTCGAGATTTTGGATCTGCACGCCGAGCCAGCCGCGCTCCACGCTGCCGTTGCTCTTCAGCGCCGCGACCACGGTCTTGGCCTGATTCGACGGAATCGCGAAGCCGATGCCGATGTTGCCGCCGTTCGGCGAGAAGATCGCCGTGTTGATGCCGACGACCTCACCGGCCGTGTTGAACACGGGGCCGCCCGAGTTGCCGGGGTTGATCGGCGCGTCGATCTGCAGATAGTCGTCGTACGGGCCTGACTGGATGTCGCGGCCGCGCGCCGAGATGATGCCGGCGCTCGCGGTGCCGCCCAGGCCGAACGGGTTGCCGATCGCGAGCACCCAGTCGCCGACGCGCGCGTGGTCGGAATCGCCGAACGCGACGTGCGGCAGCGACGAGCCGTCCACCTTGATCAACGCGACGTCGGTCTTCGCGTCGGTGCCGATGAGCTTGGCGTCGAGCTTCTTGCCGTCTTGCAAGGTAACGACGATCTTGTCGGCCCCGTCGATCACGTGATTGTTGGTGACGATGTAACCGTCGGCCTCGATCAAGAATCCCGAGCCCTGCCCTTCGACGCGGCGCTGTGGCATTTGATACTGCTGGCCCGGCGCGTCGAAGAAGCGGCCGAAGAACTCGTCGAACGGCGAGCGGGAGCGCGGGTCCGCATTGCGGCCGCGCGGCTGGCTATCGTTGTCGCCGCCGAAATCCCCGCCAAACGCCGTGGGCTCGGCGTCGGCGACCTTGTCGACCATGATGTTCACGACGGCCGGGCTCACGGTTTCCACGACGTCGGCGAACCCGCCCGTCGCCATCGCCGCGGGCGGCGCGGCCGAGTGCGCCGGCGGGGTGAAATCCACCGCGATCACGGTGAGCATGAGAGCTGCGCCGCCAATGGCTCCAGCGAGCCATCCCGACCGCGCAGAGAGTGTGTGAGTCATCGCGAGTCTCCTTCGCTGATTCGCATCATGGAAGGCAAAGCTACGCCGCAGCGGATTAACGGGGGCTCACGAGTTCCCTACTTTTTCGTAATGCTCGGACATTGATATTCGGGGTATTAATGAGCCGTTCAGGTCTATGGGAATAAGGTGGAGTCCACGCTGAAAGAACACTGAGGAGTGAGGCTTCAGCGGGCAATTAGGAGACGACCATGGAACTTTCCGATCTGAACAGATGGACCAAGCGCGGCGCAGTGGCGATCGCCGCGTTGGCGTTGGCTGCGGCCTTCAGCACGGCTTCGCTCGCGAGGCCCGCGAACAATCACGCCAATGCCGCCGCTGCCAACGTGGAGCCGGGCCAAGGCGTGGGCGAGGAGGTCGACAGCTTTGCGCTTCTCACGCGTCCGTATAGCTGGCACGCGATCGACGACGACACCGTAGTTGTGTGGACCACGCCGTGGCAGGCGTATCTCGTGGAGCTCTCGTTCCCGAGCCACGACTTGCGGTTCGCGCAGGCGATCGGCTTGACGTCCGTCGGCAACCGGGTATATGCGAGGTTCGACGCGGTACAAGTGCGCGGCTTCCGTTACCCTATTCACGGGATCTTCAAACTGACACGCGACGAGGCGAAGGCTCTCACGACTCGGGCGAGCTGAGCCGCCACGCCACGCCGCACTGGTCATGATCGAAGGACGCGACGTCCCGCCCGAGAGGCGCCGCGTCCGGCAACGAGCGAGGTCTAGAGCGGCGTGCGTATTTTGGTCATCGAGGACGACAAGGATGTCGCCTCGTTCATTCGCAACGGACTGGCGCAGGCCGGCTACAACGTCGACCATGCCGACAACGGCAAAGACGGCCTGTTTCTCGCCACCACCGAGGACTACGACGTGCTGGTCGTCGACCGGATGCTGCCGGGAGTCGACGGGCTCACGCTGATCCGCACGCTGCGCGCGTCGCAAGATTCCACACCTGTATTGATCCTGAGCGCCTTGGGCGAGGTCGACGACCGCGTCAAGGGGCTCAAGGCCGGCGGCGACGACTACCTCGTGAAACCGTTCGCCTTCAGCGAGCTGCTCGCGCGGCTCGAGGCGCTCGACCGCCGCGCGAAGACCGGCGGCGACGCGCCCTCCACCGTGCTCAAGGCCGCCGACCTCGAGATGGACCTGCTGCGGCGCGAAGTGCGCCGCGGCAGCGAGCTCATCGACTTGCAGCCGCGCGAGTTCCAGCTGCTGGAGTTTTTGCTGCGGCACGCGGGCCAGGTGGTCACCCGCACCATGCTGCTCGAGGGCGTGTGGGACTATCACTTCGACCCGCAGACGAACGTGATCGACGTGCACGTGAGCCGCCTGCGCTCGAAGATCGACCGCGGCTTCGACCGGCCTTTGCTGCACACCGTGCGCGGTGTAGGTTATCGGCTGGACGCCTGAGGAAAAATAGGGACATGTTGCATTTTCGACGACGCGCGCGACGAGCCTCGGCGGGTCGCCGAAAATGCAACATGTCCCTATTTTTCCTCTTCGCCAACTCAATGCGATGAGACTGCGAACGTTGTTCCGCACGAGTGTGTTCCAGCTCACGCTGGCCTACACCGCGCTGTTCACCGTGTCGGCGATCGCGCTGCTCGCATTCCTCTACTGGTCCACGTTCGGCTACATCGAGCGGCAAACCAACGACGTCATCGAGGCCGAGATCAACGGCCTGCGCGAGCAGTACAGCCAAGGCGACCTCCCCGCGCTCAAAGCGATCATCGACGAGCGCGTGATGAACCGCGAGGACCAGCGCTCCGTCTATCTGCTCGCGAACGCGATCGGCACGAAGTACGCGGGCAACGTTCCGTATTGGCCGGCCGAGCTCGACCGCTTCGCTGGCGAGTGGGTCGACTTTACCGTGCGCGACGAATCAACGGGCCGCGAGTCGCCGGTGCGCGCGATGGTGTTCCGCTTGGGCCTCGGCTTCCGCTTGCTCGTGGGCCGCGAAACCACCGAGCTCACGCGCGTGAAGCAGGTATTCCGGCGCGCACTGTTCTACGGCCTGCCGCTCGCGCTCGGCCTGTCGCTGCTCGGCGGCCTGCTCGTTGCGCGCGGCGCGCAGCGCCGGATCGCCGATCTGAACCGCACGACGCGCCAGATCATGGCCGGCGACTTGAGCCGCCGTGCGCCGCGCACCGGCGGCAATGACGAGCACGACGAGCTCGCGCAGAACATCAACGCGATGCTCGACCAGATCGAGAGCCTGCTCGAGGGCATGCGGCACGTAGGCGACAGCGTCGCGCACGACCTGCGCGGACCGCTCACGCGCCTACGCAATCGGCTCGAGATGGTGGCCGCGGCCGAGCGGCCGAACCGCGACGACATCGCGGAGTGTGTGCAGCAGGTGGACCACGTGCTCGACACGTTCAACGCGCTGCTCCGAATCGCGCGGGTGGAGTCGGGCGCGCACCGCAACGCGTTCGCGGCGGTGGACTTGGGCAAGATCGTGCGCGACGTGGCCGAGCTCTATCAGGCGGCGGCCGACGAGCAGCGGATCGCGCTGGCGTGCGACTGCCGCGCAACGGTGGACGTGTTCGGCGACCGCGAGCTGCTCGCGCAGGCGCTAACCAACCTGCTCGACAATGCGGTGAAGTACACACCGGCGGGCGGATCGGTGACACTCACGCTCGAGCGCACCGACGACACGGCGCTCGTGCGCGTGGCCGACTCGGGGCCCGGTGTGCCGGAGGCCGATCGGGAGCGCGTGCTGCAGCGGTTCGCGCGACTCGATCAGGCGCGGTCGCAGCCAGGGAACGGACTGGGGTTAGCGCTCGTGAAGGCGGTGGCGTTGCAGCATCACGGGAGGCTTACGCTGTCCGATAACGCCCCGGGGCTGGTGGTGACGTTGGAGCTGCCGGCACTCGCGCGCGAGCGCTCGCTCGCAGCGACGCCCGCACCGGTCTGACTTCGGCGCCGCGGCACGGCGGACCGCTCCATCTCGCGGCGTAGCGCTGGCGATCTCACTGCCGGGGGGGCTTTTTCAACTGCCGGCAGCGGTTTGAAGAGGAATTCGCCACAGGCACGCTGCGCTGATCGTTTGAGGCGCAATTCGCACTCCGCGAGAGCAGCGATTGTCTATAATCTCGCCGACAGCCATGAAACCCTCGACCGCACTGAAGAACCATCGGGACGCCGTTCGCGCTGTCACGCATCGTTTTCGTGCAACGAACCCGCGAGTCTTTGGTTCCGTGGCCACAGGGCAAGATCGAGAAGGCAGCGATCTCGATCTGCTCGTCGATCCGCTTCCCGGAGCGACCTTATTCGACCTTGGCGGTCTTCAAGTCGAGCTAGAAGAGCTGCTCGGCGTCCGCGTCGACGTGCGCGTGCCAGGTGACCTGCCGTTGAAGGTTCGCAATCGCGTACTAGCACAGGCGCGGGCGATATGAATGAGAGTCGTCTCGGCGACTACCTCGAACACATCGCGGAAGCGGCACGGCTGGCCCATTCTTACGTCGAGGGGATGAACAAGAATGCGTTCGTTGCCGACAAACGGACGCAGCAGGCCGTCATCCTGAATCTCGTCGTGATCGGTGAGGCAGCGACGAAACTTCTGAACGAATACCCGGAATTCGCCCAGCGGTACAGTGCGGTCGCCTGGAAGAGCCTATGAAGGGCATGCGCAACCGCATTGCGCACGGATACTTCGATATCGACCTCGACATCGTGTGGGAAACCGTCATCGTCAGCTTGCCGCCGCTACTCGATCAGTTGGAGCGAATGAGTAAAGACATTCTCACGCAGCGCCAATAGGAATCGACCGAACTGCGCACATGTGCTGCTCGCTGCGACGCTGACTCGGCTCTTGTGATCTCATCGCTGATCGTTACGATTGCCCGAATGCGCGAGCTGGCGATTCTCTCGACTCACCTAATAGCAACGCTCGTAAAGTGCTGGCGGCCCGAGGGCGTGCGCGCGGTCGTCGCCGAGTCGTTGCTGCTGAAGCAGCAGCCCATCGTTCTCAACCGTTCGCGCGAGCGCGCGCCGAATCTCCGGCCGATGGATCGAGTGATCGCCGCTGCTTGCGCCACCTTCATGACCCGCGCTCGGCTCTTGAAATCGGCAGTCGTCCTCAAGCCCTCGACGATCCTTGGATTTCATCGAGCCTTGGTGACCCGCAAGTATCGGCTGCTGTTCACCCCGAAGCGCGGCGGCCGGCCAGGTCCGAAGGGACCTTGTCCCGAGATCGTCGCCGCCATCGTCGAGATGAAGCGCCGGAATCCGCGCTTCGGCTACCAGCGAATCGCCGAGCAGCTCGCGCTCGTGTTCGACGTCGAGATCGACAAGGACGTCGTCCGCCGCGTCCTCGCCAAGCACTATCGCCCCAATCGCGGCGATGGCGGCCCTTCCTGGCTCTCGTTGCTCGGCAACGCCAAGGACAGTCTCTGGTCGGTCGATCTCTTTCGCTGCGAGTCCTTGGCTCTCAAGAGCCACTGGGTGATGCTCGTGATGGACCAGTGCACGCGGCGGATCGTCGGCTTTGCCGCCCACGCCGGCGCGCCTGACGGGGCGGCCGTCTGCCGAATGCTGGCGCGAGCGATCGCGGGCTCCGGCGGATTGCCTCGGCGCCTGAGCACCGATCATGACCCGCTGTTCGAGTTTCACCGTTGGAAGGCGAACTTGCGCATCTTGGAAATCGAGGCGGTGAAGACAGTGCCTTACGTGCCGTTGTCGCACCCGTTCGTCGAGCGGCTGATTGGAACGGTCCGCCGTGAGTTTCTCGATCGGACGCCGTTGTGGAACGCTCGCGATCTCGAGCGAAAGCTCGGCTCGTTCAAGGCCTATTACAACGGCGTACGTGCACATCGGACGCTGGGCGGACAAACGCCGGCCGGCGTGCCGCGTCCGAAGCAAGTGCTCGAACGACTTCACTGGCAAAGCTATTGCCGCGGCCTCTACGCGCTGCCGTTTCCGGCGTGATTAGCAATTCGCACCCCACAGGCAAGCGCCGCGATGCAGTTCGAAGGTGGAACAGCGATGAGCTTCGAATAAATGACCCGGCCTCGAGCGAGGCCGGGCCGAGAACGTTGCAAAGGCAGTGTGCTAGTCAGCAGCTTGCTGGGGGGGGCGTAGCGAGTACTGCCGGCCTTTGCAACGTGCATCACCGATCGAAGAGACAACTACAGTGATCCAGACACCAGGGGCAACGAAACAACGATCCGACTTTCGAGCCATCCTTGGCTCCACTGCTCCTGCGACACCAAGTTAAACATCCGCGCTGCCGGAGACAAACGATATGTTCTTAGGCAACGGCTGACATGCGTTCATCCCGCTGCTGCGCGAACGTGCCGATCACCCAGTCGCGCAGCGCGCAAACGTCTGGGTTCTGCGCCGCCTCGTTGCGATACACGAAGTAGTAGGTGTCGCTCGTCTCGAGCTCGCCGATGCACGGCCGCACGAGCGCGCCCGAGCTGAACCACGAGCCCGACAACGGAATCGGCACGAGCGCGACGCCGAGCCCGCGCTCCGCCGCCCGCGCCACCGCGAACATGCTGTCGAGATGAATGACCTTCGGCGGCCGCTCCAGCGCGATGGACATGCTCGCGAACCAATCCTGCCAAGCGTGCGAGCGCGACTTGTGCACGATGAGCGTTGCGCCGAGCAGCGCGCGCGGATCGCCGAGCTTGAGCTCTCGCGCGAGCTGGGGCGAGCACGCCGGCGCGAGCCGCAACGTGAACAGCGGATGCGCGCAGACGTCCGGCGGCCGGTGCGGGAGCAGCAAGATCGACGCGTCGCTCGCGGCGGGATGCGACGCGCCGGCCTCGGTGGTCTCGACCCGCATGTCGATCGCGCGATGCAGGTCCGCGAACGCGGACAGCCGCGGGATGAACATCTCGCTCGCGAAGAACGGCAACAGCGTGATCTTGAGAACCCGCCGCTGGCCGTTAGGCGCGAGAAACCTCGCGGTGACGTTGTCGAGCTCCGTGAGCAGCGGGTCGACCTGCGCGAACAGCGCCGCGCCGATCTCGGTGAGCGCGACCTCGCGCGTGCGGCGCTCGAAGAGCTGCGCGCGCAGCTGCTGCTCGAGGCCCTTGATCTGGTGGCTCACGGCCGACGGCGTCACGCACAATTCTTCCGCCGCCGCCTTGAAGGACAAGCAGCGTGCGGCGACACAGAAGGTTCGCAAGCCCCGTATCGAGCTCTGGCGCACTCGCGGTTCCTCGTAAGTTGGCCGGCCTGGCCCGTGCGCACGGTTTGCAAGAAGCATGCCCCGCCGTGCCGGCGGGCGCGGGGCGAGGCGCGGCGCGGCGCGCAGCCCCGACGCGGCGCCGCGCCTGCACTGTGAAGGCGCAACCGCGGGGCCCGCTTGCACCAAGGCTGGACCCGTACGAGGGACCGGCTCGAGGGCTCGGAGCCCGACGCTCAGAGCCCCAAGTCGATCGCGAAGTGCTCACGGATCGGACGGAAGCCGACGCTGCGGTAGATCCGGGCTTGAGTGGACGGCTCGCGATGGGCAGCGAGCACGCAGAACCTCACACCGCTCTCGAGCACGGTCTCGCACGTCGCAGCCACCGCGTTGCTCGCGTAGCCGCGCGCGCGGAACTCGGGCGGCGTGTAGACGGCGGCGATGCGCGCTCCGTGGCGCGTTCTGCCCGACACGCCGACCACGCACTTCGCACCGCCGTCGTCCCACACGTACAGCGCGCCGCGCGCGAGGAGTCGCGCGAACAGGCCCGTGACGTCGACGGGTGTGTTCTCCTCGGGACCGTAGCGCGGCGCCCACGCTGCGAGCGTGGGCCAATCGTCGACGACCGCGACGCGCAACCGCCCGGGCGGCGCGCGCCGCGGCCGCGTGACGCCGTCGAGACGAAACCAGTGCCAATGGTGACGCATCTGCCACTCGCCGCCCCGCTCCCGCGCCCAGGCCCGCGCGAACTCGAGCGCCGCGTCCGGCGGGCCGCCGACGGCCGCCAGCCGCGGGTGCAGCTCCGCCACGCTCGGGACGAACAGACGCGCCGCGCCCGGCGGCAGCGCCGTAAGCTCGAGGCCGTCGGGAGGCGCGCAGACGCCGCAGCCCGCGATCCGACCCTCATCCCAAAGCGCGGCGAAGTACAACGGCTCGCGAAACGGGTGATCGTGCGTCGCGGCGATCACCTCCGCGTTCGCGAGGATCAGATTGTTCTCGGCCTCAGCGGCGAGCAGCCACTCACGCGCGGCGCCGAGGAACGCGGCGGCGTTCCGGCATCGCTCTACTCGCGCCGACTCGTCCATCTTCGCTATCTGTCGATCGGAGGGTCGACCGAGGGGACCCCGCGGCGAGCGGTTCCGCAACCCGGTCGGCCGACGCGCCCGGCGCCGCGGCCGACAGCGCCGCGGACCATAGCGCCAGCTTGGCCGCGAACGGCCGCGCGGCGTGTGCCGGGCTCGTCGACGGCAGCAGCCGCGTGTCGAGGGCCGCGACCTGCGGCACGAGCGTCGGCATCACGAGGCGCTTGTACAGCTGCGCGGCTTTGGTCCCGTTGAAGCAAACTCGTCGGATCTCCCGGTGGCGTTCGAAGAACTCGGCGAAGTCGTTACCGACGGCGCTCGCCGAGACGATGGCCGAGTCGAGGCTCCCGGCGCGCTCGCCCGCCGCGAGCACGTCCCAGACCGCCACGCCGCACGCGATCAGCCGCTCGAGGCGCGCCGCGTACGGCAGCGACGGGCCGGCGCCGAACAGCGCCCCCATGATCCTCCAGAAGCCGTTCTGGGGTTGAGCATAGTATTGGCCCATTTCGAGCGATTTCTGTCCTGGCAAACTGCCGAGAATGAGGATCGTGGCGCGCGAGCCCGCGATCGGGGGGAACCCGGCCGAGGGCGGGACGCGGCCGCCGGCGCGGGGCCGCCGCTGCTGCGGCGGGCTCACCACGCCAATGCGCGATAGTGACCGCGCGTCTCGAGCAGCGTCATCTGCCCGAGCACCCAGGCCTGTCGGCCGCGGACGTAGGCGCTCGGACGCTCCGCGCTCAAGCGCCGCGGATTCGGCAACACGGCCGCGAGCAGCGCGGCCTCGCTCGCCGTGAGCCGCGCCGCGCTCGTGCCGAAGTAGCGCCGCGCGGCCGCCTCCACGCCGAACACGCCGGGGCCGAGCTCGGCCACGTTCAGGTAAATCTCGAGAATCCGCTGCTTCGGCAGCAGCGCCTCGATCAGCAGCGCGAAGTACGCTTCGAGGCCTTTGCGCACGAAGCTGCGTCCCGGCCAGAGGAACAGGTTCTTCGCGACCTGCTGCGTGATCGTGGAGGCGCCGCGGAGATCGTCTCCCGCCTCGTGCTCGTCGAGCGCGCGCTCGATCGACTGGAAGTCGAGGCCGTGATGCTCGAAGAAGCGCTGGTCTTCGGCAGCGATGACGGCGCGCGCCGCGGCCACCGAGATACTCGCGCGGTCCACCCACTCGTAGTCGAGATCGCCGACGGGGCCCGGCTGCTCGAGCATCATCGCCGTGACCGGCGGCGCGAGCCAGCGCAGCGCGAGCACGGGCAGCGCGCTCAATAGCAGGCCGGCGAGCAGCGCGGCCGCGAATGCGCGGGCCGCGATGCCGGCGAACGAGCGTCGCAGCTTCGCGGGTTTGGCCAGGCGCTGTACCTCAGGACGGTTTGTCGTGCATCTCGCGGGCGAGTCTAACCGCCATGAAGGCCACGGCAACCACGCCGGCGACGAGCACGATCCAGAGCGCGGCCGTCCGCCACGGGAAGACGACCGGTACCACGAGCGCGCCGCCGCCCCCGAGCTCGCGCAGCGGGCCGAGCGTGGCCCGGGCCGGCGCCGGGCCCGGCGCGAGCCGGCGCCAAACCGCGGCGAACGTGGCGTCCGGTCCGGCTTCGGCAATCCGCGTGCCGGCGGCGAGCAGGTACGGCGGAGCGCCATTGGCCGCGACGCGCAGGAGCTCTTGGCCGTAACGCAGCTCGAGCTCGACGCGGTCGCGGCCGACCGGCTCGGCGGGCGCGATCCGCCAGTAACGCTTCTCGGTGCGGCCGACGGCGACCGCGGGGCTCTCGAAGCGCGTTCCGGAATAGTCGACCTCGTAGAACAGCTCGCCGTAGGCGACCGGGAGCCAAGGACCGTCGAGCGAATCGCCGACCGCCACATCGGCCGTGAGCCAGCCGCTGCCCGCGACGAAGCGCACCGTCGCCGCGGCCACCGGCACCGGCCCGCCGGCGTCGAAGTAGAGAGGCGCGGGCGCGGGCGCGCCCGGGCCCCGGCTCGGCGGCGGCGCGCGGTCGAGCGCGCGCAACCGCGCGCTCTGCAGCGACGGCTCCGCCGTCTCCGCGCTCACGAGCGTGACGCGCTCCAGATAGAAGTCGGCCACGTTCCGTTCCCAGCCGATGCGCAAGTACCCGCCGGCTCGCGCGCTCACGGCAACGCGCGCGTGCCGCGCTTCGGCGCCGCCCACCGCGAGCTGCGCCACGGACCCGCGGCCCACCGGCCGCCAGCGCGCGAGGTCGTCGCTCTGCTCGATCCGCACGTCGAGCAGGAACGGCTGCGGCAGCGCGCGCCACTCGAGCTCGACAGACGTCGGCGCACGCTCCACGGCGCGCGCGTCGGCAACGAAGGCCGCGACGTCCGTCCGCGCGCCGTCGGCCGGCCGCGTGACCGTGACGTTGGTGCGCCGATCGTCGGTGGAGACGCTGAGCTCCGCGAGCGACGCGCCCGTCTGCGACACGTACACCGGCGACACGCCGAGCGCGACGCGCTGCTCGCCGCCGGCCGGCGGATCCACGGCCACGCGGTAGAACGGCATCGGCTCGTTGCGCGAGTCGAGCACCGCGAGCTGCTCGAACGTCGGCGCGTGGCGGTACACGTCGGGCGTGAGCGCCACGTCGAAGTAGCCGCCCTGGGCGGGGACCTCCAGCGGCCAACCGACCTCGAAGCGGCTTGGGTCGAGCGCCGCGTGCGCCGCGGCGCCCATCGCCAGTCCGACCGCGAGCGCGGCGGCGCGCGGCCGGGAGCGGGAGCGGGAGCGGGAGCGGGAGATCTTGCGGTTCATGGCGCGACTCCTTCGATCAAGCGGCGCGGCGGTCGAGCTCGGCACGCGGCGGCACCGGGGCGAAATAGCCGACGATCAACAGCAGCACGCCGACTCCCAAGAACGACACGATGCGGCCGAGCGTGCCGGCGTTGCCGAGGTCGACGAGGAACAGCTTCACCACGACCACCGCCATCAGCGCCGCGCCGGTTATCCACACCGCCCGACGCATCCGGCGCGCGCCGAGCGTCATCGCCGTGAGCGCGGTGGCGCCCCACACGATCGACAACGCCGCTTGCAGCGTGTTGGACCGCGCCAGGCTGTCGAGATCGAACGGCACTCCCGCATAGTGATGCACGGCGCGCGCAACGGCCATCGTGAGCAGGAACCAGCCGAATACGCCCGCCACGGCCGCACGCCGCGGCGCCGCCATCGCGAACGCGGCTCGCTCGCGCGCCTGCACCGCGAGCCAGTGCACGAGCACCACGAGCACGAACACGCTCACGATCTCGAGCGGATTGAGCACCGGCACGTAGGAGAGCGGAAGGGCGTCGCCCGGCGAGACGAGGTTCGCGAAGAAGGTGAGCACGACCAGCGCCGCGAGCATCGCGCCGGCGCAGACCGTGGTGTAGAGCCGCGCGTGCGCCGCGAGCGGCCACTCGACGCGGTCGCGCAGGCGCAGCGTTGCCAGCACCAGCGCGCCGGTGACCGCGAGCGCCGCGACGAGCGGCCACGTGTCGACGACCGTAACGCGGTCCACACGCCAATACGCTTCCCACGCGAGCAACACCACCGCGAGCCAGTACGCCGTCGCGTGCAACGCGCCGCGCAGCACCGGGAACCGCTGCTCGCGCCCGCGGAGGAACACGAATTGCGCGCCGAGGAGCGCGGGCCAGGCGAGCCAGCCGTAGTTTTCGCCGGGGTGCGACAGTTGGAACGGCGTAGCCGCCAAGGCGAAGGCCGCGATCGGCCACGACACGAGGCCGAGCGCGTCGAGGCGCGGCCACGCGAGCCAGCGCGCACCGTTCATCGCGAGCAGCGTGGTGGCCGCGCCGAACAGGAGCCCGGCCTGGATCTCGAGTGAGTCCGGCAACTGGCGCCGGATCTCCGCGAAGCCGGCGAACAACCACCAGCCGCCGGCCCAGAAGAGCAGCAACGCCGCGACGGCCGAGCGCGCCTGCGGCCAGCGCTCGGCGAGCTCGCCGCGCGCGACGTCGGCGCACCGGCTCGAGAACCCGCCGGCGAAAGCGATGAGCAGCGCGCCGAGCAGGTAACCGTTCACCCACGGCAAGTCGGCGCCGAGCCACGGCTGCCGCGCGAACGCCGCGCCCGCCAGGAGCTGCAGCGCGAGGCCCGTCGCGAGCGGGAGCCGACGGTTCTGCCGGAAGCCGAGCCACACGACCGCCGCGCCCTCGACAGCCCACGCGGCGGAGGTCCAGCGCGCGTCGAGCGCAAGCGGAATCGCAACCGTGAGGAACACCACGCCCATCGCGAGCTGAGCTTCGACGAGCACGCGCAACTGCGGCACGCCGCGACGATATATAAAGGTGGCGACTCCCACGTACGCGGCCGCCAGCGCGACTGCGCTGATCGCGAGGCCGTACTCCGTGTTCGCGACGAGCTGGCTCTGGAGGCCGAAGCCGACGAGCGGCGTGCCGAACACGAGCGTGCCGTCGACGAAGCCGCGCAGCTCCGGCTGCGTGCGCGTCGGCCGCAAGCGCGCTCCTGCGCTTGCGGCACTCCCGCCGTCCCTGGCGGTCGCGAACAGAACCGGGATGAGCATGTACATCGCCACGAACAGCACGAGGAACGGCTCGGTGGTCGCGAACAGCTCGGGGCGATACGCGTCGTAGCCCCAGAGTCCGCCGATGCCGAACGTGAACGCGAACCCGAGCACGTTGAGCACGCGCCAAGCCTTGGACCAGGCAATTCCGACGACCGCGAGATTGAGGATCGCGTAATAGCTGAACAGCGCGACATGGTTGCCGCTGCCGTCCGATGTGAGCACGGGCGCGAGGAAACCGCCCACGATGCCGAGCACGGCGAGCGCCTTCGCGTCCTGGAGCACCGCGAGCGTGCCGGCCGCGGCCGTCACGACGAGCAACAGGCCGAACGCGGCCGTGCCGGGCAACAAATGGTAGAGCGCATACGACCCGTAGATCGTGAGATACAGCACCGCGATGCCGCCGCCTTGCATGCTGAGCGCGTAGGTGCGCTCGCGCGCCCGCAAGCGCCAGCCAATCGCGAGCAACGCAACGCCGAACAGCGCTACGAGCATCAGGCGGTACTCGATCGGCAGCACGAGCCAGCCGCGCTCCACGCCGGCCTTGATCAGGAAGGCGACGCCGAACACGGAGAGCACGACTCCGACTTTGACCGGCACGTTGCCGGTGGTGAACCAGCGCTTCACGTGGCCGAGCAAGACATCGACTACGTCGGGCGGTGGCGGGCGGCGTGGGGCACGCGCCGGCGCGGCGGCCGTGCTCGCGGCCGCGGTTGCGGCGGCGTCGCTCTCGAGCTCGGCGATGCGCGGTGCGTCCGGGAGCTCAGGGCCCGCGGCGGCGACGTCGTGGGCCCACGTGGCCGCGGCCGCCAACGGCGCCGGTTGCTCCGGCGCGCGCGGCGTTTGCGCGGGCGCGGGATGCGCGCCCCGGTCGGACACGACGTCGGGCGCCGCCTCGGGCGCCGCTGCGCGCGCCGCGGCTTGCTCGGGCTGCGGCGCGCGTGCGGCCGCCTGCTTCTCGACCCTCTCGAAGCGGCCCAGCCGCTGCTCGAGCTTGAGAACACGGTCGCGGAGCCCGCTGGTCCAACCCGCGAGCGCGCCGATGGCCGCGCCGGCAGCGAAGCCGCCCATCGACCAGCCGAGGGACGCGAACCCCACCACGCCGCCGACCAACGCGAGCACTAGGACGAACATGTCACGTCTCCTCGCAAGCCGCGGCCCAGCGGGCGCGCGGTTGCTCCACAGTCAACGCAGGATCGAGCGCGGGCGGGAGCAGAACCGCGGTCGCGCGCAGCAGTCGAAGCAGCGGAGCTCGGGTGGAAGTGTTCATGCGCGCAGTCTCGCAGAGGTATTCCAATCCTGCACTTTCGGCTATAGTCGTCGCCGTCTTCGGCTCATGAAGTATTGAGAAGCAATACTCCCGCCCGGTCTTCTGTCAAACGGCATCTCTTCGTCGCGCAATGGCCCAGGTCGGACTGTTAGTCGGCGAGCTCAAGCGCTACCTGAAGGCGCAGGGCGTGACGTACGCCCAGCTCGCCGCGCGCGTCGGGCTGAGCGAATCTAGCATCAAGCGGCTGTTCGCTAGCCAGACGTTCACGCTCCAGCGGCTCGAGGAGATCTGCAATACGGTGGGGCTCGAGATCGCCGACCTCGTCGAGCTCATGAACGAGCGCCGCGAGTTCCTCACGGAGCTCACCCCCGAGCAAGAGGAGGCGCTGCTCGCCGACCCGAAGCTGCTGTTGATGACCTACCTCCTGATCAACAGCTGGTCGCTGCCGGAGATCGTCGCGAGCTTCACGATCGAGACGGACGAAGCCGAGCGGCTCCTGATCCGGCTGCATCGCGCGAAGATCATCGAGCTGCTGCCGTTCAATCGCGTGAAGCTCCTCACGGCCCGCAACTTCACGTGGCGCAAGAACGGGCCGGTGCAGCGGTTCTTCGAGACGCAGGTGCAGCGCGACTTCATCGCGGGGCCGTTCATGGGCGCCGGCGCGGAATTTCAATTCGTCGGCGGAATGCTGTCGCTCACCGGCTTCAAGGAGATGCAGCAGTCGATCGAGCGGATCGCGCGCGAGTTCGACGAGCTCGCGCGACGCGACGCGGTGCTGCCACTCACCGACCGGCACGCGTGCGGCGCCGTGTTCGCGATCCGTCCGTGGGAGTTCTCCCAGTTCGCCACCCTGCGCCGAAAAAAATAGGGACATGTTGGATTTTCGGCCGCGGACCGAACCTGGTCCCGCCGCCGAAAATCCAACATGTCCCTGTTTTCTAGATCTCGACTTGGTTCGCGGCGACGACCTTGCCGTCGAGCAGATTCACGATCCGGTGCGCGCGCGACGCGTGGCTCGGCGAGTGCGTGACCATCATGATCGTGGTGCCCTGCTGGTTCAGCTGGTTCAGCATGTTCATGACTTCCTCGCCGTTCTTCGTGTCGAGGTTGCCCGTGGGCTCGTCGGCGAGGATCAGCTTGGGGCTGCCGACGACGGCGCGCGCCACCGCGACGCGCTGCTGCTGACCGCCCGACAGCTGCTCGGGCTTGTGCTTGGCGCGCGCGCTCAAGCCCACGAGCTCGAGCGCCTCTCCCACGAGGCTCTTGCGCTGGGTCTTCGCAACGCTCTGGTAGAGCAGCGGTAGCTCCACGTTCTCGTAGACGTTGAGCTCGTCGATCAGGTTGAAGCTCTGAAAGATGAAACCGACGTTGCCCTTGCGCATGTCGGCGAGCTTGTTCTCCGAATACTTCGAGACCTCCGTCTCGCCGAAGAAGTACTGGCCGCTGCTCGGCGCGTCGATGAGGCCGACGATGTTGAGCAGTGTCGACTTGCCGCAGCCCGACGGCCCCATCACCGCCACGAACTCGCCCTTGCCGAGCTCGAGGTCGATGCCGTTGAGCGCGGTGGTCTCGAGCTCGGTGGTTCGGTAGCGCTTGGTGACGCCGTTCAGCTTGATCATCGCAATCCCCCGCTCGTTTGGCCGAGCTTCACGCGGTCTGTGGCAAATCGTTTGTTAGGAGCCGCCGTCGGAACGAAATTGGATCCGGTCGAAGTTCAGCAGGCTCTCGTAACTCGACGTGATGACCTGCTCGCCGTCGCGCAACCCTTCGAGCACCTCGATGCCCTCCGGGTTCCTGCGGCCGAAGCGCACCGGGCGGCGATCGGCGTAGTCGCCGGACGGGTCGACGACGAACACCCACTGCCCGCCCGTGTCGTCGAAGAACGCGCCGTTCGCGACCACGAGCGTGTCGGCCGGTTGGCCGATCTCGAGCCGCATGCGCACCGTTTGGCCGCGGCGGATGTTCTTGGGGGCCTCGCCGGAGAACAGCAAATCCACCTCGAACTGCCGGTTCGTGACCTCGGGATAGGCCTTGCTGACCGTGAGCTCGTAGTTCTTGCCGTCGATGTCGACGGTCGCGATCTGGCCGATCGTGACGCGCGAAAGATAGAACTCGTCGATGAACGCGTTGACTTTGAACGTGCCAACCTCGTCGACCTGACCGATGCGTGTACCGGCGCCCTTCGACTCGCCGACGTTCGCCTCGAGCAACGTGAGCTGACCTGTAATGGGTGCAATCATCACGAGATTCTTGAGATTTTCGCGCGCGATCTCGATGTTCTTGTTGAGCGTCTCCGTGCTCGCCTTCATGCTCGCCATCTGGTTGGTGCGCATCTCCTCGTCGAGCTTCAGTGCTTCGACAACTATCTCGCGCGTGGCTTGATTGCGTTTCAGCTCGGCCTCGAGGTCTTCGACCGCTTGAATCGTGGCACCGCCGTTCTTCACGAGCGGCCTCTTGCGATTCAGGTCTCGCGTTAGTCGATCGATGTTGTAGTCGATGTCGACCAGGTTCTGCCGGTTGCGCAGATGCGTGCTGTCGAAGCTCATGCGCGTCTGTGTCTGCTGCTGGAGCTGTTGCGCCGTTTGCGCCTCGGTTCCGATCACCTGCAGCTGCAATGACGTGTTCTTGAACGTGACGAGCGGATCGCCTGCCTTGACGAACGCGCCCTCCTCGACGTGGACCTCGAGCACCTGGCCGCCGTTCACGGCGTCGAGATAGACCGTGGTGCGCGGCACGACGTTGCCCGTGACCGGGATGTACTCGTGGAACGTGCCGTAGCTCACCTTAGACACGGTGAGCCGCTCCGACCCGACCGACAGCGTGCGCGTGAGGCCGAACGTCATGTACGCGTAAACGCTAACCGCTAACAACAGGACCACGCCGACCGCGATCGCGATGCGTTGCGGCGTGATGACCTTCTGCTCGATCCGCCGGTCCATGGCCGAGAGCACGACGTCTGCGCCGGCCGGTGGCTGTTCGGGGTCGTCCTTCTTCTTTAGCGTGATGATCGGCATCGGTGGGCTGTATTACCTACGCAATACAGTAGTACTGTATTACAATCGTTGCTGTCAAGCTACGGTGAATCGGTAGGGAGATGCGGCAGCGGCCACGAGGGTCGCGAGAGGCAACCGGGACGACATGACGGACACCGTTCAAACCTGGCATCAGGACCGGCCGATCTATCGGCAGCTCATGGAACAGATTGTCGCGCGAATCCTCGACGGATCCTATGCCGAAGGCCAGATGCTGCCCTCCGTGCGCCAGCTCGCAAGCGACTTCCTGGTCAACCCTTTGACGGCGGCGCGCGCCTATCGCGAGCTCGAGGAATACACGGAGACGCGCCGCGGCGTCGGCCTCATCGTGAAGGAAGGTGTGCGCGACCTGCTCCTGAAGCGCGAGCAACGCCGGTTCCTCCGCGACGAGTGGCCGAAGCTCCGCGAGCGCATCAAGGCGCTCGAGCTCGACCCGGCCGAGCTATTGAAGTAGGCGGCCGGAACCCCTCCACGCGTTCGACCGTTGCGTTTCCGTCGCGGTCCCCTCGACGGTGCCGAACACGAAGCCCGTACGCACGTCGACGAGCGCGGCCGCGCACGTCGCCGTGACGTTGGCTTTGTTCTTCTTCAGGAACCCGAGCGTCACGACCTGCATCGGCCCCACGGGCTTGCTCTCGGCGTGGAAGCGCGTATCGATCGTGTAGATCAACAAGACGTCCCCTCGCAGTTGCGCCGCAGCGGTTCGCAAGCTCTTGGCGCTTTCGTTGCTGGTGGGCAGAAACAGGCGGCTCATGGCGCCGACGTCGAGCTACAGGCCGAGAGCCAGGCGGCGAGGATGCCGGCGACGGCAGCGCGTCTATCGATCATCGGAACGACCTCCGTGGTGACATCGCGAGCACGCTCAGCGCTCCGAGACGACCGTCGTGTCGTAACGCACACCGCTCGGCACCGGCACGGCTTGATTGACCGTGGTGCCGCGCTCGCCGGCCGTGCGCTCGCTCGCGTCGACCGCGACGAACGACGTGTAGGCCGACATCAAGCCGTACTCGAGCGCGGTCGTGCGGATCGCGCCGGCGAGGTCGGGCCGCGGCGTCGAACCTGCGATCTGACTCCGCGACAGGTCCTCGATCTTGAGGCGCGCCCAGAGATTACGGATCGCGCCACCTTTCGGCGCCGCGTCCGCCGCGAGCCGGTACTCGACGTTCGCCGTCGCCGCTTTACCGCGCACGACAACGCCGTCGGTCGCGCCCGAGTAGCGGCCCGTCACGACGACGGGTCTGCCGACGAACAGGTCCGGGAGCCGTGCGGGGTACACGTCGTGCACGCGCAAGCCGTGCCAGTCGATCGCGACGTCGGTGAGCGCCGGATGGCTGATCCGGTCGAAGAAGAATTGCATGACGTCGGCGGCCGAATCTTCGAGCGCCAAGTACGCGGCGGCGCCACGGCCTTCGGTCGCGAGCCCGTCGAGCAGATAGCGGTTCACCGCGTTGCCGACGCCGAAGCTGAAGATCCGCGTCGCGCCGATCGAGCGGTGCACCTCGCCCAAGATCTGCACCTCGTTGCCGATGTAGCCGTCGGTCAAGAACGTGACGTAGCGCGGCCGCTCCGGATCGTGCGCGAACCCGAGCGCCGCGCGGATGCCGTTGATCATCTCGGTGCCGCCGGCGCCGACGAGCGCGTGCAGGTATTTGCGGCCACGGTCGATGTTCGCGGGAGTGGCCCGCACGGGCTGCGGGCCGAGCTGGCTCACGTTGTCGAAGAAATTCAGGATCTGGAACGTGTCGGTGGGCGCGAGGTGGTCGAGCGCCTGCTCCACCGCAGCGGTCGCCTGCTCGAGCGGGCGTCCCGCCATCGATCCGGACGTGTCGAGCACGAACACCATCTCGATCGGCCGGCGCTCGAGCCGCTCGAGCGCGGCCGGCGGATAGAGCATCAGCGTGAAGTAGCCCTCCTGCGTCTTCGGGTCGACGTAGGTCATGAGGTTCGACTTCACGGTGTCGCCGGCGACGCGGAAGTTGAGCACGAAGTCGCGATTCGGGATCGTCGCACCGCCCGCGAGCTCGACGTGCGCCTTGCTCTCGCCGCTGCGCACCGTTTGGATGGGCATGCTCGCGTCGAGCGACTCGATTGCGACCCCCGCGTCGACGTCCACCGCAATGCTGATGTCGTGCGCGGAGCGCTCGTTCGGCCGCAGGTAGCGGACGGCCGTGCCCCCCGCGGGCCCGGCGACGATCTCGCGCGGCACCGCGGTGATGGGGTCCGGCGTTCCGATCGGGTTGTAGCGCGGCCCCACCACCGTCGGAAACACGAACGAGTACGACCCGTCTTGGTACGCGAGCGTATGGAAGTAGCGGATGCTGACGTCGATCTCCTTGCCGGGCTCGATGTTCGCGACCTTCTGCTCGAACACGTTCGGCCGGCGTTGAACCAGCAAGCTCGCTTGATAGCCCTGCACGCGCGCGTCGACGTAGATCCGCTCGGCCTCCGCCTTCTCGCGCAGGATCCCGCGGATCTTGCGCTCGCCGATCGCCATCACGAACTCGCTCACCGCGGCCTTCTCCGGCAGCGGGAACAGATAGACCGCCTCAATTTTCTCGTCGTACGGGTTCGTGAACTGCTGCGTGACGTCGACGGTGCCGATGTACCCGGTCACGACCGCGCGAACATCGGTGTGCTTGAGCGGCAGCGGGACTTCCTTCGGTTCCTGCTGCGGCGCGGGCGCGACGAGCGCGAGCAGCGTGCCGGAGCCCGGCGAGCTGTCGTCGGCGTCCGGCTCGGCAACGGCGCGCCCGGTCTCGATGATCCAGAGCTCCTCGCCCGGCTCCGCACGCGCGAGCGGCGAGTCGCCGGCCGCGGAGCTCAACCGGCCCCTCTGCGACGCCTTCTCGGGGGCCGCCCCGAAAAGATGGGACGACGACAACGTTCCCGCCTGCGCCGAAGCAGTCGCCGCAGGAGGGGTGGCTTCTGCCGGCACCGTGACGATCGGATTGTTCGCTTTGTACGGCTGGCGTCCGATGCGATTACCGGTTATGACGATCTCGTCGGTGCCGGTTGCGCCGCCTTCTTCCGCGCCCTCGCTGCCGCCGGCGCCGTTGCCGCCGTCGTCGACCGGCGGCGCCAACGAGCAGCTCGCGATCACGATCGCCGCGACGCTCAATCCCAGAATCGCTACCGCCAGCGCGATGCGCGACAACGAGCCGCCCCGCAACCGGACCGCTCCGAAAACCGCTCGGTGTTCCCACGGCATTGCTATCTCCCGTTTCGCATATCGAGACTGATCTTGGCGTCGATCGGTCGTCCGTCGGCCGCTCCCGCGGCGACGAGACGCGCGTCGTAGTCCGGCGCGGCGCCGCCCGTGAGCCGCACGTGCACGGTCGCGACGCGCGTGCGTCCGACCGGCAGACTCTCGGGTGGGCTCAGGCTGAAATCGGCGACGATGATGCGATCTGCCGCCGCGCGCTCGACCGCGGCGCGGTCGTAGTACGGCGGATCGCCGAAGCTCGCGTTCTCGCCGCCCTCGATGCCGACGACCTGCATCGTGCCGCGGCGCTCGCCGAGCTCGAATTGCCACGCGGCGAGCGGCTCGGGGCTGTCGACATAGACGTCCACGGTCGCGAAGCGGCCCCTCTGTTGTTCGATCTGCTGAGCGACGAGCGCGCCGGCGACGAGCAGCGCGAGCGCCCCGACCGCAGCGAGCAACGCGCGCCGCGCGCTCATCGAGCGCCTCGCGAGGGAACGAGGGTGACGACGCGCTCCGCGAGCGCGTCGATGCGCTCTTGCGTCGCCGCGGCGTCGCCTCGCGCGGCGCGCAGGCGCGCGAGCGCGAACGCGTCGAGGATGTCGACGCGGCCGGAGCCGTCGACGTCGTCGGCCGAGCCCGGCACGTCGAAGGGCCGCACTACGAGGAGCGCCGCGAGAATCGCCGCGGCCGCGGCGCCGAGCGGCACCGCCCAGCGCGAGCGCCGGGCGGCCGCGCGCGGGGCGCGGCTCGCGAACTGCGCGCGCGCGGCCGCGAGCACGGCCTCGTCGCCGCGCGGTGCCACGATCGGCAACGCACTGTCGGCGCGCGCGAGACGCGCCACGATCGCCGCCGGCAAATCGCCTGCGGGGCCGTCGGCCGAGTCGTCGTGGGTGTGGTCTCGATCGCTCATTCGCTGCTCCTACGGCATATAGCGCGGCAGAGGTCCGAAAGGTTCACGGCGGAAACAAGTCTTTGATTTTCGGATCGTCGCGCAGCTGTTTGATCGCGAGGTGCAAACGCGACTTCACGGTGCCGAGCGGCACCTCGAGCGCGGCCGCGATCTCGGCGAGCGAGAGGTCGTCGACGAAGCGCAGCGTCAAGACCTCGCGCCGCTCCGGCGGCAGCGCCGCGAGCGCCGCATCGATAGGCTCCGCCGTGTCGAGGCTCGAGGGCGCCGGCAGATCGTCGGCCGTGATGTCGGGATCGGCGGGAAACCGGCGGGCCTTGCGCAGCGCCGTGATCGCGCAATTCTTCGCGACGGGATAGAGAAGCGTCTGCAGGCGCGCCGTGAGCACGAGCCCCTCGCCCACGGGCGGGAACTTGCGCAGCAGATACGCAAACGTCTCCTGCAACACGTCGAGCGCAAGCTCGCGGTCGCGGGTAAAGCGCCGCGCGACGCGCAGCACGAACTCCCGATGCCGCCGATACAACGCCTCGAACGCCCGCGTCGCCTCGTCAGCGTCCCCGAGATTGCACGCCGCGACGAGCTCCGTGTCGCTACGCGGGTCGTGTCCCCCCATCTTCCCATCATAGCGGTGTGTCTCACTTTCGCCGCACGACGCGCGCAACGGCTGCGGCCATAGCCACGCAACGCCAAACGCGGCCAAGCGAGCCACGACCCGGCAGCGGGATCGGTAGTACACTCAACAGCTCGCGAACGAGCGCGAGAACACGAAGAGCGACAAGGGCGAGGCCTCATGATCAACTCGGAGCTGTTCGCCGACCTCGGCATCCCCATCGACTACGGCAGAAACCCGCGCCGCCCCGCCCACCCGGAAGCGCACGAGCTCGAGGACGTCGAAGCGAACATCGTCGGCCGGATGCAGCAACTCGCGCCCGACACGGCGCGCGATTGGCGGCGCATGAAATCGGCCGCATTCACCGACGGCGTCGAGATCCTGCTCGTGTCGGGATTTCGCAGCGTGCGCCACCAGACCGACCTGATCCGCAGGAAGCTCTCCAAGGGAGTCGAGATCGCGAGGATTCTCGAGGTCAACGCGGCGCCCGGCTTCAGCGAGCACCACACGGGACGCGCGGTGGACGTCGCGACTCCGGGCACGCGCCCACTCAGCGAGGACTTCGAGAGCTCCGCTGCGTTCGCGTGGCTCACCGGGCACGGCGCGCGATTCGGTTTCACCATGCCCTACGGCCGCAACAACGTTTACGGCTTCAGCTACGAGCCGTGGCACTGGTCGCAGCTCGGGGCGCAGACCAAGCGCCGCGCACAGAGCCGCGGCTGAGCACTTCGAGGAGCACTAGGACCATGCGATTCGTTCTCACCCGTCCGCCGTCGACGTCACGTTTGCTCGGGGCGGCCGCGCTCGCGGTGTTGCTCGTGGGCGCCGCGCACGCCGCGGACGGCGACAAGATCCGCCAGTGGCAATTCGCGCGCGGCGCCAACGGCCTCGAGCTCGCGCTCGTCGAAGTGCCGCGGCCCGCACCCGCACGCGGCCAGGTCGCGGTGCGCGTGCACGCGGTCTCCCTCAATCGCCGCGATTTGCTCATGCAAGCGGGACGCTATGGGCCGAGCTCGAGCACCGCCGGCGGCGTGCCGCTATCGGACGGCGCGGGCGAGGTCATCGCCGTGGGCGACGGCGTCACGCGCTTCAAGGTCGGAGACCGCGTCGCCGGCATCTTCTTCGAGCGCTGGATCGACGGGGCGCCCTCGGCCGACGCGCTCGCGTCCGCGCGCGGCGGCAATCCCGGCGGCATGCTTTCGGAGGTCGTGGTGAGCGACGCCGCCGCGCTCGTCGCATTCCCGAAGCATCTCAGCTACGAAGAGGCCGCCACGTTGCCGTGTACCGGCGTCACTGCGTGGAACGCGCTGTTCAAGCGCGGCAACCTCGATTCGAAGGATTTCGTGCTGCTCGAGGGGACGGGCGGCGTGTCGGTCATCGGCCTGCAACTAGCGGCTGCCGCCGGCGCAAAGGCGATTATTACGAGCTCGAGCGACGAGAAGCTCGAGCACGCGAAGAAGCTCGGCGCGTTCGGCACGGTGAACTACCGCAGCAACCCCGACTGGCAGAAGGAAGTCCGTACGCTCACCGGCGGCAAGGGCGTGGACCAGGTGCTCGAGGTCGGCGGCCAGGACACGCTACCGAAGGCGCTCGAAGCGCTCGGCTACGAGGGCCACGTTGCTGTGATCGGCGGATTGTCGGGCTTCGCGAGCAGCGTGCCGGTGGGAGCGCTCATGGGGCTCAACGCCACCGTCAGCGGCATCTACGTCGGCTCGCGCGCCGACTTCGAAGCGATGAACGAATTCATCGCGAAGCACAAGATCAAGCCGGTGGTCGACAAGGTGTTCGAATTCGCCGACGCGCGCGCCGCGTTCGACGCGATGGACAAGGGCGAGTTTTTCGGCAAGATCGTCATTCGTCTCTGATCATTGAGCGACGCCGAGCGCGACAAGTGGGATGAGCGCTATCGCGGCGGCGCGTACGAAGGCCGCACGCACCCAACCGCGCTGCTCGCGGCGTGGCTGCCGTTTCTCCCGCGCGGCCGGCCGCGAAATGCGTCCTGCATTCGCGGCACTTCCGCCATCCCTGGCGGTCGGCCGCGAAATGCGTCCTGCATTCGCGGCACTTCCGCCATCCCTGGCCGTCGCGCGCTCGACGTTGCGTGCGGCGCGGGCCGCAACGCGCTCTACCTCGCGGCCGCGGGCTTCGCGGTCGACGCGCTAGACATCTCCGCCGTGGCTCTCGACCGCGGCCGGCGTGCCGCCGTCGAACGCGGGCTCCTGGTCGACTGGCGCCCCGCCGACTTCGACCGCGCCGACTTCGATGAGAGGCCCGAGCGAGCCGTGCCGCCCCACTACGATTTGATCGTTTGGGTTCGTTACGTCAACCGCGCCTTGCTGCCCCACTTGGTCGCGCGCTTGAATCCCGGTGGCCATCTGATTTGCGAGCAGCATCTTCAGACGACTGCGGACGTCTCGGGGCCGCGCAGCCCCGACTTTCGGTTGCGTGCCGGCGAGCTCCGCGAAGCGGCCCGGGGAATGACCGTTAGGCATTACAACAAAGGGCTCATCGTCGACCCCGACGGCCGGACGGTTGCGCTCACGCAACTGGTGGCCCGCGCAAGCCCAATTGGGCGATAGGCCACATACTTGGACGTCTTGGCGGGACTAGTCTGCGTCGCTATGAGAACGAGGGTCGCCGGGGGGCTCGGCCGCGCTTTGCTCGGAGCTTGGATGCTCCTGGCGTCGCCGGCGTTCGCCGAGGACGAGCCGGCCGTGCCGACGCGCGACGACGGCGAGCCCCCGCCGGCGGCCGACGACCCGGCGCCGCCGGCACGCGCAGAGCTCGAGCGCCGCGGCGCCACGATCCGCGCGATCACCATCATCGTCGACAACGTCTTCGACCCGAGCAAGCCGGACGAGAACAAGCGGCTCTATCGCTGGGCGAATCGCGTGCACATCCGCACGCACGAGAGCGTGATCGACGACATGCTGTTGTTCGACGTGGGCGACACGTTCGACGGCCGGCTGCTCGACGAATCGGCGCGCGCGCTTCGCGCCCGCGGGTTTCTCGCCGACGCGGCGCTCGCGCCTCGCGCGTACGACCCCGCGACCAACAGCGTCGAGGTCGAGGTGCGCGTCCGCGATTCCTGGACGCTCGCGCCCGATCTCAAGTTCTCGCGCAGCGGCGGCGAGAACGAGTTCGCCATCGGACTTTCGGACGCGAACCTGTTCGGCACGGGCAAGGGACTCACGGTGAAGTACTCGAGCGACGTCGACCGTGACGAGACGCTGCTCAGCTACAACGACGGCAACGTGTTCGGCAGCCGCGTACGCCTCAACACGATGATCTCGAACGCGAGCGACGGTCATCGACGCTCGCTCAACGCGGAGCGGCCGTTCTTCGCCTTCGACACGCGCTGGTCGATCGGCGGCGGCGTCAACGACAGCGAGCGCGTGGAGTCGATGTACGACTTGGGCGAGGTCGTCGACGAGTTCCGGCACGACCGGCGCTCGCTCACGATTCAGGGCGGCCTGTCGCAAGGCCTCGTGAATCGCCGCGCGCGCCGCTGGCTGTTCGGCGTGACGCACGAGGAGGATCGATTTCAGCCGACGCCCGACAAGCCACAGCCCTTGCTGCTGCCGGGCGACCGCGAGCTCGTGTACCCGTGGGTGGGCCTGCAAGTGGTCGAGGACGACTATCGCGAGATGAGCGAGCTCAACGACATGGGCCGCACCGAGGACGTCTCGCTCGGCCTGAACCTGCTGCTGAGCTTGGGACTGGCGAAGCAGAGCTTCGGCTCGGATCGTGACGCCACGCTGCTGCGCGCGAGCGCGCAGATGGGCTGGGAGCCGGGCGGACCGGGCCGTTTGCTGCTCTTCAACAGCGGCGGCTGGACACGCGACGAGGACGACGGCCTGAAGAACACGGTCGTCTACGCCGGCGCGCGCTACTACCAGCGCAATCTCGAGAAGCATCTTTTCTCCGTGAGCTTCGAAGCGCTCACCAGCAACGAGCTCGACCCCGAGAATCAAGTACTACTCGGCGGCGACAACGGGCTGCGCGGCTATCCGCTGCGCTATCAGGCCGGCGAGGGACGCGCGATCTTGAACGTCGAGGAACGGTTCTACACGGACTTGTACCCGTGGCGCCTGTTCCGCGTGGGCTACGCCGCGTTCTTCGACGCGGGCCGCGTTTGGGGTAAAGACCCGCGCGCGGCGGACCCTCTCGGCACGCTCTACGACGTCGGCATCGGGCTGCGCTTGAGCTCGCCGCGCGCGAGCGGCCGCTCGATCGTGCACGTCGACCTCGCGTTCCCGCTGAACGGCGACCCGTCGATCGACAAGGTGCAGCTCGTCATCGAGACCAAAGGGTCCTTCTAGGGTCCGACCGCGCTTGCCGCTACGCGAAGGGCTTGCCGTCGATGTCGTGGGCGAGCGGCAACGCCCGGATGCGGTCGAGCCAGCGCGTGACGTCCGGCCAGCGGTCGGTGTCGTAGCCGGAGACCTTGAGCATCGAGATCGGGCCGAAGCACGAGACGTCGGCGATCGTGGGCCTGCCGAGCGCGAGCCAGTCGCGCTGCGCGAAATGCGCCTCCATGAGCTTCAAGATGTGGTCGCAGCGCGCGTCGATCTCGGCGTCGGAAAGCTTGATCGCGTCGGGGCGGCGGATCTTCGCGCGCTTCATCCACGGGCCCTGGTGCACCTCGTTGGCCGATTTCGAGAGCCACTCCGCCACCTTCGCCTCGCCCTCGGCGTCGACGGGCAACCACCGGTTGGCGGCGTCGTACTTGCGCGCGACGTATACGAGGCACGCGTGCGAGTCCGCGATCGTGTAGTCGCCGTCGGCGAGCGCCGGCATCTGGCCGAACGGGTTCAGCGTGAGGAACGGCTCCCGCTTGTGCTCGCCCGCATACATGTCGAGCTCCACGAGCTCGTACGGCAGATCGAGCAGCGCGAGCAGCAGGCGGACCTTGTAGCCGTTGATCGAAGCCTTGGTCGAATGCAGCCGAATCATCGGTTCTCTCCCTGAAGAAACCTCGGGGCGCCGTCCGCCCAAGCGTTCGAAAGCCGAGGTCGCGGGCTACGATGGCGCAAATGGGGCTCGGTTGGGAAGCCATTGGCCGACTCGAGCTCTCGGCCTAAGATGCAGATCTCGACCTTGGGGGGAAGAACATGAAACGAACCACGATTTCGCTCGCCGTCGCGGTCGCCGGCACGCTCGCGGCCGCCGGCAACGCTTCCGCCGCGGGCTGCGCGGATCTCGCGAAGCTCAGCCTGCCGGATACCAAGATCACGCTCGCCGAGAGCATCAGCAGCTTCACGCCGCAGGGCTCGGGCGCGCCGGGCGCGCGGGCGCCGCAGCCGCTCAAGATTCCGGCGATCTGCCGCGTCGCGGGCGTGGTCTCCCCGGCGATCAAATTCGAGGTCTGGCTGCCCGAGACCGCGGCGTGGAACGGCAAGTTCCAAGCGGTCGGCGGCGGCGGCCTCGCCGGCATCATCAGCTACCCGGCGCTCGCCGAGGCCGTCAACGCGGGCTACGCGTCGGCATCGACCGACACGGGTCACGAGTCCACCGACAGCAAGTGGCTCGACGACCGGCAGCGCGTCATCGACTACGGCTATCGCGCGATTCACGAGATGACCGTGAAGGCGAAGTCCGTGATGGACTCGTTCTACGGCAAAGCTCCGACCTTTTCGTACTTCAACGGCTGCTCCACCGGCGGACGGCAAGGGCTCATGGAAGCGCAGCGCTTCCCGGACGACTACAACGGCATCATCTCGGGCGCGCCGGTGAACACGTTTACGCGCCTGCACATGGGCCAGCTCTGGACGGCGCACGCCACGCTGAAGACGCCGGGCGCCGTGCTGTCGCGCGACGACCTGACGCTCGTCAACAAAGCGGTCGTCGAGCAGTGCGACGCCGCGGACGGAGTCAAAGACGGGGTGCTCACGGATCCGCGCACCTGCCACTTCCAGCCGAAAACCCTCGCGTGCAACGGCAGCCAGACGCAGTCGTGCCTCTCGCCCGCGCAGGTGCAGGCCGTCGAGATGATCTACGCGGGCGCGAAGAATCCGCGCACCGGCGTGCAGATCTATCCGGGCCTCGAGCCCGGCGGTGAGATCCCGCAACCCGGCAACCCGGGCTGGGCGATGATCATGAACGGCAAGGAGCCGTTCGCGATCGACAACGCGGTGATCGGCGGTATGGGGTTCCGCAACCCGCAGTGGGACTGGAAGACGTTCGACTTCGACAAGGACGTCGCGCTCGTCGACGCGAAGCTCTACGGCGTGTTGAACGCCGTCGACCCGGATCTGCGCGACTTCAAGTCGCACGGCGGCAAGATCGTGATCTATCACGGCTGGAGCGATCCCGGCGTGATGCCGCAGCGCACCGTCGACTTCTATCAGGAGATGATCGACTTCGCGGCGAAGGCGCACGGCGGCGACGGCGTCGCGTACACGAGCGAGTACTCGCGCCTCTACATGGTGCCGGGAATGGGCCACTGCCGCGGCGGCAACGGCCCGGACCAGGCCGACTGGATGAGCGTGATCTCGGGCTGGGTGGAGAAAGGCCAGGCGCCCGCAAGCGTCACCGCGCGCAGCGTGCGCGACGGTAAGGTCGTGACGACGCGGCCACTCTGTCCACATCCGCAAGTCGCGCGCTACAAGGGCAAGGGCGACACGAACGACGCCGCCAACTTCGAGTGCGCCGCGCCGAAGTGAGCTGACGTTGGTGCCACGCTGGTGCCTGGCACCAGCGGTGTCAGACACCGGCGGTGTCTGACACCAATCCGCGGACACCAATCCGCGACGCTAGAACGTCTTGCCGATCGTCGCGGCGACGCGGTTGCCCGTGTACGAGTACGCAGGGATGTCCGCATCGTTGTCGGACCGGCGGTAGTCGGCGGCAAACCGCCAACCGCGCGCGAGCTCGCGGCTCGCGCCTACGCGCAATTCCTCGAGCCGCTCGCGGCTTCCCGCGGCGAAGTCGTAGCTGCTCACGCGGTAGCTCACGACGCCGTCGAGCCGCCAGTCGCCGCGAAGGCGCCAGCGATAGCCGACGGCCGCGCGTTGCCTGTCGGGGCTCGCACCGGCCGTCGCGCGATCATTACGCTCGATGTCGTATGACGCGCGAAACCCTCCGGCACGCGGCAACCACGACACGCCGAGCCGCCACTGCGTGCCTTCGAGGAAGTCGAACTGCGAGTCGAGCCCGCTCACGTCGTCGAACGCGAGCGCGACCGAAAGCCGCGCGCGCTCGCCCACCGAGCGCTGCGCGCGGGCGCCGAAGCCGAGCTCGGCTTCGAAGTCGGCGCCGCCGAGCGTGCTGCGGTCGTAGTGCGGGCCGATCTCGAGCCGCCAGGGGCCGCTGCGCCGCTCGAACGCCGCGCCGACGGCGAGCGACGTTTGATCGAACTCGCCTGCGTCGGGATAACGCACCGCGTATGCACTCAAGTCGACGCGCAGCGGCACGGCCGCCCCGGCGGAACGCGTCGCGAACGCGAGAACTTCCATGAACGAGCTGTCGCCGGAGCGGCCGGCGGGCAGCGTGACTTCGTCGACGAGAGCGACGTTGTCGTCGTGGCCGATCGACCCGTCGAAGAGCCCGGTCCACGACGCACCCGCAGGCGCGATCGACGGCGCCTCGCCGAGCTCGGCGAGCCGCGCGGCCGCGAGAGCGGAGATCTTGTCGTCGCCGCTCGTACGCGCCGTCGAGAACGCGGTGCGCGCATCGTCCCTGCGATCGAGCTCGAGCAGTGCGAGGCCGCGGTTGTAAGTGGCAATGCCGGCCATGCTCGGAAAGCGGGCGGCGAGCGACGCGAACTCCCGCTCTGCATCGGCGTACCGGCCGAGCTTGAATTCGCAGACCCCGATGTTGTACGGAACCGCGGGTCCATCGGCGCCGCCCGCGCGCGCCGCCTCGAACAACTCGAGCGCGCTCGCGTAGTCGCCGCGAGCGAACGCCGCGGACGCCTGCGCGAACAACGGGGCGGAATCGGCCGCAGAGACGGCGAACGGCAGCGAAACGGCGAGCAGCGCCGCCACACGCAAGAAACACGAAAACATCGACTACCGCGTTCCATTCGCGCCCGAGCGCGATCGCGGTAGTGTAGCCGCGGCGTATTCGCCTACGTCAGGGGCGCGGGGGCTGGCCGGGGGGGTTGGGGTTACCTGGCGAACCGGGCGGATTGGAGTTGCCGGGCGAGTCCGGCCGTCCCGGCGGCTCGGGCGGCTTGCCGTGCTCGGCCTGCTCGCGATTCTCTCGGGATTGCTCGGAGACTTGCTGTCCGAATTCGCGCCCCCGCTCCCGCGCCTGCTCCGCCGTTTCACGACCCTCGCCCGCGCCTTCGGGCGGCCCGGCGCCTTCCGGAGGTCCGCGGTCCTCGGGCTTACCGTGATCCTCGGACTTGCCTCGATTCTCGGCGCTCTCCTTACCGCGTGCCGGCGGCAGGTCGATTCGTCGAGTGATGTCCTGCGGGCCCGTGGCATGCTCCGGCAAGAGCACCATGGTGAGATCCAACGTGTCCGCGGGCGCAGTCTGCGCATGGCTCGCGTCGGCGACCAGCGCCGCCGCTGCAAGGACCGTCAATGTCACGCCTTTCGAAAACATCGGAGTGCTCCGCAGTCTCTCGCTATACACACGAACGAGCGGCACTCGCGTTCCCGTCGCCAACGGCGCTCTGCGCGCCGCAAGGGGACAAGACGGCCGCGGCCGGACCTGCAGCCGTGGTCAACACGTCGACGACGAACGAGCGGCGCTTGTCGCCGTGCTGCACTTCCACGAGCACCTGACCGCTGCCGGCGCGCAGCCCGATCAGCGGCAGCGTGAGCTGATTCACGCCGCGGTCGAGATCCGTGCGCCAAGTAAGCTCGCGCTGGTCGTCGAAACCGCGCAACGCGATCTCGCCGCGCAGCGCGATCCGGATCTCCGCGTCCGCGAGCGGCTCCGGCGAGCTCAGCGCGACGCTCACGTCGCGCTGCTCGTTGACGTTCAGCACGATCTGCGGCGCGGCCGACGGCGGGGCAACCATCTCCACCGGACTGAACGCCAGGATCGCGAGCGCGAGGCCGGCGGCCAACGCCGCGCCGACGCCGACGCCCAGCCAGAAGCCTTGCCGCGACGGAACGCGGCCGGCGGCCGCGGCTGCGATCGCGCGCCGGAACACGTGGTCGCCGGGCAACTCAATCGCCAGGTCGCGGTCCGCGCGCAGCACCGCGAACGCGTGGGCCGCGTTGCGGCAATCCTCGCAGCGCGCGAGATGCTCGGCCGCGGCCCGCTTCGGGAGATCCGGTGCGGCGTCCTCTCGCTGGAGCACGCTCAACACGTCTTCGCACTTCATCCTTGCGCTCCTGCACGCTTGCGCGCCGCGCTTTCTTCCTGCTCCCGCCGCAACAACTTGCCGAGACGCACGCGGGCGCGGTGCAAGCGGGACTTGAGTGTACCTTCCTTCAGACCCGTGATCCCTCCGAGCTCCGCGAGCGTATACCCCTCGACGTCATGTAGCGCGAGCAGACCCCGCTGCTCGCTGTCGAGCTTGCGCCACGCGCTGTCGAGGTGGCGGCCGTCGAGCAGCAGCTCCGCGAGCTCGGCCGGTCCCGCCTCGTCGCTCTCTAGCGCCGACAAGTCGACGGTCTCCATCGACTCGACGTGAGTTCGCTCGTAGCGCCGGGTCCAATCGACGAACAGCCGGTACATCACCCGCAGCAGCCACGCGCGCGGCTGCTCGAGCGTCTCGAGCTCGGCCAGCCGCGGATAGGCGCGCACGCAGACCTCCTGCGCGAGGTCTTCCGCGTCGTGGGTCGACCGCGTCAACCGATACGCAGCACGGTACAAAACCTCGTAGTGCGGCTCGACCAACGCCGCGAACCGCTCCACCGCCGAAGCCGGCGCGTTTGACTGCACTCTCGTCGTTCCCGGCGCTCGTGACCCTCACCACTTATTACACGAATGAACGGCGGCTCGGTTGCACCCCCCCTACTTTATGTCAATTCCATGGAACCGAAGGCCGTCCGAGCCGTGTTCCACTTCAGGAGCGCCCGCCGCGTGGCGGCCGTCGAAAGGAAGGAATTGAACATGGAATTCGCGCACCGCGCTTCGATACTTGTGTTGCTCGCTGCGGCATCGGCCTTGGCTGCCTGCTCCGGTGGTGGCGGCGGCGGCGAGCCCACGCAAAACGCCCACCTCAGCGTGTCGCTCATGGACGCCCCGGTCGACGGCGTGACCGCAGTGAACCTCGAGATCAAGTCGATCTCGATCAAAGGGCCGAACGGCCCGGCGACGGAGCTGCCGCTCACGCACTCGCCGATCAAGGTCAATCTCCTCGGGCTCACCGACAAGAACGCCGCCATCCTCATCGACGGCGCGGTGATCGCTCCGGGCAAGTACGAGTGGCTGTCGATGGACGTGAACGCCGACTTCGACGGCGTCTTCGACTCGTCGGTGATGACCGCGAGCGGCGGGCAAGAGGAAATCCGCGTGCCGAGCGGCCGCGTGCGGCTCGTCGACGGCTTCGAGGTCGGGCCGAATCAGGCGGTGAAGCTGCTGTTCGACTGGGACCTGCGCAAGGGGCTCGTGGATCCACCCGGTCAGCCCGGGTTCCTGCTCAAGCCGGCGTTTCGCATGCTCGACGTGACCGAGCTCGGCGCGTTGCGGGGAACCGTGGCGCTCACGACGATCGTCGCCACCGGCGACCCTAACGGCTGCGCGAAGGACGCCGCCGACCTTGACGTCGGCAACGTCGTCTACGTGTACGCGGGTGCCAACGTCGTGCCCGACGACGTCGACGGCAAGGCACCTGACCCCGTCGCCATGGCGCCGGCCACGCAGGCCGCGAACGGCGACTACGCCTTTCGCGTGGTGCTCGCACCGGGCGACTACACCGTCGCGTTCACCTGCCAAGCCGCCAACGACGATCCCGAGGTCGACGAGACCGGCACGGCGGACGAGATCAAGTTCATCGGCGCGGTCAACAAAGCGGTCACCGCCGATGCGGAAGCCATCGCCAATTTCTGAGTGCAGCCTCACTTATCCCAAGTGAGCCTCGGCCCCGCGCAAGCGGGGCCTTTTTTTTGAGGGAACGCCCTTGGCGCCGGACACTGGTGTCGGACGCCGCCGGCGCCTAACACCGACTCAGTTGCGCAGCGCTTCGCGCAGCACGCTGCCGTCGATGAGCTTGGCGAGCTCGGCGCGCGGACGCGGTGCACGGTTGCGCTCGCGCGCGACGTATGCGTCCTCTTCCACCATCACGTCGAGCAGGTCGGGCACGAGCGCGCCCGGATAGCCTTCGTGATGCCAGACGCGCTCGATCAGCTTGGCGTCGAAACCCGTGCTCGCGGCGACGAGCGGCCAAGCTTCTTGCGGCCGCTCTGCAATCGCCTTCGACGCCCGGATCAAAGCGCGCACGAACGCCACGATACGCGCGCGCTTCGCCGGATCGGCGAGCGCCGCTGCCGTGGTGTTGAGATTGAACAGCTCGCGATACACGCGCCGGTCCTGAAATTCGATCGCGTCCGCGCCGATCAGGTCCTGCGCGTTCTGGATCTCGGGCTCCCAGATCGTGACGGCGTCGACCTCGCGATCGGCGAGGGCGCGTGGCATGCCCGAGAGCGGCGTCACCGGCACCACCGTAACGTCGTCGATCGAGAGATCCACGGTGCCGAGCACCTTGTGCAGGTAGTACCCCGACGACGTGGTCGTCACGGTGGCGATCCGCTTGCCGCGCAAGTCGGCGAGCTGCGCGACGCCCGCCGAGCGGCGGGCCACGATCCGGTAGAAGCCTTCCGAGACCGTGAGAATGATCCGCAGGTCCGGGTGGTCCACGGACTGGCGCAGCGCCTGCGTCTCCGCGTTGGTGGCGACGTCGGCCGCGCTGTCGTCGTAGAGGTCGGGAATGCCGCCGTTCGCGACGGTCACCGCGGCCGGGCCGAGCTCCTTCGCCGCGACGAGCACCGGCGCGAGCTCGATCGTGGTGGTGTTGCCGAACACACGCAGCTGCGCGTTGGCCCGCGGGATGGCCGCGACGACGAGCGCGGCGGCGAGCGCACACGTGATCGGACCGATGGCGCTACGCATCGACTGGCCCGCCCTACGAGTCGCGCAGTCCGGTCGTGATCGGCTGGCGCGCCGCGCGCACGCTCGGCATCAGCCCGCCGAAGAAACCGAGCACGAGGGCGTAGCTCATGCTCTGCACCAGCAGCGCGGGCGTAACCGTGAACGCGAAGGTGATCTGACTAAACGACGAAAGGTTCATCGTGGACGCGCGAATGCCGTTGAAGCCGAAGTACGCGATCAGCGCGCCCGCAACTCCACCGATCATACCGAGCAGCAACGCCTCCACCAGCACCGAGGTGACGACGGGCACCGCGCCGAAGCCGATCGCACGCAGTGTCGCGATCTCGCGCGTGCGCGCGGACACCGCCGAGTACATCGTGTTGAGCGCGCCGAACACGGCCGCGAGCCCCATCAGCACCGCGATCGTCTGACCGACCACGGTCACGAGCGTCACGAGCGTCCGCGATTGCTCCGCGTAGTACTGCCGCTCGGTGAAGACGCCGACGTTGAGCCGCGGATCGCTCGTGAGCGCGTCCTTGAACCCGCGGAACGCGCCCGCGCTCTCGAGCCGCACGCGCGTGGACTGATACGACGTGCCCCGGTTGTAGGCGCCCTGGAGCACGATCGCGTCGCTCCAGATCTCGGACTCCGCGATGCTGCCGCTGTCGCCGAAAATGCCGACGATGTTCCACTCGAGCTGGCCGTTGCGCAGCACCTTGCCGACCTCTAGCCCCTCGTTCTGCTGCGCAGCGCCGCGGCCAACGACGACCTCGTTCGTACCCGGCCGGAACGCACGGCCCGAGACGATCGTGAACCCCTTGCGCAGGCTCGACGCGTGCGTGCCGACGCCGCGCAACGGCACGTTGGCCGGCGTCCCCGTGCCCTTCAGCGGCACGTCGACCAACACATAGAGCTCGGCGGAGGCGACGGGCGCGCCCGAGTCGTGCAGAACGCCCGGCGCGTCGCCGATGACCCGCGTCTGCTCTTGGGAGAGACCGCTCGTCATCTCACTGCTCGTGCCGCCGCGCAGCACGATCGCAACGTCGTCGGCGCCCGAGAGATCGAGCACCGCGTTGAATCCGGCGCTGATCGAGAAAATGCCGATCAGCACGGCGACGACTCCCGCGATGCCAACGATCGCGACCAGCGACGTGCCCCTGCGCTGGCGCAGGCTGCGGAGATTCATCGCGGTGACCACCGCGGCTTGCTTCAACGGATTCATTGCGAGCGGTCCTTAAGTTCGACGCAGCTGCTCGACCACCGACAGACGCCAGATCTGAGTGCACGGCAGCGCGCACGACAGCGCGCCGAGCGCGAGGGCGAGCGCACCCCCGGTCACGAACGTCTGCGGCGGAATGCTCATCAACGGCAGGAAGGTCTGGACCTGCGCGCCGATGCCGCGCGTGACGCCGCTGCCGAGATAGAGGCCGAGCGCCGCACCCAGCGCCGTGATCACGACGCCCTCGGCCAGCACCAGCAGCACGACGGCCGAGTTCGAGAACCCGAGCGTCCGCAGCACGGCGATGTCGCGGACCCGCTCGCGCACCGACTGCGCCATCGCGTTCGCGGTGACGAGCAGCATCGTGAAGAACACGGCGGCCGCGACGATGGTCACGATCGCGGCGATGTTGCCCATCTGGTTCGCGAAGCCCTGTAGGAACGCGCTCTCCGTCGTGGTGCGTGTTTCTGCCGACGAGTTCGCGAACATCGCGTCGATGCGGCGCGCGATGTCTTCGCTGCGGCTCGTGTCGGCCACCCTGAACACCGCCCAGCCGATCTCGTCACGCCCGAAATTCCGGTCCTCGTTCAGGTAGTCGTAGTGAAAGTAGACCGACGAGTTGTCGCCGCTATCGACGTGATAGATCGCAGAGATCTTGAGGTCCCAAGTGTTGCCGCCGCCGCGCTTCACATAGATGTTGGACATCATGGGGACCACGTCGCCGATTCCCCAATGCCAGCGCTCGGCGATGTCGCTCCCGACGATCGCACCCGTGCGATCGGCGAGCCAAGCGGCCTTCTGCTGTGGGGTGAGGTATTCCGCGTACACGTCGACGAACGAGTCCGCATGGGTGACGATCACGTTGAGCTGGTTGCGGTCGTCCTGGTAGACGCCGCCGAACCACGTCTGCGAGGTCGCGGCCGCGACGCCGTCGACCGAGCGGATCCGGTCGAGGTACGACAGCGGGAACGGTTGAATGATCGAGATCTTGTGCTGCGTGACTAGGCGGTCCTGCCCCGCGAGCTCGGCGCCGCCCGTCAGCGCGTATTGCACGGCCTCGAGCACGCCGAACAACAGAAACGCGACCACCACCGACGCGAACGTCAGCACGGTTCGCACGCGCTTGCGCCGCAGGCTGGCCCAGAGCAACGGAAGATATTTCATGGCGGTTGTCGTCGCCCCTTCCCGGGCGCCCGGGGGATAGTAAACGAAACAACGCCGCAGTCACGGTTCTTCGCGGCGGTCGGGCGCTCTCACGTTCGACGGCGGCGGCGCGGGCGGCGGGGACGCTCTCAGCACCGGATCGACAGGCGACACCCCGGTGAATCCCGGCCGCGGCCCGATCAACCTACCGTCCGGCGCTACGAAAGCGCCGCCGGGCGCCGTGCCGATGATCGTGCCGACGACTCCCGGCTGCACGGCGACGCCGCCGGGCGGCACCACGAACGCCTGCGACGGCACGGTGACCGGCACGCCGAAAAATCCGCCGGCCGGCGTCGGCATCGCGCCCCTCGGGATCGTGTCGATCATCTGCTGGGCTTGGGTGCGCATCCGCGGGTCGGTGATGTAGGTCTCCATCAAACGGCGTGCGGCCGGCGGGTCCGCGATGGCGACATTCACGATCGCGGTCATCAACGCACCTTGGCGCACGCGATCGTCGCTGAACGCCGCAAGGACTTCCGGGTCGGGCGGCGCCGTGCCGCGGGTACGAACCGCCGCGCTGAGCGCGGCGTCGCGTTTCTCGCCTTGCGGCAAGCTCAACGCCCAGCTGCGCAGAGCGTCGGGATTCGACGAGGCCCAGGTCGTGCTCACCATCGACAGGGTGATGTTGCGCTGCAGGGGCGGCAGCTCGATCGCCCACGCCGCGGCGGCCGCCGGGTCGCGCGCCGCCCATGCGCGGCCGACTTGAATCTCGGCGCCATACCCGTCGGGGGCGCGCGGCCCGGTGGACGCGAGCAGGCGCGCGGCCGCCGGCGGATCGAAGGCCGCGATCTGCGGCGCGAGCGCGACCGCCGCGCGATCGTACGCCGGGTCGCCGCGGAAGCGCTCGAGGAACGCGATGCCGGTTTGCGGATCGCCGCGCGCGTAGCCGATCGCCACGGCGCCTATCCAGGTCCCGCGCGCGGCGCTCGGCACCCGGTCCACGTACCCCGCCGCGGCGGCCGGGTCGGATTGCGCGAACGTGTACGCGACTTGCTCGAACGCCGCCGGAGGAACCGCCGACGCGTTGGCCAGCATCCAGGTCAAGGCGGGAGCGGCGTTGCCCGTTCTGCTCGCCCACGAGTTCACGAGCATGCCGAACAGCTGCGACTTCGAGCTTCCTTCGGGCAACCGCGCGATGCGGCCGGCGAGCGCCTCGAACTGCCGCGTCTCGCCGACACCGCTGCCGATGACCGTGACCATGGCTTGCGAGCGCACCGGCTCGGCGAGCGACGCGGCGACGTCGAACGCGCGAGCGGGATCGCGCCTCGCGGCCGCGCCGAGGACCGAGCTCACGAGCATCGGCTCCTCTGCACCGAGCCCTTGCGCCCATGCGAGCGCGGCTTCCGGATTTTTTTCCGCATAGCTCGCGGCAATCTGCATCAGCACGCCCCGACGAGCGTCGCCCGCGGGCATGCCCGCCGCGATCTCGGCCGCCCGCGCGGGATCCGCCTGAATCAGCCGTCCCAACATGCCGCTCGCAAGCACTTCGCGCTGCGCGGCGGCATCGAGCGTGTCGACGTACGCTGCGAGGCTGTCGACGTCCGTCCAGCTGCCGAGCACGACGTTGCGCAGCGTCGCGCGCAGCGCCGGATCGCCGACGCGGCCGACCTCCGCCAGCGCGTCGGCCGGAGCTCGAGATCCCCATTGCGCGACCACCACCGATGCGACGGAGTTGCGTCTCGCCGGATCGCGAAGGGCGAGGGCGCCGGCGAGCGCTTCACGCGGGGACTTCGACGCGAGCCGCTGCAGCGCTTCGGCGCGAAACTGCTCGACATCGACGCCATGCAACGTCGCCACCACGAGCCCGAGCGCTTTCGCGTCGTCGCCGAGCCCCCGCAAGACGGCGAGCGCGGCGAGCCGCTCTTCTGTCGGGTCGTCGACGAGACTCAGGGCAGACAGCGCGGCACTTGCGTCCGCTCGGGCCAACCGCTCGTAGAGCATCTGCACGAGATCCGCCGCTCCCGAACGGCGCATCTCGCCGGCGAGACGCACGGCTCCCTCGGGATCGAGCTCGAAGTAGCGATCCAACACCGCCTCGATCTGGAAACGCTGCATCGGCCCGGACGGCGACTCGGCCGCCTTGCGCGCCAGCTGCGTGAGAGCCGCCGGAGATTCGTTGCGCGCCACGCGCTCGTAGAACGACGCACGCTCCGCGACGGTCGCATCCGCCGACAACACCGGCTGCGCGCGCGCCGCGCCGCACGCGAGGGCAAGAGACAGCACCGGAATCGTCCACCGCATGAGGTCTCTCCGCGAAGGGCTCCACTCTTACCAGCGCACTCGATATAGCAGAAAGTTCCGAAATAGGGAATGTAGTCGCCGCACCGGGACGCGGCCCGGCCACCCATCCCGGGCGCGGGACTCGCTGCGCCGCGAGCGAGACGTTGCGAGCCGCGCCGGAAGCAGCGGTCGCGGACAAGGCCTTGATCGTGCGTGGTTTCGCGCGCTGGCACGCAAGTTGAATTGGCAGTGCGTGCCCCTGCAACGACAACTACGGAGACTGCAATGAAGAAGTTTCAGAAAATCGTCTCGGCGTTATTGATCGGCGGCGCGTCGCTCGCGCTGTCGAATCACGCGTTGGCGAGCGAAACGACGATCGCGTACGCAGCCGACGGCACGCCCAGCACGGTGGTCAAGGCCGCGGACCTCGATCTCGACAGGCTCGGCGACGTGCAGGCGCTATACGAGCGCTTGCAGGACGCCGCGCGCGCGGTGTGCGCTGCGGAGCTGCGTGCGCACGTCCCCGCTCCGTCCGGCTGGTCGGAGAAGTGCGTGAAGGACGCCGTGGAGGACGCCGTTCGGCAGGTCGACAACGAGCTGCTCACGGTGGTGCACCGCGGAGCCCCGCACCGGTTGGTCAGGCTCTAGCGAAAGCTCGCGATGACCCGGCCTGCGGCCGCGGCCGGGTTTCGCGCCGGCGAGGTGTGCTCGCCGCCGCCACGGGGTTAGCCCGCGGCACGGACCGACTCGCGCACGTCGTCCGTCCGCGCGGCAGCGTCGGCACCGGCATCGACCTCCGCGGGCTCGATCGGCAGCCGAATCGCGAAGCGCGTGCCCTGGCCAACCTGGGAGGCAACTCGAATCGCACCGCCGTGATGATCCACGACGATGCGGTGGGCGATCGCAAGCCCCTGACCCGTGCCCTTGCCGACCTCTTTCGTCGTGAAGAACGGGTCCCAGATCTTGCTTAGGTTCGCCTCGGGGATACCGCAGCCGTTGTCCTCGATCTCGATCACGACGTCGGCGCCGTCGCGCCGCGTGCCGATCCGGATCTTGCCCTTGCCGTTCTCGCCGTCGAAGACGTCGCCGATGGCGTGCGCGGCGTTGACGATCAGATTCAACACGACCTGATTGATCTCGGACGGGAAGCACACCACGTGCGGCAAGTCTGGCGCAAGGTCGAGGTCGACGTCGGCGACATACTTCCACTCGTTGCGCGCGATCGTCACGGTGTTCGCGATGCCGTGATTGAGATCGGCGGCCTGTTTGTCGTCGCTCGGGTGCGAGAACTCCTTCATGGCCGTGACGATCTTCTTGATGTGGCCCATGCCGAGGGCCGCCTCCTTGAGCGCCGCGGGGATCTCGCCGAGGAGAAAATCGAGATTCGCGTCGTCGGCGAGCTGGCGCAGGCGATCCACGTCGCCCGGACAGGCGGCGATCCGTTCCTTCAGCGCCTCGAGCAGCGGCATGAGCGTGGCAAATCGCTCTGCCAGAAATGTGATGTTGCCGTCGACGTATTGCGCCGGCGTGTTGATCTCGTGCGCCACGCCCGCCGCGAGCTGGCCGATCGCCTCGAGCCTCTGCGCAACGCGCAAGCCAACCTGTGCATCGTGCAGCTCGAGCTCGAGCCGCCGCCGCTCTATTTCGCGCGTAACGATGCGCTCGAGCATGTTGCGGTTCAGGTGATTCTTGAGGACGAAGTCGCGCGCACCGCGCTTGAAGGCCTCCGCGGGCAAGGTGTCGCTGCCGCCGCCGGTGAGCATGACGACGGCCGCGCCCGCGCGCACGAAGCCCGCGAGCGCGTCGACGCCCGCCATTCCCGGCAGATTGTTGTCGAGCAGCACGCAGTCCGGCTGCTCCAAAAGGTAGACCTCGTAGCCACGCTCCGCGTCGGGAGCATGAAGCACGACGAATTTCTCGCGCAACAGCGCCGCGGCGAGCTCGCGGTCGGTCGCGCTGTCGTCGACGATCAGGACTTTCGGAAGCGGCGCCGACATGGCTATGCGACGCGCTCAGCGTTCGCGGGAACGGCGACGAGGAAACGCTTCGTCACCATCCCCCGCTCCTCGAGCTTCTTCAAGTGGTCGCAGAACCCGCTCGTCACCTCGGCGCCGCGGCAGAGAAGCATCGTGCCGTTGTCGGTCTTCAAGTCCTCCTGAAGGATCATGCCTACTTCGAGCTCGTTCGGTAGCACGCGCCGCTCAGCCGCGCTCGTCGCGTTGCGCGCAAGCTGGTCGAGCGCCGCATAAGCGGCGGGATCGACGCGCCCCTTGTTCTCGGCGAGGTGCACCATGATTTCGGTGTCCGACATCCCTTGCGCCGTAAGCTCGTCGTGCGCCATCGAGGCGCGAAGCACACGAGCCTCGAGCGGCAGGCCGTCTCCCTTGACGTCGTCGTGCGGCCAGCCGCTGCCGTCGTAGTTCTTGTGCTGATAGAGAATGATCCGAGCGACTTTCTCGAGGCGCGGGATCCGCGCGATCACTTCGGCACCGATGGTCGCGTGTGCCGCAAATTCCATCCGTTCGGTCGAGGTCAGCGCCTTGCCTTGCGCCACCTTGTCGAGAACGTCCTGCGAGAGTTGAATGCAGCCGAGCTGCGACAGCAGCGCCGCGGTGTCGAGCTCCCAGAGGTTGACGCCCGGAATCAAGGCCGCAAGCTCGCGCGCCTTCCTTCGGATCCGGTCCGTGCGGCCGAACGCCTCGGGCTTGGCGAGGCTCAACAGCTCGCCGAGAGCCTTGATGCTGCCGTGGAGCGTCTTCTCGAGCAGCTCCTTCTCGGCGGTGACGAGCTCATGCTGGCGAACCCCCTGGCGCACGGCAGTGCGCAACGAATCCGTGTCGCAGGGCTTGTTGAGGAATTTGAAGATGTCGCCTTTGTTGAGGGCCTGAACCGCGGTCTGCTGATCGGTGTTGCCGGTGAGCATGATACGGATGGAGTCGGGGTGCTCGCGGCTCACGCGGCTCAAGAGCTCGATGCCGTTCATCTTCGGCATCCGGCAGTCCGCCACGATCACACTGAACGGTTCGTTCCCTTCGAGCAGCGCGAGCGCGTCGCCGCCGGATTCGGCCGTGTGAACGTCAAAGTCCTCGGCGAGAGTGCGCCGCATCGTGGTTAGCACGTGCGGCTCGTCGTCCACGAACAGCACTCTCGCCCGCTTCGCCGCCAACGTCGCTCCTCGAGGCTTCGGCCAATAACCAGCCAGCCGAGGATATTAGGCCGACTGCGCCACCGGGCCTGTGAACAGAATCACGACCCGAGCGGCGGGCACGTGTCAAAAGGGGCCCCGACGATATTCCAAAACGGGCGGACGCCGCGCCGCGCCTCGGGATTTGTGACTTGTTTCCACGCGTGGCAGCGATCGGATCGCTAGCTTGTCGAGTGACTCGTGCTGGATTTCGAGCGGAGGGACCACCCGCCATGGACAGACGACCGCACCCGAGCCCCTTCGCACCGGCAGACACCGCTGACACGGCGGTCGCCATCGACCGGCGCCACGCTCGCGCGCGGCAATTGCGTCGCAAGAGCCGCTGAGCGGATCGAGGCCCATGCCGTCAGCGACGCCCCAATCCGCCGACGCTGCGCAAGCGGTCCGCATCCTGCACCTCGAGGACAATCAAGTCGAAGCGGAGCTCATCCGCGCGCGGCTCGCCGAGGATGGATTCGACGCCGCCTTCAAGACCGTGGTGACCGAGATCCAGTTTCGCTCGGCGCTTACGGACTTCGCGCCGCAGCTCATCCTCTCGGACTTCTCGTTGCCGGGGTTCGACGGCCTCTCGGCGCTCAGGATCGCACGCTCCGAGGCGCCGGACATTCCGTTCATCTTCGTCTCCGGCACGATCGGCGAGGAACGCGCGATAGAAGCGCTGAAGCGCGGCGCCGTCGACTACGTGCTCAAGGACAATCTGCTCCGCCTCGTGCCCGCGATTCGCGGAGCGGTACGTCAAGCGGAAGACGCGCGCGCCCGCGACCTCGCGGAACAGATGCTGCGGCGCAGCGAATCGCGCCTGCAGGCGATCATCGATACTTCCGGCGACTGGATCTGGGAGTGCGATCGCGACGGCCGCTTCACGTTCTCGAGCCCGAGCATCAGCGAGATCTTGGGCTACCGCCACCACGAGGTCCTCGGCCGGCGCGCGACGGACTACGTCGACCCGTCGGAAGAGTTGCGCCTGCAGACGAACTTCGCGGAGCTCGAGAACGGCGGAGACGTCGGCGCCACGATCACACTGCGCTGGCGTCACAAGAGCGGCAAGACTCGTTGGCTCGAACGCAAGGCCGTCGCACTGCGCGACGACAACGGCGTGTTCCGCGGCATGCGCGGCAGCGATCGCGACGTCACGGTGCGCATGGCGCAGGAGGTCCGGATCCGCCGGCTCAACCGCGCGCTGCGCTTCTTGAGCGGCGCGAGCTCGGCGGTGATCCGGCTCCGCGATCGACAGCAGCTCTTGAAGGAATCCTGCCGCCTCGCCGTGCGCGTCGGCGGCTACCAGCGGGCCAAGATCTATCTGCTTCCCGGCGGCAGCGAGGACGCGCGGCCGTTGGTTCATTCCTACGGGTCGGAGCGCAACGAGTCGACCAAGTGGTCGGTGGGCGCGACCTTGCCCGAAGGCACGACCCCCGTAACCCAAGCGCTCGCGACCGGGCAGCCGGTGATCGTGAGCGACATCACGGACGCGAGCGATCTCGGCATTCGCGTAGCGGACCGCGAGGCGCTGCTCGAACGCGGCGTGCGCGCGTGCATCACGTTGCCGCTCGTGATCGAGGGAACGTCGATCGGCGTCGTGGAGCTGCACTCCGAAGAGCCCGACGTGTTCGGCGAGGCGGAGCTCGCGCTGCTCAAACAGGTGGCGGAGAACATCACCTTCGCGCTGCAGTATCTGCACAGCAAGGAAAGCGCCGAGCGCTTCGAGTACTTCGACCCGCTCACGGCTCTCGCCAATCGCAGCCTCTACCTGCAGCGACTCGGCGGGGCTATCGAGGACGCGCGCCGCGCGAATCGCCGCGTCGCCCTGCTCGTCTTCGACATCTGCGACCTCGGCATGATCAACGACGGGCTCGGTCATCATTCCGGCGACCTGCTACTGCAGCTCGTCGCCGAGCGCTCGAAGTCTGCATTCTCCGATACGGGCGCGCTCTGCAGGCTCGGCGGCGACCGTTTCGCCGCGTTCGTCGACGTCGGCTCGTCCGCCGAAGCCGACCGACTGCCCGAGCGTCTCGGCCTGGTGTTCGATCCTCCGTTCGAGCTCGACGGGCACGAGCTGCGCGTGTCCGCGACGGGCGGCATCGCCGAGTACCCCGACGACGGGATGGAGGCCGAGACGCTGCTCCAGGCGGCGCAAATGGCATGGCAACACGCGAAGGAAACCGGCGACCGCTGTCTACGTCATCGACCGAACATGAGCGCGCGCGCGTCGGAACGCTTGAGCCTCACCAACGAGCTGCGGCGGGCGGTCGCGGAGCGAGGGTTCGCGCTCCACTACCAGCCGAAGGTCGCGCTCGCATCGGGTTTGCTCGAAGGCGTCGAAGCCCTGCTGCGCTGGCCGCGCGAGAACCAGGATGCGGTGTCGCCCGTGGTATTCGTACCGATGCTCGAGTCGCTCGGCCTCATCGAAGAGGTCGGCGCCTGGGTGATAGTGCAGGCGCTACGCGAATCGGCCGACTGGGCCACGACCGCGGGCGGCGTTCGCGTCGCGGTCAACGTGTCGCAGAAGCAGCTCGACCGCGACGACTTTGCGGACCGAGTGCTCCAGCTCGTCGACGGCATCCCCAACGGGCCGCGCCGACTCGAGCTCGAGATCACCGAAAGCACTTTGATGGCCGACCCGCGCAAAGCGAGCTCGAGCCTCGCGCGCCTGCGCGAGGCCGGCGTGTCGGTGGCGATCGACGACTTCGGCACCGGTCACTCGTCGCTGAAGATACTCGCGGGGCTGCCCGCGGACGTGCTCAAGATCGACCGGAGCTTCGTCTGCGACCTCGCGACCAACCGCAACCATCGCCTGATCGTGCAGACCACGATCGGTCTCGCGAAATCGCTCGGCATGAAGACCGTCGCCGAGGGCGTAGAGATGGCCGAGCAGGCGGAGCTGCTGCACGCGCTCGGCTGCGACGCAGTGCAAGGCTACTTGATCGGACGCCCCGCGGCCGCGGCGACCACCGTGCAATGGCTCGCCATGCATCAGGCGGCGCCGATCACGTTCGCGCCGTCGGCGGAATCACAACGCGACCGTAGTCAGCGGAGGCGTTGAGGACGATGGTAGCCGCGCGACGCGTCGCAAGCCGCGCCGGAAGGGGCGCGCGCCGGCTGGGACCGGCAGCCGCGTGGGTCGCAATATTCTTGGCCGCCGCCGTGTGCTCGGCGCAAGTCCGCGACGCGCCTCCCGTGGCCGCGAGCAGCGTGAAGGCCGCGTTCCTCTACAAGTTTGCGGGCTACGTCGAGTGGCCCGACACGACGAGCTCGGCCGTCGAGCCGATCACCATAGGCGTGGCCGGAGCCGACCCGTTCGCCGCGGAGCTCGCCGAGATCACGCGCGGCCGCACGGTCGCCGGCCGCGCGATCAACGTACGGCGCGTTGCGCCGGACGACTCGTTCGACGGCCTGCAAATCCTGTTCATCGCCAACCAGGCGCGCGGCGGCGAGCGCGGCTTGCTCGCGAACGCGCGCACCCGCCCGATCCTCACCGTCACCGAGTCCGCGGGCGCGCTCGCCGCCGGCAGCATCATCAACTTCACGCAGGACAAGGATCGCGTTCGGTTCGAAATCTCGCTCTACGCCGCGGAGCAAAGCATGCTCAAGCTCAACTCGCGGCTTCTCGCGGTCGCCGACTCGGTGCACCGGGGACCGGAGTAGAGCGATGCGGCTCGCCAAATCCGTTCGCGGCAAGCTGCTCGTGGTGGTGATCACGACCACGGCCGCCGCGCTGGTGCTGACGGGCATCGCGATGACGATCTACGACGTGCGCTCGTTCCGCGAGCGCCGCGTGGCCGAGCTCACCGCGCAAGCCGACATCCTAGGGCTCGCGGCGGCCGCCGCGCTCGAGTTCGAGGACCCGAAGTCGGCGCAAAGCTACCTCGAGTTCCTGAAGGTCCATCCGAGCGTGACGCAAGCGGCCATCTACACCGCGAAGGGCAGCCTGTTCTCGCGCTATTCCGCACACGGTCACGAGGACGCCGAGTTCCCCACGCTCGCCGAAGTCGACGGCACCGTCGTGGACGGCAACAAGCTCACGCTGTTCAAGCGCATCGTCGCCAACAACGAGATCCTGGGCACCGTCTACCTGAGCGCCGAATACGACCTGCTCGGCCGGCTCGGCGACTACGCCGCGATCTTGACGACGGTGCTCGTCGCGAGCCTCGCGGCAGCGTTGCTGATGTCGGGGCGCCTGCACAAGAACGTCACGGGGCCGATCGCCGATATCACATCGGTGGCGCGGCACGTGATCGAGAAGCGCGACTTCGCGTTGCGCGCATCCACGAAGAGCGACGACGAGGTGGGCGTGCTCGCCGCCGCGTTCAACAGCATGCTGTCGGAGATCGACAGCCGCACGAAGGTGCTCGAGGACTCCAATCGGCGGCTCCAGAGCGAGGTCGAGGAACGCGAGCGCGCGCAGAAGGCTCGCGACTCGAGCCAGCGCCGGGTCCGCACCTTGATCTCCGCGCTGACGCAGGTCGTCTGGGTCAGCGACCCACGCGGCAGGTTCGTGGAGCAAGCCGAAGCCTGGACGGCCTACACGGGCCAGTCGTTCGAGGAGCATCGGGAGTTCGGCTGGCGCAGGGCCTTCGACGAGGACGGCCGCCAGGCGCTCGAGATCGCGTGGTCGAAGGCCGTCGACGAGCCGGCCCCGTTCGAGGCCGAGCTCAAGCTCTGGCACGCCGCGTCGGGACGGCACCGCTACGTCGCGTTGCGCGCGGCGCCGATGCGCGACCAAACGGGCGCCGTCGAGGAGTGGATCGGCGCGATCCTCGACATCGAGGATCAGCGCACCGCCGAGCGGAGCCTGCGCACGCTGAACGCGGAGCTCGAGCAGCGCGTGACGCTGCGCACCGCGCAGCTCGAGGCCGCCAACAAGGACCTCGAGGGCTTCAGCTATTCCGTGTCGCACGACTTGCGTGCGCCGATTCGCGCGATCAACGGTTTCTGCACGCTGCTCATGAAGGACCACGAGGCGCAGCTCGACACCGAAGCCCAACGCAAGGTCGCCGTGATCAAGAGCGAGGCCGAACGGATGGCCGCGCTGATCGACGACCTGCTCGCGTTCTCGCGTCTCGGCCGCAAGGCGCTGCAGCCGGCGGAGGTCGACATGCGCGAGCTCGCCGCCGGCGCCTACCAGCGCCTCGTCAACGGGCAGGCCCAACGCATCGAGTTCCGCATCGGCACACTGCCTCGCGCGACGGCCGACCGCAGCCTGCTCGAGCAGGTGTGGGTGAACCTGCTGTCGAACGCGATCAAGTTCTCGGGCAAGAAGGACGCACCCGTCGTCGAGGTCGGCGCGATCAGCGAAGAGCACGAGTACGTGTACTTCGTGCGCGACAACGGAGCGGGCTTCGATCCGCGCTATCAGGACAAGCTGTTCGGCGTGTTCCAACGCCTGCATCACGGCGACGAGTTTCCGGGAACGGGCGTGGGTCTCGCGCTCGTGCATCGAATCGTGACGCGTCACGGCGGCAGGGTCTGGGCGGACGCACGGCTCGGCGAGGGCGCGACGTTTCACTTCACTTTGCCCAAGGAGTCAGGCGGTGGAAGAGTTTGAGCAGGTAGAGATTCTGTTGGTCGAGGACAACCCGCTCGACGCCGAGCTCGCGATGCGCGGCCTCAAGGACCAGGGGCTCGCGAACCACATCACTTGGGTGAAGGACGGCGAGGAAGCGCTCGACTATGTGTTCCGGCGCAACGCCTACGCCGGCAGGACCAGCAACGGCCCTCGGCTGATCCTCCTCGATCTCAAGATGCCGCGCGTCGGCGGCATCGAGGTCACGCGCGCGATCAAGAGCGACGAGCGCACCAAGCGCATTCCGATCGTGATCATGACCTCGTCGAAGGAAGAGAAAGACGTGGCGGACAGCTACGACCTCGGCGCGAACAGCTACATCGTGAAGCCGCTCGACTTCGAGTCGCTCGCG
>DASQOL010000056.1:0-22565 GCA_035644475.1 Gammaproteobacteria bacterium | reverse complement strand
GATCAAGCTCTTGCAGTTCGGCACCAAGGCGATCGAGCTCGGCGCGGAGGGTGTCGCGCTGCTCGAGCAAGCCACGGCGAAGGTGCAAACGATGGTCGACGAGAACCGCGGGCTCACCGAGGAGGAGGACGCGGCGCTTGATGCTTCGATACAGGCGAAGCTCGACGCGATCGCCGCGACCAAGATCGATGCGTAGCCGTCGGCCGTACTTCCCCGCGCCGATCGACTACGTGCTCGGCGCGCTCGTCTTCGCGGGCATCGTTGGGCTCGCGGTGATCTCGTGCACCGAGGCGCGCGCGGCGACCAACTCCGTGCAGATTTGCCGCGACCCGACGATGGTCGGCCACGTTGCGCAGGACTGCATCGCGTCGCTCAAGTGGGACATCCCGGGAATCAACGACCTCGTGCTCACGCGGCCGCCGACGTCGACGGAGCAGTGGGGCAACACGACGACGTGGCAACTCTTGCACGTGGTCGCGCCGCCGGCGCAGATTCGCACGTGCCCGCTCGATCTCGCGCTGCCGGCGATCCACGGCAACGGGATCCCCGATCCCTGCGGCAGCTCGCAAGTGTGGGTTACGGCGCCGAGCGGTCAGAGCGTGCGGATCACGTGCACCCCGCCGACCACGAACACCGACGCCACGCCGATCGGCCCGACGCAACTCCCTCTCAGCTTCTACTTTTGGGAGGGGCTCATGCCGGGGCCGGTGTATCGCCAGGTGAGCCCGCTGATCTCCGGCTGCGATTACACGTTCCCCAACCTCGAGGCCGGGAATCACTACTTTGTCGCGATCACCCAAGACGCGCTCGGCGCGCGCAGCGGCAGCAGCAACGAGGCGACCAAGACCGTGCTCGCGCCCGGGCAAGCGGCACCGAACCCGCCGACGGCACTCATGGGCACCGTGCCCGCGTCGACGCCGCTCGCGTACACGCTCGCCACGACCAACGAGTCGCTGTTCCCGTTCGCGATCGGCACGGCCAAGCCCGGAGCTCACTGCGACATGACGCAATCGTTCACGGCGCCCACGGCCGCGAGCGGCGCGACTCAGTACCGCGTCAACGTCGCCGACGTCGACTTGAAGCCCGGCGTCAACCCCATCGTGGCGTTCACCACGTGCAATTGATCGAGCGAGTGCGCCGAGCTCTCTGCCGGCTGCTACGCTGCCACCCGCCCCCGTTAAAACCCGGCACGATCCGGGCAGAGGAGTCCCCGCAATGAACGTCTTGATTACCGCCGGCCACCCGACGCAGCGCATCGACAACACGCCCGGCACTGCGGTCACGTGGCGGCTCTTGATGAAGCTGCACGCGGATCCACCGAGCGCCTTCACACCCGTCGGCGCCGATCGCGCGGTCACGGGCGCGAGCGACACCGGCAACGTCAACAGCCTGCCCGACGGCGATTACGACTTCGGGGTGATCTGGCTCGATAGCGACGAGCGTGAAAGCGCGATGGCTGTGACCGAGCTCAACACGACGGTCCCTACGCTGGCGCCCTTGAAGCCGGGCACGGTCGTCGCGGCTCTCGCGTGAACCGAGCCGATCAGTTCATCGCGCGCACGCAAGCGGCGCTGACGTTCGTGCTCGTGTTCGCGTTCATCGGCCTGCTCGTGTACGGCGACGGCGTGCGAGCGGACAAGATCAAAGACGCCGTGTCGCTCGCGGTCGCGTTCTGGCTGATGCGCTCGAGGCCCGGAGCTCCGGCCGCAGTCGTCGACGTCGAGCCCAACACCGACGTCACCACGACGACGACGGCGAGCTCGAGGACCGCGTCGCCGGCGACACCGAATCAACCGTAGCGGGCGAGCCGCCCCGGCCGGAGTGATCTCCGGCCGGGTGCGCTCCGAGCTACCGCGTAATCAGCTCGCGCAAGAGGCGCGCGCTCTCCTCGATCCGAGGCAGGGTGTTTATCAAGTCACGCTGCGCGCGGAAGTAACGACCCTTCGGATTCCACCGCTTCGAGAGCTCGACGGCGATCGCGGCGTCGGCCTCGATTCGATAGAGTCGACGTCGGATGTTGCTCGGTGTAGGCTTGGTCGCGGATCTCATCGATCTGACTCCTGTGTTGTGATAGACCACCCCGCCAGGCGCGCAAACGCTTGGCGGGACTCAGGATAATTATCTCACGGACGGAAGTATGCGGGTCGCAGAGGCGCCAATCGCGCCGATTTTGCGATTTGATCAATCGCTTACGTTCGGTTTGCGCACGCCGCGCCTCACTCTCAGACCATTGTTGGAGCAACAACGCGAGGCGTGCCCGATTTCGGCGGTTGAGCGAACGCGATCTCGCGCGTGCCAGCGCTCGGCCGGATCCACAGCGTCGCCGGCCGATCGGTCACGATGCAGCCGAGCACGAGCTCGAGCGCGTCCTTGGACATCAAGAGCGACGGCGTGTTGTCGTAGATCACCGTGTTAGTGCCCGGCGCGATGCAGCCCTCGAGCTCGTCGGCTTGGGTCGCGGGATGGATCAGGATCGCGAAGCGTCCCCACTTCTGCCCGGCCGGCAGCGCGTCGCGATAGACGCCGAGCGCTTCGTTGACGATCTGCAACGTGTGCGGGTGTCGCTCGCTCTCGTGCGGGTAGAGCTTGTACAAGCCGTCAGGGACGCACGAGATTCGCGGCATACCCCCGAGCCCGGCCGGGTTGGGGATCCACGGCCGCTCGAGCGAATGGAGCGCGTAGGGCACGCCCGGCAGCAGGATCCGGCCGAGGGTCGCTTGCGACATGTAGCAGTTGCGGACGATCGTAAGCTGCTCGGCGCCAGGTGATGACATAGGGCTCTCCGTGGTTTATTGTTCGCGGGTCCACAAATTACCATACGAATAGGACCGCACAGAAATGGCACGAAAAGCAACGTCCGCGTCCCTCTTTGGGATGCCTCAAGCGCTGGCCGACGCGATTCTCGCCGAGCTCCCGGTCGAGCAGCGCGCCGCACTCATGGAGAAGAATCCGCGCGCGCTCATGGAGCTCGCGATCGAGACCGCCGACCGCGTGCGCGAGCTCGTGGCGTTCGGCAGCGCCGAGGATCCGCCCGGCCGAGCGGCGACCTGATGGCTAAGGACAAAGAGCCCGCCGAGCGCGGCATCAAGTTCAAGGTGCGCCCGTCGATCGTCTCCAATGTCGTGATCTCGCCCGAGAAGCACGGCAAGGAGTTCGTCGAAAAGCATGACGTGATCTTTGAGCAGCTCCTCGAGAAAGCCGAAGTCGGGCAATTCTTCGAGCCGATCGACGGCGTCGACGCGATCGAATTTTTCTGGACCGACGAGGGCCTACTCCGCTACGCCGAGCTCGGACACTTGCCGATCGACTTGAAAGCGCTCGGCATCGTGAAGCTCGGCTACGTGAAGGGCTCCGCGATCGAGTTCACGGGCACGCTCAAGAAGCTCTCGATCGAGATCAAGGACGATTACCGCGCGACGCTCTACGGTCAGGTGCGCGTCGATCCGGGCAACCATCACAAGATGCTCGCGCAGCTCAAGGTCGAGCACGCCTGCAAGCTCGGATTCGACGGCGCCGTCGACGAGAAGCACGAGCCCGGCGACGACGACTCGCAGGCAGAGCTCCCGGTATAGATCCACTAACAACGAACAGGAGACCGACACATGAGCGAAGGTGACATCGAGCGCGAAATTCAGGCGAAGGGACTCACGGCCGCACGGCTCACGCCGCAGCAGATCGACGCGACGATCGCCGCGGAGCAGTACCACGTATTCGAGGGCACGACGCTCACCGTGTGCGTGCTCACGCTGCGCAACGGCTTCACCGTCACGGGCGAGAGCGCCGCGGTGTCGCCGGCCAACTTCGACGAGGAGCTCGGCCGCAAGATCGCGCGCGGCCACGCTCGCGACAAGATCTGGCAGCTCGAGGGTTACTTGCTGCGCGAGCTGATCTTCCGCAGCGGCCCGAACGCCCTCACGAACGAGACGCCCAACCCCCGGCCGTGAGCCACGACGTTCAGCGCTGCGACTGCGGCGCGCTATTCGTGTACCTCAAGACCAAGGCCGGGCGGCACATGCCGGTGAATTGGGACGGCACCGTGATCCCGCTCGATACCCACTACGTGCACGGCCGGCATACGTCGCACTTCGCGACCTGTCCGAACGCTCTCAAGCACCGCAAACCAAGGCGCCCATGACCGACGAAAACAAGACGCTCAAAGAAGCTCGAGACGAGACGCGCGCGGCAATCCTCGCCGGCGCCAAGGTCACGTGTCCGTGTTGCAAGCAGCTCGTCAAGATCTACCCTCGGCCGATCAGCGCGCAGATGGCTCGATGGTTGATCGCGCTCGTTCGTATGCACGCGAAGGATCCGCATTGGATCCACGTGCACGAGATCGGCGTCGCGCTCGGGCTCGGTCCCAAGGCGCACGCCGCGGACTTCGCGAAGCTGCGCTACTGGCATTTGATCGAGTCGCGCGAGAAGGACAGCGACGACACGACGCGGCGATCGTCGGGGTACTGGCGCCCGACCGACCACGGGATCGGCTTCGTTCGCGACTCGGTGCGCGTGCCGAGCCACGCCAAGATCTACGACGCGCATTTTCTCGGCTGGAAGGATCCGAACAAGCTCGTCACGATCCGCGACTCGCTGCGCAAAGAGTTCAACTACGACGAGCTCATGCGGACGCCGCTGAAATGATCGCGGGCATCGATCCCGGGGTGAGCGGCGCGATCGCGTTCCTGAGCATGTTGCCCGAGCTCGGTGTCGCGGAGCTCGTCGACATGCCGGTTATGCAGCGCGGCAAGACTGGTAACAAGCAGCAAATCAACGGCGCGGCGCTCGGCGCGGTGTTCCGCTCCTTCACCGATCGCGGGCTCAAGATCTCGCACGTGTACCTCGAGCACGTCATGGGCGCGCCCCGCAAAACCGGCGGCGGCTCGGTGATGGGTGCGGCCAGCGCGTTCAACTTCGGGCACTCGTTCGGCGTGATCGAGGGCGTGCTCGGCGCGCTGCAACTGCCCTACTCGCTCATCACGCCGGGCGTGTGGAAAAAGGCCGCGAACCTGATCGGCGCCGAGAAGGACATGTCTCGCACGCGCGCGATTCAGCTATTCCCGCACTGCGCCGACCAGCTCGAGCGCAAGAAGGACATCGGCCGCGCCGAGGCGCTCTTGATCGCACACTTCGGCCGGGCGCTCGCGTGAAGGACGTCGACGACTTCGGCTTGCCGCTGATCGTGAAGCCGTTCCGGCCGCTCACCGGCGGGTGGGAGCCCGTCGAGGTCGCGTGGCCGCGCGATCGCCGGCAACGGTACGTGATCGAGAAGTACTACAACCGCGGCCAAGAGCTCCAAGTCATCACGGCGATCGAAATGGTCGAGCCCGACGACCTGGTCGTGCGGCCGCGGCGCGCAGAGTTCCACGTATCCGTTTCGGGCTTGAAGTGGATGGCACCCGCACCCTACCGCGTGAGCGACTCTCGAGCTCGGTGGGCGATGAAGCAATTCGGCTACGCCGGCTACACCGAAGACAATCACGTGCCCGGCGGCATCGCGCGCAATTACTGGCGCCCCGTCGACGATCACTTCCAAGGCGAAGTCTGCAAGTGCCTCGAGCGCGAGCCGACCATGCGCGAAATGAAAGGCGACTACGTGTGGCGCGGCTGACGTGAAGTGCTCGATCGTCGAGCTCCCCGACGGCGGTCGCGCGATCGTCTGCGGGAGTCGCCGCTACGTCGTGCAACGCTGCGCGTGCGGCGCCGAAGCGACGAAGCTCTGCGACTGGATCCTCACGCGATCGCGCGCGCCCATGTTCGGGATCGGCACGGGCACGATCACGACATGCGACGCGCCGCTCTGTGAGAAGTGCACGACGTCGCCGGCCGAGGGCAAGGATCTATGTGCCAAGCACGCTCAGGTGTGGCGCGACGGTACGCGGCAACAAGCGCTCCCGCTTTGAGCAAGGTTAAATCGGCTACCTTTTCGTAGACCGCTGATCTACACTCCGAACGCCGCCGGCATTCCGTCGGCGGACGTTCGCGGGCACGGAGTCCCGCAACCGATTGGAGTACTGCACATGTCTACGAACCTGATCCAAGCATCCCGCCAGTGGGCGACCCGCCCGGCCGATCAACGCTTCACGTCCCTGCCCTCGCTCCTCGAGCGCTGCACGCAATTCCGCGCGAGCGCTGACGCCAAGGTGATCCCGAACCGCGCGATCAACGTGATCGCGGACCCGTCCGACGATCTGCGCGGCATCCTGCTCGAAGGTCCGAACGGCGTGCCCGTCGCGCCGTCCAATTGGGCGTTCGGCCAGCTCGCCGGCCTCGCCAAGTTTCCGACTGCACCGCTGCGCGAGCTGCCCTCGCCGCTCGTGGCCGACATCCTGAACTACAAGATGCAAGTACAGCGCGGCGTCGAGTCGGTCGGCGTGATGACCGCCGCGAACGTCGACGGTGCGGGCGAGCGCGTGCTCGCGTGCGCGACCGGGCCGAACTACGGGCGCATGTGGAATGCCGACATCACGAGCGCGTTGATCGAGCGCTTCGGCGACGGCGTGTCGGGCTACTGGCGCGTGCCCGGGGAATTCGGCGTCGCGGTCCCGGTCACGAAGGAAAACACCACGCTCTACGCGAGCGATCGCGACATGTTCATCTTTCTCGCCGACGAGGAGCGGCGCATCGAGATCCCGAACCGCCGCGACGGCAAGGCCGGCGGTCTCGCGCGCGGCTTCTTTCTGTGGAACTCGGAACTCGGCTCGCGCTCGCTCGGCTTCGCCGCGTTCCTGTTCGACTACGCATGTCGCAACCGCACGGTGTGGGGTGCGGAGGGCTATCGCGAGATCCGCATTTCGCACACGGCCGGCGTCTCGTACCGCTGGCTCGAGGAAGTGATTCCGCAGCTCGAGGCGTACGCCAAGTCGAGCGCGGAGCCCGTCGTGCGTCAAATCACGAACGCTCAGGGCAAGTCGCTCGGCGACGAGGACTCGGTGCGCAAGTTTCTCACCGGCCGCAAGTTCAGCGGCGCGCAGGCTTCCGCGATCATGGCCGCGCACGTGAGCGACGAGGGCAAGCCGATCGAGACCATTTGGGACGCGGTCACGGGCATCACGGCCTATGCGCGCACGCAGCCCTACCAAGACGAGCGCGTGGATCTTGAGCGGGAGGCGGGCAAGGTGCTCGAGCTCGCGCGATGAAAATCGCGGTGATTCTTGAGAACGCGCCCGACGTGGAGTTCTGTCGGGAGGAGTTCGAGGTCGCGGACGACCACGAGGATTTCAACGACGCCGTCGACGAGGCGGCTACCAAAATCGTCGAGGGTTGGATCCTCTCGGTGGGAGACAGGATCAAGATCGTCGAGCTCGAGGGCGACGCGAGTCTCGTGAACCGCGCGATGGCACGCAAGCTCGCGATCGGGGCCGCGGTCGACGTGGCGGGGTTCGAGCGGCTCGGACCCTACTACGTCGTGCCCAAGGCGCAGGCGATCGACGTCGACTTCTGCGACGCAAGCCGCGAGGCGTGGATCTGGTCGATCGGTCGCGCCGAGCGGCCGTTCACGTTCAAGCACGCCGACACGTCGTACGTGGTCCCGGTCGGGATGGTGCTCGCGTCGCTCTGGAACGACATGTATCAACGGGAAGGAGTCGAGTGCTTATGGCTACGCTAAACGCGGTCGAGCTCTTGGCGCGTCTCAAGCCGCTCGTTGCGGCGGCGCGCTCGTGGCACAACTTCCACCACGGCTCGAGCGTCGTGCAGTGCGACGCGATCTGTGACGCGCTGCCCGAGGCGGAGGAGGCGGTGCGCGAGCTCGAGGCGACCGGCACGCACACGTTCAAGGCGACCGAAGGGTTCTCGGACTGTTGCGTGATCTGCGGGGAGTCGGAAAGCTCGCACGAGTAGAGGGGGGAGGAAGGACGGGCCGGCGGCCGTGAGTGGCGCCGGCCTTTCCATGTCTACGGCGGGGAGCGCGGCGGCAACCGTCCCTCGACACGCCCGAGCCCGACGGCCAGCCGGTTGATCTTCTCGTGCAGCGCCGAGCGGCTGTGCTCCGAGAGCTCGCGATCGCGACGGATCTCGCGCAGCAATTCCTTGTCGTCGCTCATGTGCTGGCGCACTTGCTCGACGAGCTGCTCGATCTCTTGCTTGTCGACCTTGCCGTTGACGTCTTGCACCGTGCGACGCCAAACAATCCCGAGCAACGTGCTCAGAGCAACAGATAGGGTCAAGGCAACCTCGCGCCAACCGAAAACGACAGAGCTGACCGGGTCCACGACCGGGTCGCTCACTTCGGCTTGCCGCACTGTTGCATGGTTCCACCTATCCGCGCACGCCGGCATAAACCGAACGGGCCAGGCGCGGGCATCGTAGCGAGCGAAGTCCACCGCCGCTATAGTCCCGGCGCTGAAAACCTCGAATGCACAAACGAGGAGAGAAGTGAAGAAGAAGACACGCGCGCGCTCGAAACGCGCTAAGACAAAGCCCACGCGCCGCGGCCGTCCGATGCGTATCGTCGACGTGACACGCGGGGGAGGGCGCCCCACCAAGTACGTTGCACAGTACGCACACATAGCCGAAGTGATGGCCGCCGGCGGTCAGACCCTCACCGAGATCGCACGAGCGCTCGAGGTTCACATCGACACGCTTTGGCAGTGGCGCGTCGAGAATCCAGAGTTTTCCGAAGCGCTCAAAACCGCGCGCGAGATAGCGACGTCGCGCGTCGAGGCGTCGCTCTATCACCGCGCGATCGGCTACCAGGTCGAGAGCACGAAGATCCTGCAAAACGGCGGCCAGGTGATCGCGGTCAAGCACATCGAGCACTACCCACCGGATCCCGCGTCGATGATCTGGTGGCTCAAGAACTGCGCGCCGACGCGCTGGCGCGAGCACCCGCTCACGCCCGAAGACGAGACGCCGGCGAAGCCCGAGCAGCTCATGACGCTCGAGGAGATACACGCCGAGCTCGCGGAGCTCGAGCGCACGCGCATCGCGCTCGCCAAGGTGCTCGAGCTCCCGCTGCTACCGGCGGCGACGAACGGCCACGGAACGAACGGCGGCGGCAATGGCAGCGGCAGCAACAACGGCCACGGCTGACGCGGTCGCGCACATGCGCGCCACGCTGACGAAAGCGCGGCGGCTCAACCTCGAGCTCGAGCGCCGAGCGCGGGCGTGCGCGTCGCTGGTGGAGTTCGCACGCTTCATCGAGATCCCGGGTGCGGCGACCGTCGACGTCGATGCGTGGACCGAGGAGGAGCTCGACGACCTCGACAAGCCGCTCACGTTCCGGCCGATCGAGACCGCGGTCACTGCGCACCACCGCGTGATGCTCGAGGAGATTCAGCTCTGTATGCAGACCGCCGGCGGCCGGCTGATGATCTTGGCGCCGCCCGGATCCGCCAAGAGCACGTATGCGAGCGTGGTCGCGCCGCCGTGGGCGATGGGACGCTGGCCCGGGTACCGCGTGCTCCTCACGTCCTACGCCAGCAGGCTCGCCCGCAAGCACGGCCGCCGAGCGCTGCACATCGCCCGCACCGAGCGTTACGCCTCGATCTTCCCGTCGATGCCGCACGTGAGCTCTGACGCGAGCGCGGCGCACGAGTGGTCGCTCACGAACGCCAGCGAGTTCATGGCCGCCGGTATCCTCGCCGGCATCACCGGCAACCGTGCGAACGCGGCGATCGTCGACGACCCGATCGCGGGCCGCCAGGAAGCGGAGAGCCCGACGATCCGCGCGAACACGTGGGAGGCGTTCAAGGACGACGTCGAGAGCCGGCTGCTGCCCGGCGGGTGTCTCGTGGTCATCAACACGCGGTGGCACCAAGACGATCTCAGCGGCTCGATCCTGCCCGACGACTACGACGGTCGCAGCGGCCCCGTCGTGTGCAAGGACGGGCGCACGTGGCGGGTGCTCAACATCCCCGCCCGTGCCGAGCGCTCAGACGATCCCGTGGGCCGTGCGGTCGGCGAGTATCTGTGGCCCGAGTGGTTCCCGCTCGCGCACTGGCAGGCGCTTGAGAACGACACGACACCGCTCGGACAGCGCACATGGACATCGCTGTACCAAGGGCGCCCGACGGGGGCGAGCGGCCGCGACTTCAAGCGCGAGGATGCGCTCTGGTACGACGAGGCCGAGCTCCCGAAGCGTCTCTCGTACTACGGCGCCAGCGACTTCGCCGTGAAGGATCCCGACAAGGACAAGGCCGCGGCGGGCCGCGTCGACTTCTCCGAGCACGGCGTCGTCGGCATGGATGAGACCGGCGATCTATGGTTCATCGCCTGGTGGAGCGGGCAGAAAGAGACCGACGAATCGATCGACGCGCTGCTCGAGCTCGCGCAGCCGTTCAAGCCGTCGGAGTGGTGGGATGAGGGCGGCACGATCGACAAAGCGATCAGGCCGGCGCTGCGTCGTCGGATGCGTGAGCGCAGCAACGCCAAGGACGCGAAGGGTCGACAAACGAGCTACTACGTCAAGGTCGAGGCGCTCGTGCAGATTGCGGACAAGCGGGCGAAGTGCCAATCTTTCGCCGCGCGCTACCAGGGGCGAACGACACATTGGCCGAGATCGCAGCCGTGGGCGCACGCGGTGATCGATCAGCTCGTGAACTTCGGCGCGCATCGCTACGACGACAAGTACGACGTCTGCGGGCTGATCGGCCGGGGCATCGACAAGATGCTCGAGGCACCGAAGCCGCCGCCCGAGCGCGTCATGGGTCCGAAGCCGTTCACGGGGAAATGGGTGGAGTATCAAGAGCCGAAGTCGGGGCCGCGCTACAGGTGAGCAAGCGAGCGCGTGGTCACTGGCCGATCGCCGCCTCGAGCTCGCGGCGCCCTCTCATCCCGCAAGCCCCGCTGCCGATCATCAAGCCGCTCGCGCGCGCCGTGCGTGCGCTCATGGGCGGGGGCTACGCGAACGTCGTGGCGCTCTCGAGGCGCGCGTCGCTGCGCATCTTCGCGATGATCGAGCAGCAGCAACGCGACGAGCGTGCGGCGTGATCCTTTGCATCGCCGGCGTGCACCACGTGGTCGGAGATCTCGGCGGTCACTTGCTCGAGATCGAGTCGGCGTATTGGTCGACCGGCTTCGACCCGCGGTATCGCTCGTGAGCTGCGCAACCTGTGCCCGGATCCGCAAGCGGCTCGCCGAGGTCGCGCGCCGAGCTCGCGATCGCGCGGCCGCGGTGCTCGAGCTCAGGCGCCGACGCAAGCGCACGCCGATCGCGTTCACGAACGAGGGCGGCACGTACGAATACGACGGCCGCCGGATCAACCCGAGGAGCCCGCAGTAATGGCGATCGAAGACAGCACGACACCGACCGCTGACGCGGTGCAGCCGGCCGAGGGCGCGACCGCGCCGCTCGACACCGGGCCGAACACTCAAGTCGACGAGAGCGAGCGGCTCGAGGAAAAGACCGTCGAGGATCTCGCGAACGAGTGGAAGCAGGCGCGCGAGTTCGACTCACCCGCGTACAACCAGGTCGCGCGCGATCGCAAGTACGTCGCCGGCACCAACGGTGCGGATTGGGCGGTGAACGCGAACCTTCTCGGCTCGTACATCGACATCCTTGTGAGCTTTATCTACGCGCGCAATCCAAAGGTCTCGGTGCGCCCGGCCGAGCAGACCGGGCAAGCGGCGCAGTCGGATCGGCAGAACTTCGCCAAGACGCTACAGATCGTCATCACGCGCCTCTGGCTCTCCGGCAAGCTCAAGAAAGCGATGAAGCGCGTCGTCCGCTCCGCGTTCTCCGTGTCGACGGGCTGGTTCAAAGCGTCGATGCTGATGCAGACCGAGCTCGATCCGATCGTGCAGCACGAGCTCGAGGACGTGCAGGACGCGCTCGCGCGCATCGGCTCGCTCGAGGCGCGCATGAGCGACGTCGACGGCGGGGATCCGATCGACAAGGAAGTGGCCGCCAGCGAGCTCAAGCTGCAACTCGAGGCGCTCGAGAGCAAGGTCGAGATGATCGTCGGGTATCTGTTCGCGATCGACTTCTGCCCGTGCGATCAAGTGCAAGTGTCCCTCGACGTGCGCGACATCGACGACTACCTCGCGGCCGGGTGGGTCGGCGATGAGATCTTCGTCAAAAAGACCGAGCTCGCCGGGCGCTTCCCACGGCTCAAAGCCGACGATCTCAAGCGCGCGACGGTGTACTACCAGCGATCGCCGACGGAGTACTCGCGCTACGAGACGGTCGAGGGCGCAGCCGGGGGCGACATCGGCATCGTGGGCGCGCCGGATCCGCACGGCGAAGCCAGCGCGTACACGACCAACATGGGCGCCGCCGGAATGCGTGGATCCACGATCAACGACTCGAGCGGCAAGCCCGTCGAGTACGCGAAGATCGTCGAGACGTGGGACAAGCGCGACCAGCACATCAAGACCCGGATCGAGGGCGTGAAGAAATGGGCGAAGCTGCCGTATCAACCGCAGTTCGTGACCGCGCGGTTCTATCCGTACTTCTACGTTGACTTCTTCCCCGTCGACGGCGAGCGCTGGCCTCAGTCGCTCACGTTCCGCCTCGCGAAGCTGCAAGACGAGTACGCGGGCACGCGCTCGAGCTTTAGGCTCACGCGCCAGCGCGCGATCCCGGGCACGATCGTCAACGGCACGCAAGTCGAGGCGGCCGACCTCGACAAGATCAGGAAGGGCACACAGGACGAGTACATCGTCATCACGCCGCGCGACCAAGAAGCGGACATGAACAAGCTGTTCGCCGCGAAGCCAATGCCCACGATCGACCCGCGCCTCTTTGACACCGCGCCGATCGTCGGGGACATGGAGAAGATCTCGGGCGTACAAGAGGCGCTGCAAACGTCGCAGACGATGGTCAAGACCGCGACGCAAGCCGACATCGAGCAGCAGGGGTTCAGCGCGCGCAGCACGAGCGAGCGCGACTGCGTCGAGGACACGTTGACCGAGTTCGCGGTGTACACGGCGCAGCTCGCGTTACAAGCGCTCACGCACAACGACGTCGTGAAGATGGCCGGTCCACTCGCGTTCTGGCCGGAAGGCTTGCCCACCGAGACGATCACGACGCTGCTCGACATCGAGATCGAGGCGGGCTCCACGGGCCGCCCGAACGCCACGCAAGAGCGTGATGCGTGGACGACGCTGCTGCCGCTGCTCACGCCGCTGATCGAGAAGATCTACGCGATGCAGGCCGCGCCGATCGCGCAGGCTTACATCGAGATCCTGCGCGAGACGTTCAGCCGCTTCGACGACCGCATCGACGTCGAGCGCTTCCTGCCCGGCATCAAGGTCGGCGCGCAAAACGCGCTGCCACCGGATCCCATGCTCGGCGGCCGCGGGCCGAACGGTCTCATGCTGCCGCCACCCGACGGCGGTGGAATGCCCGGACCAGGCGCCGGCCCCGCGCAACCCGGCCAGGGCGGCGTACAGGCGCCCGACGACGTCGCCTCGACCGATCCGCAAGCGAGCCCGATCCTGCCGCCTCGAGGGCAGCAGCCGGCGCTTGCGGCCGCGTAACCACAACGACGAAAGGACCGCACACGTGCCACCCGAAGAAAACATCGAACAAGTCCCGACGCTCGAGAGCGTGATCGACAGCGCGATCGCGGAGGCGAGCCCGGAAGGAAGCCCGAACCGTGAGCCGGCAGGAGACGACGACGATGGGAGTACGCAAACACCGGATCCCGCAGCCGCGGCCGGGGATGAAGCACAAGCCGCAGCCGCCGCGGCCGCCGCAGCAGCCGAAGCCGGCGCCGGGGGTGACGCTGACGATAAGGCCGGAGACGGATCCGGCGACGCTGGCAAGGCTAAACCAGGCGGCGAGAGCGCCGCGGGTAAGGGTGGGGGCGAAGGGAAGCCAGGTGCGAAGGCCGCAGAGGTAAAGCCCAACGGCGAGGACAAGAGCGCGCTCGAGGCGAGCGAGGCCGCCGCGGCCGCCGCGGCGAAGCCCAAGCCGCCCGACGTCGTCAACGATCCGATCCCCGAGGAGGTCAAGGGCAAGACCCGCGCGCGCATGACGTCGCTCATCGACTCGCACAAGGCGACGACCAAAGAGCTCGAGGAGTCGCAGGGCCAGGTCGACACGTTCCTGAAAGCGATCAGCGAGACGGGCGCGGATCCCGACACGTTCGCGCGGCACGTCGAAGTGCTCAGGCTCATCAACTCCGCGGATCCCGTCGAGCAGCGTGCCGCGGTCAAGGCGCTGCGCGGCGTGGCCGATCGGCTCGCGAAAGATCTCGGTGAGACCGAGCCCGGCAAGGAGCTCGAGGGACACCCCGACTTGCTCGAGGAGCTCGAGGCCGGCGACATCACGCGCGCTCGCGCGCTCGAGATCGCCAACGGGCGCAACGAGAAGAAGGCGAGCGACGCTCGAGCCGCGCGCGCGAAGGAGACCAACGACGCGACCGCAGCGGAGACCGCGGCCGTGACGACCGCGCGCAACGAGCTCAACGTGCTCGAGCAGGAGCTCGCCAAGAGCGATCCGCTCTACTACCGCAAGCGCGAGGCGATCGAGGGCGCTGCCAAGGCGCTCATCCCGACGATCCATCCGACGCGCTGGAAGGCCGCGTACAAGCGCCTGTACGACTCCGTCGACGTCGCGACGCTGCCCCGTGCTCAACCGCGTGTCGGCGACGGTGGCGTGCGCCACGTGGCTCGAGGCACGGGTGAGCGCCAGCCGCAGCGACCGCGCCAAGGTGCGGGCGGCGGCCCCGTCAAGCTGCCGACGTCGATCGAGGAAGCCATCGACTTCGGTATCGAGCAAGCGCGGCGCTGATGGACGACGACGAGATCCCGTGGACGCTCGCCGAGCTCGTGAAGATCGACGATCTCTTGAACGAGCAGTCGGGGATCCAACCCGTCACCGAGGCGCTGCGCTTGTTGCTCGCGCCGATCGTGAAGCAGCTCATCAAACGGAAACAGGAGTAGCGCTATGCCGTGGGATCCGAAAGACGCGAAGCGTCACACCAAGAAGGCGAACACCGCGAAGAAGGGCCGCCAGTGGTCCGACGTCGCGAACAGCGTGCTCAAGCGCGGCGGCGGCGAGGGCTCGGCGATCCGGCAAGCAAACGCGGTCGCGGCGGGCACCGCGAAGCACGGCGCGCCGAAGTTTCGCAAGAAGCGCGCGGCGCCGGCGAGCGCGCTCGAGGCGGTGAATCAGGGCGTCGAGGACGGGAGTAGGTAGCGATGAAGCTCACGAGCATGAAGGTCAAGAAGCGCGACAAGGAGAAGACGCTCGGGATGATGTCACCGTCGGCCGTCGGCGACGGCGATCAGTACCCGTACGGCTTGCGGATCCGGCTCGAGAACGAGCAGCTCGACAAGCTCGGGTTCAAGGACATGCCCAAGGTCGGCGACTACCTCACGATCGAGGCCGAGTGCTGCGTGATCTCGACGTCGCAAAACACGAACCAGGGTGGCGACGAGCGGCGCAACCTCGAGCTACAGATCGAAAAGATCGGCTGCGAGGAGGACGACGACGGCGACGACGTCGCGGCGGTCTCCAAGGGCGTCAAGAAAGCGGACGACGACTATGCCTAAGGGCGCCTCACCGTATCTGCCGATGTGCCGCTACGCCGTCGAGCAGCTCCACGCGCGCGGCGGCTTCCTGTTCATCGAGCAGGGCATGTACGGCGACTCGTGGTGCTGCTACGCCCCACCCGAGGTCGCGGCTCGTATGCCGGAGTTCCTCGAGGACGCGGCCGCCGATCTCGAGGGGCAGGGCACGCGCGAGAGCTCGCGCTTTGTCGCGCCGCTCACCGCGACGGGGGACATGTACCGCGACGCGGCCGAGGCGGCGTGCAAAGCGGCCGAGGCGCGGATCGCGTTCATCCTCTTGATCGAGGGCAACCGCGGCACCGCGTGGTCGATGTTCGCGCCCCCGAGCGTCAACGCGCTGAACATGGCGGCACTCCTGCGCGGCTTCGCGTACGATCTCAAGGGCGAGGAGCCCGTGCTCCGCAACGAAGCGTCGATCAACTAACAACGAAGAAGGCGCACCCATGCGCTTGAATGTCTCCGGCTGGTACGTGCCCGACGTCTTGCTCGAGGGCGAGCCGGATCCCGTCGAATCGCAGCGCAACGAGTGCGACGATCAGATCGCGGCCGCGCTGCCGCACATCACGTGTCACGAGCTCGTCGTGCAGGCCGGCGGCCGCGTGGGTCTCTGGCCGTGTGCGCTCGCGCAGTGGTTCGCCAAGGTCGTTACGCTCGAGCCGGATCCGGTCAACTTCGAGTGCCTCGCCGCCAACGTCGCCAAGCACGCGAACGTCGTGCCGTTCAACGCCGCGTTCGGCCGCAGTAACCGCTTTGGCTATCTCAATCGCTCCGATCAGTCGGGCGGCGAACACTATCTGCGGCCGCTCGGCGAGCGCCCCGCGCGCAACGTGCACAGCACGCGCGTACAGGTGATCGACGTCGACACGATGATCGCGGAGGAGGGCGGGCGCGTCGGCGCGATGTTCCTCGACGTCGAGGGCTACGAAATGGAAGCGCTTGCCGGCGCGCGTGAGACGCTGCGCAAGCACAAGCCGACGCTGGTGCTCGAGGAGAACGCGCTCTGTCACCGCTACGGCTACGATCGCGGCGACCTCAAGCGGTGGCTCTCGGCGTTCGGCTACGCTGAGGTCGGCACGTTCACCAAGCTCGCGCCCGAGATCCAGAACGACGGCTACTTCCGCGGCGCCGATCTCATCTTCGCGCCCGCATGAGGATCCTCGTGCAGCGACGCGCGGACGGCGTCGGCGATTGGCTGTTCATGCTCGCGTGCATCAAGCACTACAACGCGCAGGCGAGCGACGTGATGTTCTACGTCGACTTCGAGCTGCGCGCTCGATCGAACGTCGACCGCTCGCTGCCGCCGATCATCCGGCAGGCGTTTGAGGCGAGCGACGTCACGTGGTATCGCGCTGATGATCTCGCCGGCATCGAGTTCGACCTCGTGATCCCGCACGTGGTCTACAAGATCCGCGAGGACGTGCCGTATCTCGAGTCGATGCTCGCGAACCTCGTCTCCCAAATCGGGCGCGACGTGCGCTACAACCCCGAACTCCTGCCGCGGTTCATCTTCCCCGAGCTCGCGGACCGGCCGCGCAAGTACATGGTCACGGTGTCGCAGGGCAAGCGCGAGACCGCGCACAAGGATTGGCAGCGCTCCCGCTTCGCCGAGCTCACGTACGAGATCTCCAAGCGCGGCGTCGACGTCGTGCACTTGGGGCTCACGGGCGACGCGCGGCTCACGTACGCGACGCGCGCGTTCATGGGTTGCAGCTTCGACACCGTCGCGGGCGCGCTCGCCGGCGCCGGGTTGTTCGTCGGTCTTGAGAACGGGCTCGCGGTGCTCGCGTCGTGGCTCGGGATCCCGACGGTCGTGCTCTACATGGGCGGCGCCTATCAGGGCACGGACACGCGGATCAATCGATGGAGCGGCCCCGCGATCGCGCGCATGGTGCGCCCGGGCGTGGCCGACGTGTTGGCGATCGCGCGAAAGGAGCTCAAGTGCTGATCGAACGATGTCTCTGTGGATCCGACTCGTGGACGCAAATCGCGATGAAAGGAAAGCTCGTGCTTGCGTCCTGCCTCAACTGCGGGACGAAGTGGCTCGTCACGCACAAAACCGCGGAGTCGTTCGAGAAGTGGTACGCGAGCGGCGACTATCACGACGACGTGCACCGGCATCCCGGCTGTGTCGCATACGCCGAGCGCTACGCCAGCGACTTCGTCGCCGCGCAAAAGCGGCTCGAGCGCTATGCCGATCGCCTGCCTCTGCTGTTCGCGCCCGGACGCCTCGAGCCGGTTCGTATGCTCGACGTCGGCGCGGCCGAGGGCGCGTTCGTCGACGCGGCGCGCGAGCGCGGCCACCTCGCGATCGGGCTCGAGCCCGACGAGCGCTTTGCACGCGAGCACGTGCTGCGCGGCACGATCGCGACGGCGCCGCTCGAGCTCAACACGTACGACCTCGTCACGTATCACGACGTGATCGAGCACGTGGCGGATCCGCTCACCGAGATCCGCTCCGCGGCGTCGCTGCTCGACGCGACCGGCTGCATCGTGATCGAGGTTCCCGACGTGCACGTCAAGGAAGGCGAGAAGCACTACAAGGCCGAGCATCTTTGGTACTTCACGCTGCTATCGCTCGCCGATCTCGTGCACGACGCCGGGCTCGAGGCGACCGCGTTCGACTATCCGATCATGGGCAAACTGGCGGTGTTCGCATGTCGACCACGTTGATCGGAGTGCCGCCGGGCGTCGGCGACGTGTACTGGTGTCTCGCCAAGCTCAAAGCGTTCAAGGCGCACTACGGGCTCGGTCACGTGACGCTCGCGATCCAGAAGACCTCGAAGGATCGCTCGATCGAGTGGCGCACGATGGTCGACTTCGTCGACGACGCACGCTACGTCGCGCTCACACCCGGCAACGCCGCGACCGCCGACTCTGGCTTGTCGCGTAATCACGGCCCGCTCGACTTCGTCATGTGGCCGAACGCGATCGTCGACCGCGGCCGCCACCTGAGCACGTGGTTGCCGGAGCTCGAGCTCGACCTCGACTTCCCGGTGAAGACGACGCCGATGAACGAGAGCCTCGAGAATCGGATCGTGCTCTATCCAAGCGCGGCCGGCGTCAACCGTGCGTGGTTCCCCAAGCGCCGGTCTGACTTCTGGATCGCGCTCGCGGTGGAGCTCGCGAACCGCTTCGGCGTGCCGCCGCTGGTGATCGGCGCGGATTGGGACCACGACAATTCGGATCCGCTCGCCGAGGTTGCGCAATCCCTCGTCGGGCACACGACGCTCGGTCAGGTCGCGTGGATCCTCGAGCACGCGCGCGCGGTCGTCGGGGTGATCTCCGGCATGACGATCCTCGCCAATCACTTCAAGCGCCCGACGCTCGCGTTCGCGCCCGACAAGCATCACCCCGACTTCCCGTACACGTGGGTCCGCAATCAGCCGTGGTATCGCTGCCTGCGCCCGGTGTCGATGTTCGATCCGTCGGCGGCGGTGGAGGCGCTCGCGTGGGCGATCGATGCGAAGGAGTCGCACATCACATTCCGCGGCGTGCCGATCGTGTTCGATCCGGTGACGCCGTGAAGCTGCTCGGCGAAGTGTGCGGCACGTTCACGGGGCCGATCATCGTGGTCGGCGGTGGACCGTCGGCGCCGGCGGCGCTCGAGGCGCTGCGCGACACGTACCAGATCGCGCCGGCGGCGGTGCTCTCGGCGAACGAGCACGGCCACAAGCAGTCGATTTACAAAGTCACGCATAGCGTGTGCTGCGATGCGACGCACGGCGTCACGCGACAGAGCATGGAGAAGGTTCTGCGCCAGCACGGCAAGCCGATCGTCTCGCCGCATCACTTCGCCGACATCCGGCTCGCGGAGTGGAAGCTCGCCGCGAACACAGGGCTAACGGCGATCGCGGTCGCGGTGTACTTCGGCGGGGCGCCCGTGATCGTCGTTGGCGTCGACTGCTATCGCGCGGTGGATCCGCACGCGGGCGTGTACTTCTACGACGAGCGCGCCAAGAGCAACAGCACGACCAAGCACGCCAGCAACTTCGACCGCCAGTTCACGGCGCTCGAGCAGTACATCGGCGCTCGAGCTCCGGTGAGGTTCGTCGGCGGCCACGCGCTCGAGCACTTTCCGCAATGGGATCCGAGCGAGGCGCTCGCGCCGGTGCAGCCGGTGAAGGCGCGCTACTACCGCTCGCTCGCCACGATCGTCATGCAGTGCCGACCGCACGGCCACGTGCAGTTTTCGATGTGCACGGTGGAGCCCGGGCGCCTGTTCGTCGCGTCGCCCAACGAGGCTCGAGGGCTCGTGAACGCGCGCCGCGCCAAGGTGATCGAGACGCACGCGCCGCCCGACGGCTCCGCTCTCAAGCTGCCGCCCGAGCTCGTGCGACCGCCGATCGGCTACCGCCCGAGCCTCGCGCGCGTTTGACGTAAGGCGCGCGCGCGCAGTACATTCCGCCGCGAACGCCTACCTCGCTGATCGCCGCGGTCGCTCCGCGGTAGCGCTGGACCCCGGAAGTCGCGCCCCGCAGGCAAGTGGTTTCACCCATTTGTTCCCGCGGAGGATCAGCACATGTGTCCGTTCACCGTCGAACAGATCGCGTACGCCGGCAAGGCCGCGATCGACTACTACCTCAAGAACGACCCGATCGATCAGATCAACGTCGCCCGCCCGCTGATTAAGAAAGCGATGGAGGGTAAGCAGGACTACGCCGGCGGTCTGCAATTCGTCGTCGAGCAACTGCGCTACAGCAACGACAGCAACTTTCAAAGCTACTTCGGCGACCAACAGGTCACGTACAACCGCAAGCGGACCTTGCAGCAAGCGAAGTACTCGTGGGGCTCGTTCCACGATGGCTTTGGTCTGAACGAGGACGAGCTCGCGCAGAACGGGATCACGATGACGGATGACCGCGACGCGGTGCCGTCGGACGCCGAGAAAGTGCAGCTCACCAATCTCTTGAAGGAAAACCAAGAGACGTTGAAGCTCGGCTTTCAAGAGAACTTCGACATCATGTTGCACCTCGACGGCTCGCAAGACGCCGAGGACATCCCGGGGCTCGACGCGCTCGTCGCGCAGGATCCGGCGGTGGGCATCGTGGGCGGTCTCGACCCGAGCTCTAACTCGTGGTGGGAGAATTACGCCGATCTCAACATCGACACGCCCACGGTCGACCTGATCGATCGGATGGAGATCGCGTGGCGTAAGTGCATTCGAGTCGGCGGCATGGCGCCCGATTTCATCCTCGTCGGCTCGACGTTCGTCGATGCGTACCGCACCGCGGCCGCGAGCAAGAGCGCAGCGTCGGGCATCCAAAAGACGATGCTCGTCGGCGGCGGCAGCGGCAACACCAAGGGCGTCACGATCGACCCGTCGGTCGGATCCGGCATCGAGACCGGCCTCTACTTCAAAGGCGTGCAGCTCACCTGGGATCCGGTCATGGAGCAGCTCGACGACACGTACTCGCCCACGGTGGCGTGGGAGAAGCGCTGCTACATGCTCAACACGCGCTTTATCAAGCTGCGGCCGATCAAAGGTCACTGGCTGGTGTCGCGCAAGCCGCCCCGGGTTTACGACCGCTACGTTCACTATTGGGCGCTCACGTCGAAGGCCGCGTACACGACCGGCAAGCGCAACTCGCAAGCCGTTCTCTCGATCGCGTAGATCGGCGGTCAACGAGCAGCTCAACACTTTAGAGGGACACGAACATGCGTAGTTTGCTTATCGGCCTGGGCATCGATCTCGACTTCGGTGCGACGGCCAGCGGTGCAGCGATCGACATGACCGGGCAGGAGCTCCCGTTCACGCCGGGCAATACGGCGATCGCGGTGATCTCGATCAACAATTGGGCCGAGGGCGAGGCCGTCGCCAAGCTCGCGTTGCAGGGCTCCGACAACGCCTTCTCGGGGTGGGAGGATCTCGCTTTCGCCGGCAGCGGCGCGAGCGGTTGCCCGGTCTCCTACACGGCGGTCCAGATCCCCGATTGGCTGCGCTGGCACACGAGCGGCGTTACCGCGAGCGACGGCCGCGGCTCGATCTACCTGCTATCGAACTAACCGAGAGGGGCGCCCGGGCGTGAGTGCCGGGCGCCCGAGCTCGTAACCGCGCACACGGTTCGCACCACAACCACAACGGAGAACGTCATGCCCCGCAAAACTCTCGTCGACATCCGACGCAGCGAGCTGCACACGCACCGCGCCGACTTCTGGCCGTGGGAGCTCCCGATCCTCGCGTTCATCCACAAGGAACAGATCAAGGAGGTCGGGGAGATCGACTGCGACAACCGCGTGCTCGATCCCGAAGCCGAGTTCGCGCGCCTCGAGCGCCGCTTCGGTTGGGACAAAGAGACGCACGAGGTCCGCGTGCGCGCGATCTACGGCAACGGCCCGCTCGGTGTCGCCAAGCTCGCCGAAGCGATGGAAGGCCACTTGAAAGAGCAGGCCGAGAACGACGGGCGCGTCGCGGCCGAGCTCGACGCCGCGGCCGCCGCCGCCGAGACCGAGGGAGCGCCACCGATCGACGACGCCGAGCAGCCGCGCACGCGCCGCCGCGCGAGCTCGTAGGTTTCTGTGCGGCCCTATTCGTAGGGTCTTGATCGGGCGGCTCGAAAGGGTCGCCCGCTTTTTTTGCGAGGAGCGCGCACGTGGACACAGTCGAATGGGGCTTCTCTAACGACACGTGGCTCGCCTCGTGGGCCATCACGTACGGACTGATCGCCGAGTCGGGCGTCGCGTTTAGCTGCGGCGCTCAGGTTGCGTACAGCGACCAAGCCGCGCTCGCTGCCGACGATTACGTGTGGTCCGCGACCTTCGCGCCGCCGACGGCTCCCTCGCTCACCGCCGGCTGGCTCATGGTGTCCGTGGTCGGCACCGGGCCGATCAACATGTCCAACCCCGGGTTCGTCAATTGCGTGATCCGCTACGGCGGCGTCGATCTCGTGATGACGGGCTTGAAGTTCGACACGATCGAGCACCACGGTTTCGTGCTCGCCGGCGTCGTGCGCGTCGGGGATCTCTCCGGCTTCACCGGCGAGCTGCTCGAGGTCGACTTGAGCTCCGGGTTCACCGGGCAAACGGTTCCGGTCGTGCTCGCGATTCAAGCGGCCTTCTTCGATGGCGTGGCCGATGTCGCGGATCTCGACTTTCAGCTTGGCGACGCCGAC
>DASQOL010000055.1:0-9058 GCA_035644475.1 Gammaproteobacteria bacterium | reverse complement strand
ATGGACGCCCGAAGACGCCATCGGGAAACCGGTCGACGTGGGCGCGCTCCAAGGCGTCGTGATCGGCGTGGTGGAAGACGTCTACTTCGAGTCCGTGCGCAATCCCAAAAAGCCGATCGTCTATGCGGTGCCGCCGATCCAGACGCAGGGCTTCCGGGCGATACGGGAAGCCTCGATCCGCGTGAGCGGCCGCGATCTCCCGCGCACGCTGGAGCACGTCGATGCGATGTGGCGGCAGTTCGTGACCGATCAACCGGTGACGCGACGCTTCCTGGATCAGGACTTCGAGGCGCTGTATCGCGGCGAGCAGCGGCAGGCGCAGATGTTCACGCTGTTCTCGCTGCTCGCGATCGTGGTCGCGTGCCTCGGGCTTTTCGGCCTCGCTGCGTTCACGACTGCGCGGCGCACCAAGGAGATCGGCTTGCGCAAAACGCTGGGCGCGCGCGTCGGGGACATCGTGCGTCTGTTCACGGTCGAGTTCGGCTCGCTCGTCCTACTCTCGAACCTGCTCGCGTGGCCGGCCGCCTATATCCTGATGCAACGCTGGCTCTCTACGTTCAGCTACCGCATCGAGCTCGGCGCCACGGTATTCGTCGCGAGCGGGCTCGTCGCGCTGCTGATTGCCTCGATCACGGTCGCTGCCGTGGCTAGCCGTGCCGCCCGCGCGAAGCCGGTGAAAGCGCTGCGCTACGAATGACGGTCCGGCTCTCCACCCGTCGCCGCGGTCTTCTGCAGCGCCTCGCCGGCCTCGAGCCAGGCCTCCTCCACTTCGTCGATCTCGGCTCTCACCCGCGCCTGGTCCCGCAACAACTCCTTCAGCCTGTCCTTGTTCGCGCCGAGGTACAGATCACTGCCGGCTAGTTGCGCGTCGATTTCCCCGCGGCGGCGCGACAAAGACTCGAGCCGTCCTTCGAGCTCCTTGATCTTTTTACGCAACGGTTGCTCGCGCTGCCGCTGTTCCGCTTCGCTGCGTTTGCGGTCTTTGCGCGCCTGCGCGCTGTCCGCCTTGTCGAAAGCCGCGGATACCTCCGCCTGCCGAGCCCGTCGTTCGCTCAGCCAGGCCCGATATTCGTCGAGATCACCGTCGTACTCCTGCACGCTCCCGTCCGCCACCATCAGCCAGCGATCGGTGACGCTGCGCAGCAAGAACCGGTCGTGGGAGACGATCACCATCGCTCCGCCGAAGTCCTGCAGCGCCACCGTCAATGCGTGCCGCATCTCGAGATCCAGATGGTTGGTGGGCTCGTCGAGCAACAGCACGTTCGGCCGCTGATAAACGAGCAGCGCAAGCACCAGGCGCGCCTTCTCGCCGCCGGAGAACATCTCCACGGATCCGAATACCGCGTCACCGGAGAAGCCGAAGCCCCCGAGGAATCTCCGCAGGTCCGACTCCGCCGCACGCGGATCGAGGCGCTGCACGTGCTCCAGCGGACTCGACGCAGCATCCAACTGCTCGAGTTGGTGCTGCGCAAAGTAGCCGATGCGCACGTCTTGCGCCTGGACTCGCTCGCCGCTCGACACGTCCTGCGTCCCCGCCAGCACTTTGATCAACGTCGACTTGCCCGCGCCGTTGGGACCGAGCAGCCCGATGCGATCGCCCGGCACCAGCATCAGAGTCGCGTCGCTGAACACCGGCTGCCGGGTATACGCAGCGCTTGCGTGGTCGAGCGTCAACAGCGGATTAGGAATCTTCTGCGGATCGCGAAACGCGAACCGAAACGGAGTGTCGACGTGCGCCGGCGCGATGAGCTCCATGCGTTCCAGCGCCTTGATTCTGCTCTGCGCCTGACGCGCTTTGGACGCGTGGGTCTTGAAGCGATCGATGTAGCTGCGGATGTGCGCGATCTCGCGCTGTTGCCGCGCAAAGTCCGCCTGCTGTCCGGCCCGTCGCGCGGCACGCTGCTGCTCGAACGACGAATAGTTGCCGGTGTAGGGAGTCAACGTCTCGTGCTCGATGAAGAGGATGGCGTCGACCACGCGATCCAAAAATTCGCGGTCGTGCGAAATCAACAACAGCGCGCCGGGATAGGCGCGCAGGTAGTCTTCCAGCCACAGCACCGCGTCCAAATCGAGATGGTTGGTAGGCTCGTCGAGCAGCAAGACGTCGGAGCGCCGCATCAAGGCCCGAGCGAGATTCAGACGCATGCGCCAACCGCCGGAGAACTCCCGCACGGCACTCGCGTGCTGCGCGGCGGAGAATCCGAGGCCGTACAGCAGTTGCGCGGCGCGGCTGTTGGCCGTGTACCCGCCCTGATGGTCGTACTCGCCGTGCAGCGTTGCCAGGCGAACACCGTCCTCGGCGTGCTCCGCGGCGCGAATGCTGCGCTCGATCGCGCGCAGCTCGGTGTCGCCGTCGAGCACGTACTCGATCGCCGGCTGATCCACGGCCGGCGTCTCCTGTGCCACATGACCGAAGATCCATTTCGCCGGCACCTCGACGTCGCCGGCATCCGCGTGCAGCTCGCCGCGGAGCAACGCGAACAGGCTCGACTTACCTGTACCGTTGGCGCCGGCAAGACCGACCTTCTGGCCGGGAAACACGGCGAAATTCGCCGCGGCGAACAAGACCCGCCCGCCGCGGCGCAATGTAACGTCGCGAAACTTCAACATGCGCGGTCACAGGCGGCGGCGAGGTGAGCGACTAGCGGCGACATCGGCGCAGCCAGTCTACCCGGGTTCTCTTGGCTGTGTTGAGTAGCGCACACAGGATGGATGGTATCGGCAGTACACTGTCGTGCCGCCGGACGAATCGGATAGAGCATCCACACAGGTCGAACCCAACTTGTCCGCCATCACCGAAAAGACGATCGCACTCATCGGTGCGCTAAAACAGCGCGACACGAACACGGGCGAGCACTCCGATCGCACGCACGCACTCGCCCTCGAGCTTGGCCGCGCCGTAGCGCTTTCGTCCGCGGAACTCGACACACTCGGCCTTGCGGCTCACCTTCACGATGTCGGAAAAATCGGCATTCCCGACTCGGTGCTGTTGAAGCCGGGCCGCTTGGAGCCGGACGAGCTTCAAGTGATGAGGACCCACGCGCAGCGGGGTCACGATATTCTCGTCGCCGTTCCGGATGACGCGATCGTCGGAATTGCACGGATCGTACGTCACCACCATGAGGCGTTCGACGGCAGCGGGTATCCGCTCGGCCTCAAGGGCGAAGCGATCCCGGCGCTATCGCGGATCATTGCCATCGCCGATAGCTACGACGCCATGGCAACGGATCGCCCCTATCACCATGCAAAGGATCATTCGGCGATCATGCGCATTCTGTTCGATGAGCAGAGCCATAAGTACGATCCAAAGCTCGTCAGGACATTTGAAGCACTGATCGAAGGCAGCTCGCACAAGTCGAAAGGCCATCGATCCAACGAACCGCAATCCCTCCGAATCTGAAGGACGCGTCTCGGCGCGGCCGTCTTCCGGCGCCCACTCACCTCGATGCAGATGCCCCAAGGTCCGATGGCGCGGCGAGCTCATTGCGCGGATCGTCCGGGTCGTCCAAAACCACTCGGAGACGCCACCATGCATCGCAGATGGATATTGAGCGCGCTCGTCACACTGCCTCTGCTCGCCGGCGCACAGTCGCTCGACAGCCTCAAAAAAATGGTGTCCGACCCGCTGGTCGGCACGCTCAAGTCCACGCTCGGCGTAACCGATGCTCAGGCTCAAGGCGGCATCGGCTCGATGCTCACACTCGCGCAAGAGCATCTTGCGAAGGGAGACTTCGACAAGATTGCGCAAGTCGTGCCGGGCACCCAGAAGTATCTCGACGCGGCGAAAAAGCTCGGTGCCGTGACAGGGCCGGTGAAGAACTCGGCCGGACTCAACTCCGCTTTCTCGCGACTGGGCATGAAGCCGGAAACCGCAACGAAGTTCGCGCCAACGGTGCTCGACGCCGTCGGTAAGGTCGGCGGGGACTCGACCCGGAGCCTGCTCGCGGGCGCGTTGAAGTAAGGACGATCGCGGCCCGCGGTTGAGACCGCACGAGCGCCCCGGCGGGCCACGACACGAGTGTCGGCTCGGGCGTCGTGCTAACGTGGCGCCTCGCCGGCGTGCGGCATGAGGGGGCCGCGATGTCGGTCGAGTTGCTTTCGATCCTGGTGCTCTGCGCCATCTTTCTCCTCGCTACCGTATACCCGATCCACATGGGCGCGCTCGCCATCGCCGCGGCGTTCGTGCTCGGAATGTTCGTGCTGCCCGGCGACTTCGACGCGAAAGTCGATCTCATCGTCAATCGCTTTCCCGGCGGCTTGTTCGTCGTTCTCACCGGCGTCACGTACCTGTTCGCAATCGCGAAGAACAACGGCACCGTCGACTGGTTGGTTCATGCCGCGTTGAGGTGTGTCCGCGGCCGAGTGGCCCTGATCCCGTGGGTGATGTTTTTCGTCACGGCCGCGCTCACCGTGGTGGGCGCCGCCGGCCCGGCCGCGGTCGCGATGATTGCTCCGGTCGGCATCGGCTTCGCCTTGCGCCATCGGATCAGCCCCGTGCTCGTCGGCCTCATGGTCGTCAACGGCGCGAGCGCGGGCAGCTTCTCGCCGATCGGCATCTTCGGCTCCATTACCAACAACGTCGTGGAGCGAAATGGACTACCGACGAGCCCGCTCACGCTGTTCGCCGTCTGCCTCGTATTCAACGTGCTGCTCGGCGTAGTCGTGGTCGCGCTTTTCGGTCGCCGGACGCCTGCCGGGCTCGGAGCACCCACGGAAGAGTGGGCGATGACGCAAAGCGGGGGCGCGGCGCGGCTGGCCGCGCCCGCTGTGCCGGTCCTCGACGTGCCTCGCGCGCTGACGCTCGCGGGCTTGCTCGCATTGACGACGGGCGCGCTGTTCTTCGATCTCGACGTCGGCTTTTCCGCCTTCGTGCTCGCGGTGTTCCTGTCCGCGGTCAATCCTGCGGGCGCGAAGGGCGCAGTCAACCAAATCGCCTGGTCGACCGTGCTGCTCGTCTGCGGCATCGTCACGTACGTGGGCTTGATGGAGACGCTCGGCACCATCGCCTATCTCGGCAATGCGGTCGCGGGCATCGGCGTGGTGGTCATCGGCGCCCTCGCCGTCTGCTACATCGGCGGCGTCGTTTCGGCCTTCGCCTCCACCACCGGCATCTTGGGCGCCCTCATTCCGCTCGCGGTGCCGCTCTTGGAGCGCCAGGAGGTGAGCGCCCTCGGGCTCATTTGCGCGCTCGCGATCTCGGCGTCCACGGTCGACTCGAGCCCGTTCTCGACCAGCGGCTCGCTGGTCGTGGCCAACGCACCGGAGGAGCATCGCGAGTTGGTCTTCCGCCGGCTCATGCAGTGGGGCTTTTCGATGGTAGCGCTCGCGCCGCTCGTGGCGTGGCTCGTGCTCGTGGTGCCTCGTTGGCTCTGACGCGGTACGCTCCTTAGGCATGAGCGACGAGAACATTCTTCCGGCCGCCGCACTCGACGGCGTGTCCGTGATCGAGGTCGGCGTCTTCATCGCCGCGCCGTTCGCAACCTTGCAGCTCGCGGATCTCGGCGCCGACGTCGTCAAGGTCGAGAATCTCGACGGCGAGCCGGTGCGGGCATCGGGGCCGTTCGTCAACGGCGAGAGCTCGACGTTCCTGCGCTTGAATCGTTCGAAGCGTTCGGTGGCGCTCGACCTCAAGTCCCCGGAAGGCAAACGCGCGTTCCTGCGGCTCGCGGCGAAGGCCGACGTCGTGGTCGAGAACTTGCGGCCCGGCGCGATGCGCGCGCTCGGCTTGTCTTACGACGACATTCGCTCATTGAATCCGCGGGTCGTCTACGCCTCCGCGTCCGGGTTCGGCCAAGACGGGCCGCTCGCCGATCGGCCCGGCCTCGACATCATGGCGCAAGCGCGCGGCGGGTTGATGAGCATCACGGGCACGCCGGGAGGATCGCCCGCCAAGATCGGCGTGCCGGTTTGCGATCTCGTGTGTGCGCTCTACGCGGCGCTCGGCATCGTGGCTGCGCTGCGTGAGCGGGACCGCAGCGGCGAGGGGCAATACCTCGACGTGTCGCTGCTCGAGTCCGCGGTTTCGCTCGCCGTCTGGGAGGCCGGGCGGTTCTTCGCCACCGGCGCGGTCGGCCGCCCGCTCGGCTCGGCTCATCAAAGCGAAGCGCCGTACCAAGCCGTGCGCAGCGCCGACGGGTGGCTCACGCTGGGAGCGATCACACCGAAGACCTGGGCGGCGCTGTGCGGCGCGCTTGGGCTCGAGCAGGCGCAAGACGACCCGCGATTCGCGACCTCTTCGCTGCGCCACGCCCACCGCGACGAGCTGATTCCCTTGATCGAGGAGCAGACGATGACGCTGACCACCGCCGCCGCGATCGAGCGTTTGGAGCGGGTGGGGATTCCGTGCGCGCCGATCGCCGACTACGGCGCGGTGTTCACCGACGCGCACCTCGGGGCGCGCGACTTCTTCTGGGATGCGCCCCACCGCGTGGCCGGAGCCGTTCGCCAGATCGGCTCGCCGCTGCGGCTGTCGCGCACTCCGCCGCGGCGGGGCGCAGCCGCGCCGATGCTCGGCGCTCACACACGCGAGGTGCTCCGCGAGGCCGGCTACTCGAACGAAGAAGTCGACGCGCTGGTCGCCGCGCGGGCGGCAGCGGTGACCCCATGAGCGAGAACCTGCGGGTCGGCCGCGAGGGCGCGGTCCTCACGGTCACGTTCGACCGCCCCGCGAAGCGCAACGCGATGACGGCCGACATGTACGACGGGCTCTACGCGGCGTGCGAGACGGCCGACGCCGACGACGGCATCAAGGTGCTGGTGTTGCGCGGCGCGGGCGGGCGCGCGTTCGTGTCCGGCACCGACATCTCGTCGTTTCGCGACTTTCGCGACGGCGCCGCCGGCGTCGCGTACGAAGGGCGGATCGCGCGCGTGGTCAACCGGCTCGAGGACGTCACCGTGCCGACCGTGGCCGCGATCGAAGGCTACTGCGTCGGCGGCGGGCTCGCGCTCGCCGCGGTCTGCGACATGCGCGTGTCCGCCCGCTCCGGCCGGTTCGGCATGCCGATCGCACGCACCCTCGGCAACTGCCTGTCGATGAACAGCATGTCGATCCTCGTGGCCCATCTCGGCCCGGCGCGGACGCTCGACCTCGTGCTGCGCGCGCGCATGCTCACCGCGGAAGAGGCGCATGCGGCGGGTTTCGTCGCCGAGCTCTGCGACGACGACGCGTTGGATCGCGCGCTCGCGAGCGTGGTCGACACGTTGCTCACGCACGCTCCGCTCACGATGTGGGCCGCCAAGGTCGCCGTCGCGCGGCTGCGGCGCGCGAGCCTGCCCGACGGTGACGATTTCGTGACGCGCGTGTTCGGCAGCGACGACTTTCGGCGCGCCGTCGCGGCGTTCGGGTCGAGCGGCGCGGAAGAGCGCCCGAGGTGGACAGGACGCTGAGCATGCCGATCGGAGCGGTCCAACGTCCGCTCAAGGCTCTGTCGCACGCGGCGATCGTGGCACGGCTCGAAAATGCGCTGCGAATGCGCGACGGCCCGGACGGAGCGCACTGCATCCACGAGCTGTGGATGCGGGGCGAGTGGGTCCACAACATCGAAGCCGCGTTGGACCGCCTGTGGCGCGAGGCATCAGCCACCATCCCGGAGTGGCTGCCGATGCAGTACGTGAGCTGGCTGCCCGCGGCCTACGAGGTCGCCGCGCGGTTCCGGCCGCGCACGAGGGGTCGTTCGAACGTCTACCTGATCCTCCTCGACTACTCGGACCGCCGCGGAGACCCCCACGGCGTCTACGTCGGCATGAGCCGCTACAGTCCCGCGCAGCGGTTCGACCAGCACAAGGCCGGCATTCATTCGGCGGGCAGCGTCCTCAAGCGAGGTCTCGAGGTACTGACGGGACCGACTCTGCACCTCCAGCGCATCGCGAGGCACGAAGCGGCGCGGGTCGAGGCCGCGCTGGCGGGCGCGCTCGCCGACGCGGGGATCCGCGTCGAAGGCGGTCACTGAGCTCTGCGCGTGAAAACGATTGGTCGTGCGCGTCCGACGTCAACGGCCTTCGACGATCACTTGGAGACGCGCGATCTCACAGACGGCGATCGAGTGCGCGACATGCAGCGCCGTACGCTCGGAATCCGAGTGCTCGTGCACCTTGCCGAAACCGCCTTCGCGCATCTCAAGCTTTTCCATACACCATTTCGCGGCCTGCTGTGCGGCGACCTGCAAAGGCTTGGCTTGGTCCGATCTCATTGGGCGCCTCCAGGGGCGGTGCGAAAGCGACGTGGATGGCCATCGTGGCACAGCCCGCGGTCGATTACGCGCGCCCGGGTCACGTTTCACACGCATGCGCGCTGCCTGCGTACTGCAGCACGTTCGGCTGTGTTAGCCTGCGGCACATGAACGATGTCGAGCTCGAGAAAGCGATCAGACAAGCCGGCTACGACATTCGATGGGAAGCCGCACCCGACGGCAAAGGTCAAGGGGTTTACGCGCTCCGCGACGGCAAACGTCACACGCGATCGCACGCGACGCTGCTCGCTCTTGCGGAATATTTGGGCCGCATCGAACGACCGGTCCGATTCGTCGAGGATCCCGACGCGTTGGACGCCGTGATCGCAAAGAACGCGGAAGAGAAGAATCACTTCACGGTCCGGCGCGGGTCGTGCCGAGTCGCGCTCTTCGGACAGCACAAGTACGTCCAGCTCGTCAGTATCGACGGCGCCACCGCAATGTACGAGTTGCGCACCGACGGGCTCCGGCGCACCAGCAACGGCAACCTACCGGCCGAGGTCGTCGCGGCCTTCAGCTGATCGCGGTCCATAGCCGAGCGTCGCTGCGGCCGTCTCGCCTCGCGCCGGCGCCACGAGGCTCGCACTCCAACCTAACGTTTGCCGCCCGAGGTCGGGGGCTCGGGGCGCCGTCCGGCGTCGAGCTCCGCGTGATGCGTGCGCTGCTTGAAACGCCAGCCCTGGGCAGTCTTCACGTAGATGTCGTCGTAGTACCCGTCGTTCTCGATCTTGTTCGGGTCTCCGTCGAGACCGATCATCATCATGTCCACGGTACCGGTAGCCCCCTCGGGCGTCGGCGTGATGATGTGATTCACGTAGATGTGGTGCACG
>DASQOL010000054.1:0-61805 GCA_035644475.1 Gammaproteobacteria bacterium | reverse complement strand
TGAGCGCCGCGCGCCCCGGCGTCGGGCGCTGGCGCTCGGTCCATGAGGCTCGGAATTGAGACGACTTGCCCGACCTGAGCAAGCGCCCAAACAAAAACGCCGGGAGCGCGCGTCGCGCCCCCGGCGTAGTTAGTAGCCGAGAGGGGTCGGTTGCGCTGTTATTGGCCGGGAGGACGCCCGCCCGCTCCACCGCCGCCGCCAGGACCGCCGGCTCCACCACCGCCCGGTCCGCCGCCGCCGCCACCCGGTCGCCTGCCGCCCCCGCCGCCACCGAACCCGGGATACGGCTTCGGGTTGACGAACAGCCGGTCGAAGAACAGGTCGATGGACGACGCCATCACCTCGACCGCGTCGAGCGCTGCGTTGTCGAACGCGTGCTGGGCGCCTTGGATCGCCGTCAGCGCCGTCGGCACCTTGAGCTCCCGCAGCTTGTTGAAGAAGTCGATGCTCGACTGCAGCGGCACCGTGGTGTCGTCCGTGCCGTGGACGAAGATCGTGGGCGCGAAGTTGGCGCTGATGTAAGTCGTCGGCGAAGCAGCCGCGATGGCCTCCGGCGTGGCTTTGCCTTCCTCCCACAGTCCCCGCGCGATCGTCGCGCTCGCGAGCGGATACACGCCGATGCAGGCGTTCACCTTCGAGCTCACGCCCGGCGTGCCGACGTTGCCCTCGAACTCGGGCTTGTCGTTGGTGCCGGCGGCCATCAGCGCGAGCATGCCGCCCGCCGAGTAGCCAGCCACCGCGATCTTGTCGGCGTCGACGCCGATCTTCGCGGCATTCGCGCGCGTCCAGCGAATCGCGGCCTTCACGTCGTCGAGCTGCGCGGGCCAGTGGCCCTGGGTCTGCAGGCGATAGTTCGCGGAGACGCTCGTGTAGCCGCGGTTACCGAGCGCTTTCGCGTCGTTGATGATGTACCCGGCGCTCTTGTTGCCGCCGAAGAAGCCGCCGCCGAACAGGTGGATGATCGCCATGCGCTTCTCGGTGACGCCCGCGGGCGGCCGGTAGACGTCGAGCGTCATGTTCATGTCGCCGGCCTTGCCGAAGACGATGTCCTTCTCGGCGCGCAGCTTGCCGATGTCGACCGGGGGCGGACCGCCCGCCGGTGGCTGAGCTTTCGCCGTCAATCCGATGAGCGCCGGCGCTGCGGCTAGCGCGCTAGACGCCTTGATGATGTCCCGCCTAGTAATCCGTGCCATTTGTTGGTCCCCCCGGGGTTGGTTTGGCAAAGTGGCAAAATCATACTCGGTCCGCCCGCAAAGCGATTCTTGGGAATTCTTTTGTGTCGGCGCCGACCCGCCGGACATCTTGTCGCGGCGGTTTCAGCGAATTGCGATTGGATTCCCCGGCGAGCCCGTCGCCCCCTTGAGCTTGAGCGGGGCGAAGAAGAACGCGAACTCGTAGGCCCGGTCGCGTGCGAGGTCCTCGGTGGCCAGGTTCTCGAAGATATAGATCCCGTTGCGCGTCAGCAGTACCTGGTGCGCCGGGAATACGAGGCCGGGATCCGGGTTCGGCACCACGTCCATCGACCAATTGTCCGCGCCCACCATCACGATCTCGCGGTCGACGAGATATTGGGCCACGGCCACCCCGATGCCGGGCGCGGTGGCGCCGAACTTCGCATTGTCCTTCATCCAGAGCGAGCCCCAGCCCGTGTGGACCAGCACGACGTCGCCGGCCCGTATCTCGCTGCCTTGCTTGCGTAGCGCGCCGCGAAAGTCGTCGACCGTGATCTCGTAGCCGCCTTCGAGGCTCGCCACGCCCTTGTAGCCGGCAACGTCGACGAGCACGCCGCGCGTGGCGATGGCGCCCACGTTTTCCACGCCAAGCTTCGTGAATCCCTCGGCCTTCGCGAAGTCCTTGCGGTTGTTGCCGTTGTAGAAGAGGTCGCCGATGCCGGCGTGTCCCAAGCCGTCGAATTGCGTGCCGATCTGGCCGAGCTCGCCGCTCACCAGCTCGTCGTGGTAGATGAAATGGTTCGAGCTGGGCGGCTCGAACGCCTGCGGGATCCGCAGGCTGAAGTGTCGCGAGCCGACCATGGGCATCGCGCTTTCGTACGTGCGGCCGAGCTGATAGACGACGCCGGTCTTGATTGCGTCTCGAGCCTCGAGCGCCTTGGCCGGAGTGAGCCGGTTCGCCGCGCCGCGTTGATCGGCGGCGCCCCAACGGCTCGGATACCACTGGCTCTCTTGTCCGAGCGTTGCCGCCGCGGCGGCGAGCGCGCACAAGAGGACGACCAAGGAGACGGACCGGATACGCATGCGCTTCAACCTCGGGTTCGTAACGTCGCGTGAATAGTATGCCGGCCGAACGGGCTCAGCCGGCGAAAAAGCCTTCGATCTCGTCCGCGAGCAGGCGGGGCGACTCCTCCGGAATGTAGTGGCCGCAGGGCACCGCGCCGCCGGTCACCTCGCCCGCGCTTTTCGCCCGCCAGTCCTCGACCGGCGTGAACAGCCGGTGCACCACGCCGCGCTCGCCCCACAGCACGCGCACCGGGCAGCCGATGCGCTCCGCGGCGTCGCTGCGGTCGTGCTCGAGGTCGACCGTCGCCGCCGCGCGGTAGTCCTCGCACATCGCGTGAATCGCTTCGGGCGTGAAGCAGCGCTCGTACTCGGCGAGCGCGCGCACGTCGAAGATTCCGCCGCCCCCCGACCCCCACCCGCCGAGCTTGTTGCGCAGATAGAACGCGGGCGCCGCGCCGATCAGCTGCTCGGGCAGCGGCGCCGGCTGAATGAGAAAGAACCAGTGGTAGTAGAGGCGCGCGAACTCCATCGTCGTGCGCTCGTACATCGTGGCCGTGGGCGAGATGTCGAGCAGCATCAAGGCGCGCACGGCGTCCGGGTGGTCGAGGGCGAGGCGGTGCGCAACCCGGCCGCCGCGATCGTGGCCGCAGACGAAGAACGCGTCGAACCCTAACCCCCGCATGAGGTCGAGCACGTCGCGGGCCATCGTGCGCTTGCTATAGGAGGAGTGGTCGGGCGGTCCGTCGGGCTTGTCGGAATCGCCGTAGCCGCGCAGATCGGGCATCACGAGCGTGAAACGGCGCCTCAGGCGGTCGGCAACCCGATGCCAGATCGCGTGCGTCTGCGGGAAACCGTGCAGCAGCAAGAGCGGCGGCCGGCTCCCGGCGGCGCCCGGGTCGTAACGCACGTTGAGCTCGATGCCGTTCGCCCGGCGGCGCTCGAGGCGGAAGTCGCCCGCGAAGAGTGTCACTCGGGAGGGGTCACTCGGGGCCGTCACTCGACGGCTTCGTAGACGCGCTCGTCGAGCGGGCTCCCCGTGAGCGGCTGCAGCTCGTCGCGGTACTGCCGCGTGCCCTGCGCGGCGACGTGCGCATCGAGCGCTTGGTGATCACGCCAATGCTCGATCACGGTGAAGTGATTCGCGCGCATCGTGTGCTGCACGACGTCGAAGCGGAGGTTGCCGGGCTCCTTGCGCGCGGCCTCCGCGAGGCGCGCGAGCATCGGCGCGACGCGTGGGTCGGGTGCGACGTCGACGTGCGCGATCACGTACACGGAGCGGGGCTCCGTCGCCGCGGTCGCGCGCGCAGTCGACAGATTCTTGTACGGGCGCTCGTCGTAGCCGCTCACGCGGATCGGCCCGAGCGTGGCGACGAGCTTCTGCCGCGCCGCCGCGTCGCGCGCGTCGAACGCGGCTTGATCGCGCCAGCGCTCGAAGATCGCGAAGTGACCGGGCCGGCCCATCTGCTCGAAGATCTCGACGGAAGCGTTTTGCTTGCGGGCGGCGGCGCGGTAAGCGGCGAACGCCGCGCGCGCCTGGCCGGCGGCGTCGGCGCGAGCCTCGACGTAGGCGACGGCGAACACTGCGGGATCGGTGGATGCGCTCGTGGGAGCCTCCTGCGCGAGCATCGTGCCTGACGCGAGCAGTAGGCCCGCGGCCAGGGCGGCCGAGCACGCTATTGCCGTGATGACTCGCATGGATCCCCCGGTCGCTTCTTCGTCACGCGACGCGCCGACTCTAACGCGCTTCCGGCCGGAGATCATCCTCGTGCGGGCCGGCGGTCGCCACCCCGCCGGCGCGCTGGTCGAGCGGAGCACCCGCCGCCCCCGGCTCGCGCCGTCGGCCCGAGGAGACGCTTGCCCTCGCCGCCGCTCACGAGCCCCCGGTCGATCGTGACGCAGTGGGCAGCCGGCGACTCGCTCGCCGCGTTATGATCAACGGTCCAAATCGGGCGAGGTTCGGAGTCGGTGCCGGTCAGTGTCGTGATTCTTGCCGCCGGGCAGGGCAAACGCATGAATTCGGCGCTGCCGAAGGTCCTGCAACCGCTCGCCGGCCGGCCGATGCTCGCGCACGTGCTCGCGTCGGCGCGCGCGCTCGAGCCGGCGGCGATCCACGTCGTCTATGGATACGGGGGTGACGTCGTCAAGGCGGCGTTCCCCGACGCCGATGTGTCCTGGGTGCTGCAAAAGACCCAGCTCGGCACCGGCCATGCGGTAGGCCAGGCGCTGCCGTCGATTCCGGACGATCACCAGGTTCTCGTGCTGCTCGGCGACGTGCCGCTGGTCAGCAAGAAGACGCTGCAACGCCTCGTCAAGGATTCGGCGTCGAGCGAGCTCGCGCTGCTGACCGCGGTGGTCGAGGACCCCACGGGTTACGGCCGCGTGATCCGCGACGAGCACGGCGCCGTGGCCCGCATCGTCGAGGAGAAGGACGCGAGCGACGACGAGCGCCGCGTCGACGAGGTCAACACGGGCCTGATCGCGTTCGCGGCCGGCCCGCTGCGTCGCTATCTCGCGAGCCTCGACAACGACAACGCGCAGGGCGAGTACTACCTCACCGACGTCATCGGGCTGGCCGCCGCCGACGGCACGAAGATTCTCGGCACCGTGATTCAGTCGACCACCGAGGTGCTCGGCATCAACGACCGTGCGCAGCTCGCGGTGGCCGAGCGCACGCTGCAGCGCGAGATCGCGCAAGACCTCATGGCCCGAGGCGTCACGCTCGCCGATCCCGAGCGGCTCGACGTGCGCGGCAAGCTCACCGTGGGTCGCGACGTGTTCATCGACGTGGGCGCCGTGCTCGAGGGCGACGTCGAGCTCGGCGATCGCGTGCGCATCGGCGCGTACGCCGTGCTCGCGAACACCAAGCTCGGCGACGACTGTCTCGTGCATCCGCATTGCGTGCTGAGCGAAGTGATCGCCGGTCAGAGCTGCGAGATCGGGCCGTTCGCGCGGCTGCGCCCGGGCGTCGAGCTCGCGAGCAAGGTGAAGATCGGCAGCTTCGTCGAAGTAAAGAAGAGCCAGATCGCCGACGGTAGCAAGGTGAATCACCTTACCTACGTCGGCGACACCACGATCGGCCGCGACGTCAACGTCGGCGCCGGCACGATCACCTGCAACTACGACGGCGCGAACAAACATCGCACCGTCATCGGCGATCGAGCGTTCATCGGCTCGGGCGTGATGCTCGTGGCGCCGGTGGAGGTGGGCGCGGACGCGACGATCGGCGCGGGCTCCACCGTCACCAAGAACGCGCCGCCGGGCGAGCTCACGCTCGAGCGCTCGAAGCAGGCCACCGTTCCCGGTTGGAAACGGCCGAAGAAGAAGCCGAAGTAACGCGGCCGATTCCAAGCTCGTAAAAAAAGGCACGACCAAGATATGTGCGGAATCGTCGGGGCGATCGCTGAGCGAAACATCGTGCCGGTGCTCGTCGAGGGCCTCAAACGGCTCGAGTATCGCGGCTATGACTCGGCCGGCATCGCCGTCATCCAGAAGAATCGCGAGCTCGGCCTCTGCCGCACCATCGGCAAGGTCGCGGCGCTCGAAAGCAAGCTGGCCACCCAGCCGCTCGCCGGCCGGCTCGGCGTCGCGCACACGCGTTGGGCCACGCACGGCGGGGTCACCGAGGCGAATGCACATCCGCATCTGTCAGGGGACCGCGTCGCCGTCATCCACAACGGCATCATCGAGAACTACCAGCCGATCAAGGACGAGCTGATCGCGAAGGGCTACGAGTTCAAGTCGGAGACCGACACCGAGGTCGCCGCGCATCTCGTGCACGACTACCTGAAGCAAGGCCACGACCTCGTCGAGGCCGTGCGGCTGGCAGTGCAGCGCTTCGTCGGCGCGTACGCGCTGCTCGTGTTCGACGCCGAGGACCCGGATCGCATCGTGGTCACGCGCATCGCTAGCCCGCTCGTCATCGGGCTCGGCATCGGCGAGAACTTCGTCGCGAGCGGCGTGCCGGCGCTGTTGCCCGTCACGCAGCGTTTCATCTATCTCGAGCAGGGCGACCTCGCCGAGATCACGCGCGAGAAGGTCCGAATCTTCGACGCGCAGGGCACGCCGGTTACGCGGCAGGTGCACGAGACGCAGTGGACCACCGATGCGGCCGACAAGGGACCGTATCGGCACTTCATGCTCAAGGAGATCTTCGAGCAGCCGAGCGCGCTCGCGGACACGCTGTACGGCCGAGTCGTCAACAAGCGCGTGGTGCCCGAGTCGCTGGGGCCGCGCACCGCGGAGCTGCTGCCGAAGGTGGAGCAGGTGCACATCGTGGCGTGCGGCACGAGCTATCACGCGGGCAGCGTCGGCCGCTATTGGCTCGAGGCCCTCGCGGGACTGCCCTGCCAGGTCGAGATCGCGAGCGAATATCGCTACCGCAACGTCGTCGTGCCGCCCGGCACGCTGTTCGTCACGCTGTCGCAGTCCGGCGAGACGGCCGACACGCTCGAGGCGCTGCGCATGGCCAAGACCGCGGGCTACGTGGGCTCGCTCACGATCTGCAACAGCGCGCACAGCTCGATGGTCCGCGAGTCCGATCTCGTGATGATGACGCAGGCCGGGCCCGAGATCGGCGTGGCCAGCACCAAGGCGTTCACGACCCAGCTCCTGTCGTTGCTGCTCGTGACGCTGATGCTCGCGCGGCAGCGCGGCATGGCGCCGGCGCGCGAGGCCGAGCTCGTCACCCACCTCTATCACGCGGCGGCGGCCGTCGAGCAAGTGCTCGCGATGAACGACCTGCTGCGGCTCCTCGCCGAGGACTTCGCCGAGAAGAACCACACGTTGTTCTTGGGGCGCGGGCCGATGTGGCCGATCGCGATGGAAGGGGCGCTCAAGCTCAAGGAGATCTCGTACATCCACGCCGAGGCTTACGCGGCGGGCGAGCTCAAGCACGGTCCGCTGGCGCTCATCGACGAGGAGATGCCGGTGATCGTGGTCGCGCCGAACAACGAGCTGCTCGACAAGCTCAAGTCGAACATGCAGGTCGTGCGCGCGCGGGGCGGCCAGCTCTACGTGTTCGCCGACCGCGAGACCGGGCTCGAGTCGGAGATGGGTGTGCGGGTGATCCCGATGCCGCACGCCGATCGGCTGATCGCGCCGATCGTCTATACCGTGCCGCTGCAGCTGCTCGCGTATCACGTGGCCGTGCTCAAGGGCACGGACGTGGACCAGCCGCGCAACCTCGCGAAGTCCGTTACCGTCGAGTAGCGGCGCAGCGCTCGCGTTCAGAACGCGGCAATCGAGGCGGCGAGGTCATGATGTCCGAATTCGGCCGCCCAACCGGCTGGATCGGCGCCAAATTTCTGGTCCCGGACGGTCTTGTCGGCTCCACGCTGGAGCAAGAGCCGGACGAGCTCGGCGTGGCCCAGGTACGCCGCAAGGTGCATACCGGTCGCTCCGTCTTGCAAGCGCACGTTGACGTCGAGGCCAAGGTCTAGCAGATACTCGACGACTGCAACCTGCCCGTTCGAGCAGGCATATCTGAAGGCGTTTGCGAGCGAACGCATTGGATCGTACACGCCGGGCTGGAGATATGGACGCGGGTTGCCGTGTTCCCCGATGAGCGTCCGCAGCACGTCCAATCTCCCGAGACCGGCAGCCCTGGTGATGCCGAGGGGCTCGCTGTCGTGCTCGGCGAGGTAGAGCGCGACTTTCGTGTTGCCCTCGTACAGAGCGCTGCCTACCGGCGTCATGTTGAACGGCAGAGTCACGGCGTCGAGGCGCGCACCCGCGGCGACAAGCTCCCGCGCCATTTCGACGCTTCCACGTTCTGCGACGTAGTGCAGGAGTGTCTGTTGCGCTTCGTCGGGCTCTTTCGATCGCGTGCGCGCAAGCTCGGGGAATTGGCGCAAGAGTGTTCGCAGCGACTCCAGCTCGTTGTTCAGAATCGCGTCGCGTGCCTGGCGAAACGATTGTGAATCGCGCCCGTTTGCGCGCTGATCGCGAATCCTTTCCACGAACTTAGGCCAGGAACCACAGCCATGTTCCCGAGCGATGACGACCTGGGCATCGTTCAATTTTACTTGGGTGGGATCGAAAGGCTTGCCGCGAAATAGCCAACTATCGAAGCGGTCCATGGCTTCAGGGTCGCTCGCATGGCACGCGCGCAGAAGTTCCTTGGCTTGCTTGCGATACTGAGCGAGATCGGGGTGCTCAGCCAATAAGCGAAACGAATTGATAGTCATCGACGAACTCCTTCTCATTGGTCGCCCAAGGTCCGCGGCGTGGGCATCATGAGAAAGAACGCGATAACCGTTCGTGCAGAAAGCGGGAGAGCACAGCTCTTCAGGCGGACACTTGGCACCCCGCGTGCCATGTTTCGATAGCGTAGCAGGATGGCCGGCGGCGGCACAGCTCCGCTTCGGTTAGCATCTCGCGGAGCCCTCATGACGCAGACGAAACGGCGACGTCGAATGGATCTGGACTCACGACCGGCCCGCAGGGGCGTTTGGTTCCTCGCGGCGCTCGCGCTGGCCGGGTGCACGAAAGCTCCGCCCCGGCCTACGTCGTCGTCGGCCGCGGACGACGATGTCCTGTTCGCCGACGTCGCGGTCGATCGCGGGCTCATGGTTCGCGTGAAGACTTCCGGCCTGGCGTTCGAACGCCTGATAGGCATCACGCCCGATTTCGAAGAGCAGCCGGCGAAAGGCGTCGTGCTGCTGACGGAGCCCGGCAGAGGCCACGACGCGCTGCGCGCGGTCCGCGGCAAGCTCGAAGGCTCGCCGTACGCGGCCTATCTCTACGACGACGGGTTCGGCCGCACGCCGGACAGAATCGCGATCCTCGAGGCGCACGACGATTACGGCTATCTCGCGGTCGTGAGGCCCGACGGCATCAACTACGACCTCGACCACGAGAAGGTCCTCGAGGTCTATCGTCGATGGGACGCGGCCTACGGGCTTGCGTTGGTCGGCGCCAGCCAGGACTGGATCGAGGCGGAGATCAAAAGGCCGCCGAGCGACTGGCTCGCGTTCGCGCAAGAGGTCTACGAGTTCTGCCCGGACGTCGTCGACCAAGGCACCAACGACGTCGAGACGCTCGCGCGCGAGATGCGCGAGCGGAGCCTCTTGTATCTCTGGTGGGATTGACGATGAAGACCACGCTGTTGCTCTCGCTTCTCGCGCTAGTCAGCGGCGCCCTGATCCCGGTGCAGGCCGCGTCGAACGCGGCACTCAGCCGGACGATCGGCGGCAACGTTCCGTTCGCCGCGCTCACGCTGTTCCTGGTGGCGGCGGCCGCGACGGCCGTCGCGACGCTCGCGTCGGGCAAGGGCATGCCGGCGACCGCAGTGCTCGGACAGGCGCCGTGGTGGAGCTTCAGCGGCGGGCTCATCGTCGCGTTCTACGTGTTCACGATCACGTTCCTGAGCCCGAGGCTCGGCGTCGGCAACGCGATCGCGTTGATCGTGGCCGGGCAGGTGTTCTCGGCGCTCACGATCGACCACTTCGGGCTGATGCGGTCGCTCGTATTTCCGCTCAGCGCGACGCGAGTGGCGGGCGCCGCGCTCGTCGTGGCCGGAGTGTTCCTCGCGCTGCGCCGCTGAGCGCGGGCATCTCATGCAGTTTACGAAACGTCTCCGCGAGCCGGTCGCGCGCGGCGAGGTCACCTGCAGCGTGCGCGTCTGGCAGCGCCCTCACGTGAAGGTCGGCGGTCGCTACGCGCTCGGCACCGGGCACGTGGTGGTGGACAAGGTGTGCCGGATCGAATTCGATGACATCACGCCCGCGCTCGCGCGCAAATCCGGCTTCGCGGGCGTCGTCGACCTCCTCAAGGTCGCGAAGCACGGCAGCGGTGAGAACGTCTACCTCGTCGAGTTCCACTACGAGCCCCCGCGGCGAAAATAGGGACATGTTGGCTTTTCGGACGCGCTACTTTCGATGACGGAAAAAGCAAACATGTCCCCATTTTTCTCATGTCCCCGATTTCGTTCGACGAGCGGCTGACGGCGGAGGCGGCCTGCGCCGCGCTCGCCGCGGCGGGGCTCTCGCTGCAGCCGAGCGAAGTGCGAGTCGAGCAGCGCGAGGAACGCTGGCTCGCGCGGATGCCCGGCGGGCGTATCGCGTGGTTCGTCGCGTCCGCCGACGCCCGCGCGCGTCTCGCGGTCGAGCGCCGCGTGCTGCGGCTGCTCGAGGCCCGCTGCGGGTTCGCGGCGCCGCGAGTCTTGTACGAGAGCCCGACAGGCGACTTCGACGTGCGCCGCGTCGTGCCGGGCTGCGCGGACCCGAGCCGGCTCTACGCGCGCGTGCGCCGCGATCCCGCCGCCGCCGCGCGGCTCGGCGCCGGCGTCGGCGCAATGCTGGCCGAGCAGCACTCGAACATAGCCGCAGCGGACGTCGCGGGCTGGCTGCCCGCGCGTGCGAGCTGGCCCGAGCCGGGCGAGTGGATCGCCGAGCGGCTGCCGAACGTCGTCGCGGACCCGGAGCTCCGCGCCCGTGCGGCCGCCGTCGTCGCCGCCTACGAGGGAGAGCCTGTGGCCGCGGACGATCGCGTGCTCGTGCACACCGACCTCGGGCTGCACAATCTCGCGGTGGCGCCGCGCTCGTTCACGGTTCGCGGACTGTTCGACTACGACTCTGCCGCCTGGGCCGACCGCCACCTCGACTTTCGCTACCTCGTGCTCGACTACGACGACGCGGACCCGCTCGATGCGGCGGTCGCGGCCTACGAGTCCGCTACGAGCCGAACGATCCGGCGCGAGCGCGTGTTCCTCTACACCGCCGCGAGCGCGGTCTCGTACCTCGCCTTCCGCGCCGGGCACGCGCCCGAAGAGGTCTGGTGCGGGCGCACGCTGGCCCAGGACTTGCAATGGTCCAGGCGCGCGATCGAGCGCGTGCTACGCCCGCGCGGCGCTTGAAGGAGCAGCTCATGCACAACTCCACGGGGTACTCGCGATTTGCAAAGCGTGCGGCGTACCTCTGCGGCCGGCCGAAGGTGTTCGTGCTCGCCTTGGGCGTAATCGTCGTGTGGGGGGTCACCGGTCCGCTGTTCGGCTTCAGCGATACGTGGCAGCTCGTCATCAACACCGGCACCACGATCGTCACCTTCTTGATGGTGTTCCTGATTCAAAACACGCAGACGCGCGACACCGAAGCGATGCAGATCAAGCTCGACGAGCTCATCCGCGCCACGCACGGTGCGCACAACGCGCTGCTCGATCTCGAGGAGCTCGAGGACGAGAAGCTGGAGAGCTTTCGCGACAGATACGAGGCGCTCGCGAAGGCCGCGCGCGCCGCCCCGCAGGCGAGCGACACGGATTCCCCGGAGGCTTGAGGGCCGATACGCGGTGCAGTTGCAGCGCGCGTGCAACGCGTGCGACAGTCGCCTCGGGCGGCAGCGCCGCGAACGGACGTCGCGGCGCTAGGGGGAAATCGAACATGCTCGAACTGCTCGTCCGGCGCGTTGGCGTCTCGCGAGCGGCGGCCATCGCCGTCGTGCTCGTGTCCGCGCACGGCTCGCCTGCGGCGGGGCAGCGCAGCATCGGCGAGGGGCCACTCAAGGCATTCGAGTCCGCGTCCGTGCAACCTAGTCATCCCGCGGCTGAGAAGCTCCTCAAAGTCGAGCCGCGCACCGGCAACTTCGCGGCGAGCAACGCGTCGCTCGCCGAGCTCGTCGCGTTCGCCTACGACGTGCGCACCGACCAGATCGTGGACCTACCGGCGTGGGCCGCGGCGCCGCGCTACCAGGTCGAGGCCCGCGCGCCGAAGGACCTCGCGGGCCGCCATGGGCAGCCGCTGGTCGAGGACGTGCGCCCGCTCGTCGCCGGGCTCCTCGTCGACTACTTCTCGCTCGACGCGCATCGCATTCAGTCGCCGATCTACTACTTGCTCGATCAGGCCGACGGCGGCGTTCGTCTGCGCGACTCGGCGGACCAGTGGGCCGCGCCTGGCTTCCTCGCGCCGAGCGGCGCGGGGTTCGCCGGGCAGCGCGTCCGCACCCGCGACATCGGCACGGCGCTGGAGCCGTTGGTCGGGCGGCCCGTGATCGATCACACCGGCCTCTACACGCGCTACGACGTCGACTTCCGCTGGGACACTCACGAGCGCGATGCGCAGAAGCTCACCGCCGAGCTCGAGCGGCAGCTCGGCCTGACGCTGCGCGTCGTGCAGGTGGAGCTGCTCATCGTGGACCGCGCGACGGAGCTCAAGAGCGGCGTGAACTGAGCTCGCGCTCGCGCTGTACGGTGTCGCGCGGGCGGGCCAGGCAGGCTCAGTCGAGGCTCTTGTGGACGCGCGACACCGCGACCACGAGCATCACCGCGATGAACACGCCGAGCGCCGCGAGCGACGGCCAGACGTCGATCAGATCGGCGCCGCGCAGCATGATCGCGCGCACGAGCCGCAGGAAGTGGGTGAGCGGCAAGATCTCCGACAGCCACTGCGCCGGCACCGGCATGCCGGCGTACGGGAACATGAAGCCCGACAACAGGATCTGCGGCAGGAACGTGAAGAACGCCATCTGCATCGCTTGAAACTGCGTACGCGCCAGCGTCGAGATGAAAATCCCGAGCGACAGGCTCGCCACGATGAACACGAGCGCGGCGGCGTAGAGCTCGGCGATCGAGCCGCGCACCGGCACGCCGAACAGCAGCTTGCCGACGCCGAGCACGATGGTGACCTGCACGAGCCCGATCGCGACGAACGGCAGCACCTTGCCGATCGTGAGCTCCCACGGCGACACCGGTGTCGCGATCAGCATCTCGAGATTGCCGCGCTCGCGCTCGCGCACGAGCGCGATCGCCGTGAACAGCACCAGCGTCATCGTGAGGATCACGCCCACCAATCCCGGCACCGTGTTGATCGGCGCGAGCCGCTGCGGGTTGTAGAAGTTCACCACCTCGACGCCCGGTACGCGGCTCGTCCAGCCCAACGAGCCGTAGACCGGGAATGCCGCGAGCTGCCGCGCGGCCGATTGGATCACTTGGTCGGAGCCGTCGACCACGATCTGCGCGGCCGGCCGGTCGCGGACCTCGAGCCGCGCCTCGAAGTCGGGCGGTAGCACCAGCGCGGCGCTGATCCGCCCCGCGTCCAGCAGCGCTTCGATGTCCTGCGCGCTGTACGCGGTGTGCTTGAACCGCAGCACGTCGGTGGCCGCGATCTCCGCGATGAGCTCGCGCGAGCGCGCCGTGTTCGACTGGTCGAGCACGGCCGCGTCGAGATGCCGCACGTCCATGTTGATCGCGTAGCCGAACAGCACGAGCTGCATCGTGGGGATGCCGATGATCATCGCGAACGTCAGCCGGTCGCGGCGTAGCTGCCTGAGCTCCTTGACGACGATCGAGCCGAGCCGCCGCAGGTTCATGACGAGCCCTCCTTGGCCTTGCCCTCTTGCGCCCTGTCTTCCAGCGTCTTACGAGTGGCCGCGACAAACACGTCTTCGAGATTCGGGGCGACCGGCTCGAAGCGCCCTTCCACGCCCTCGCTCTTCAGGCGCTCGCCGAGCCGCTCCTCGAGGTGGTCGCCGTCGGCCGCGAGCACGCGCAGCGACGTGCCGATCTGCGCGAGCGCGATCACGCCTTCCAGGCCCGAGAGCGCGCGCTGCGCCTGGCGTGGCTCGGCCGTATCGACGAGCAGCGTGCGGCCGGGCAGGTTGCGCATGAGGTCGTGCGGCGTGCCGTCGGCGACGATCCGGCCGCGGTCCAAGATCGCGAGCCGCGTGCAGCGCTCGGCCTCGTCCATGTAGTGTGTCGACACCAGCAGCGTCGTGCCCTCGTCGGCGAGCTCGAACAGCGAGTCCCAGAACTCGCGGCGCGACTGTGGGTCGACCGCGCTCGTCGGCTCGTCGAGGAACAGCAGATCCGGCTTGTGCAGCACGGTGCCCGCGAGCGCGAGCCGTTGCTTCTGGCCGCCGCTCATCGTGCCGGCGAGTTGCTTGCGCCGGTCGGCGAGCCGGTAGGTGTCGAGCAGCTCGTCGATGCGCTCGCGCGCGCGGGCCCGCGGAACGTCGTGAACGGCCGCGAGGAAGCCCAGGTTCTCGGCGACCGTGAGGTCCTCGTAGAGCGAGAACCGCTGCGTCATGTAGCCGATCCGGCGTTTGAGCTTCTCGGCGTCGCGCGGGATGGAGCAGCCGAGCACGTCGATGTCGCCGGCGCTCGGTTTGAGCAACCCGCAGAGCATCCGGATCGTGGTCGACTTGCCCGAGCCGTTCGGACCTAGAAAGCCGTAGACCTCGCCGCGGCGCACGGTGAGGTCGAGCGCGTCCACCGCGACGAGCTCGCCGAAGCGCTTCGTGAGGCCGCGGGCCCGGATCGCGGCGTCTTCAACGGCCGTGTCGTCAACGGGAGGCATGGCCGACGGCCGCTGCGGACACCGGCAAGCCCGCCGGCAAGTCGGCGGCGCCCGGCCCTTCGAGCACGAGCTCGGCGCGGTAGACCAGCCGGCTCGCGTCGTCGCCGGTGAGCGCGTAGTACGGCGTGAAGCTCGCCTCGCTGCGCACGCTCCGGAGCTTCGCGCGGAACGGCGTGTCCACGCCCTCGACACGGATGGCGAGCTCGTCGCCGGGTTGCAGGCCCGCGCGCCGGGGCGCCGGCACGAACACGCGCGCGTACGGCGCGTCGCCGACCAACAGGCTCACGAGCTCTGCGCCGGCCGGCGGCTGATCGCCGGGATGAAACGGCAGCGCGTCCACGCGGCCGGCGCGCGGCGCGCGCACCGTGAGGCGGTCGCGCGTGAGCTCGAGCGACTGGAGCGCGCCCTTCGCGGCGTCGACGGCCGCGCCCGCCTGATCGATCTGCTCGGGCCGCGTGCCGCGCGTGAGCTCGCGGAGTTGCGCCTCGTTCGCCTGCGTCTGCGCGCGGGCCTGGTTGCGCGTCGCGAGCGACTGGTCGGCAGCGGTCGCGGTCACGAGCTCGCGCTTCAGCAAGTCGGCCGTGCGCGTGTAGTCGGTTTCGGCTTGTACCTGGGCGGCCCGTGCTCGCGCGAGGTTGGCGCGCGCGGTGTCGATCGTCTCCAGCGTGGCGCCGTGCGCGAGCTCGGAAAGCTTGCCTTCGGCTTGCATGAGCGTGCCGCGGGCTTCGGCGATCCGCGCGTCTTGGCGGCGCGGGTCTAGCTCGAGCAGCACCGCGCCCTGCTCGACGCGATCGCCCTCCGCGACCGCCCAGCGCATCACGGGCTCGGAGAGCTCCGCCGTGACCGCCACGCGGTCCCACTCGAGCGAGCCGAGCAGCGGCGGGTTCACGTCGCGCTCGCAGCCGCCGAGCGCGAGCGCCGCGGCGAGCAACGCCGCGGTGGCGCCGCGCCGGATCGCGCTTCCGTGGGCGTCTGACACCTTTGGTGTCCGACACCGGGTTTGGCACCTAGCGCTCATCGGCGGCTCCCAGGCCGAGATCGAGCAGCGCGAGCGTGTGCCGTTCGAGTGCCGCGCGGTCGATGTCGTCCGCCTCGAACAGGCGCCGCCAGACCGGCTCGGCCGCGAGCGGGAACAACGTGAGCCCGATCAGCGACACGACGAGCAGGCGCGGGTCGAGGTCGCGGTTGATCGCGCCGTGCTTCTGCAATTCGGCGAACCGCCCGGCGAGCACGCGCGGCACTTGCGGCGAGATCTGCTCGAGCAGCATCTCGCGCAGCGCGCCGCCCTGGCCGATGATCTCGCGGAGCCAGAGGCCCGGCAGCCACGGCAGATGCTCGACCGCCGCGTGCAGGCCGCGGACGAACGCCGCGACGAGCGCGCGCGGATCGTCGCCGACCGTTTGCAGCTTTTGCCCGAGGGCGGCGACGAACGGCATCAGGCGCTCGGCGATGAACGCGTCGAGCAGCCGCTCCTTGCTGCCGAAGTAGTAGTGCACCAGCGCGGGGGTCACGCCGGCCTTGACCGCGATCGCGCGCAGGCTGGTCGCGGCGATGCCCACGGTCGTGAAGCGCTCGACCGCGGCGTCGAGCAAGCGCTCGCGCTGATTCGCTTCGTCGGCGCGTGGCCGGCCGGGCTTGCGCGGCTCGCGGCGGGGATGCTTGCGTGCTTTCGCGACCATGCGTCAATTTAAACAATCATTTAATTAATTGCAAGTGGGTGTCGGGACGACCTTTTCGGCTATCCTTTCGGGCCTATGACTGACCAGGCATCCGCCACCGGCGCGGTAGTCGAGTTCGTGGGCCAGGCGCGGTTCGCCGATTTTCCGAGCCAAGCCGTCGCGCTCGGAAAACGCTGCGTGATCGACGGTCTCGGCGTGCTGCTCGCGGGCGCGACGCAGGAGGCCGGGCGCCTCGTGCACGAGCACGTGCGCGGCAGCGACGCGCGCTCCGAGTCCACGGTGCTCGGGCCGGTGCCGTTCAAGACCGGCGCCGCGAGCGCCGCGCTGGTCAACGGCACGAGCGGCCACGCGCTCGACTGGGACGACACGCAGCTCGCCACGAGCGCCGACCGGATCTTCGGCCTGCTCACGCATCCCACGATCCCGCCGCTCGTCGCCGCGCTCGCGCTCGGCGAGCGGGGCCGGATTTCCGGCAAGCGCTTTCTCGAGGCGTTCCTCACGGGCTTCGAGGTGGAGTGCAAGATCGCCGAGGCGATCCAGCCCGACCACTACAAGAAGGGCTTCCACACGTCGGGCACCGTGGGCACGTTCGGTGCCGCGATGGCGGCCGCCAAGCTGCTCGACCTCGACGGTACGGCGACGGCGCACGCGCTCGCGATCGCGGCGAGCTCGGCGTCCGGCATCCGCGTGAATTTCGGCAGCATGACGAAGCCTCTGCACGTAGGCCGCGCGGCGCAGAACGGCATCGTGGCCGCGGAGCTCGCGGCGCGCGGCTTCACCGGGGGCAACGACGCGCTCGACCCGCCGTGGGGCTTCTTCCAGACGTTCAGCCACGGCGGCGGCTACGACCGCGACCGGATCGTGGGCGTCCTTGGGCTGCCGCACACGATCGTGTCGCCGGGCGTGTCCATCAAGCCGTACCCGTGCGGCGTGCTGGGCCATCCGACGATGGATGCGATGCGGCGACTCGTGATCGCGCACGACGTGCAGCCGCCCGAGATCAGCGCAATCCGCGTGCGCGCGGGCTCGAACATCTTGAATCCGCTGCGCTACTCGATCGCCACCAACGAGCTCGAAGCCAAGTTCTGCCCCGCGTTCATGGTGAGCGCGATCGCCCTGCGCCGCAAAGCCGGCGTGCACGAGTTCAACGACGAGTTCGTGCGCAGCGCCGAGGTGCAGGCGCTGATGCGCAAGGTCGAGCGCGTGCTCGACCCGGAGATCGAGGCGCAGGGCTGGGCGAAGATCCGCAGCACCGTCGAGGTCGACCTCGCCGACGGCCGCACGCTCGTCGAGAAGGCGGACGAGCGCTATCGCGGCGGCCCGGACCTGCCCTTCACGCGCGCGGAGCTCCACGAGAAGTGGACCGACTGCGCGTCGCTCGTGCTGCCGGGCGCCGCCGCCGAGCAAGTGTTCGGCATCGTGGAGAAGCTCGAGGACTTGGCCGACGTGACCGAGCTCGTGCGCGCGCTCACCGCCCCCGCGCGCGCCGCGTCGCGCTGAGCCTGACCGACGAGAGCCGGCGAGTGGACCACCGCCTCGGCCGCGACCGGCCCGGGCCCGGCGACGGCTACTTGTCGGTGCGCGTACCGAGCTTCGTGAGCGCCTCCAGCGCCTTGAGCAGGCCGGGGATTCCCAACGCCGCACCGGAAAGCAACGCGATCCCTGTGTTGAACACGTCGCGCTGCGTGGCCCACAAGAACAGCAAGATCACGCCGAGCACGCCGAGCAACACCCAGCGCGTGTGCTCCCAACGCCGGCCGCTCGCTCGCCGCTCCCACTCGGCTACTTCCGCCGGCGGTAGGGCGCGGCTGACGAACAAGGCGAAGCTCTGATTCATCGGCTGCAGCACGGGGTCGCGGTACACGAAGCCGCGCTGCAGCAATCGGCGCACCGCAAGCGTCTGCTTCGGATTGACGACATTCTCCTGGGAGAGCTGGATCAGCACGAGCTTCTCGTCGTCGGAACACGCATTCCACAGTGCGCGATAGAGGACGTCGGCCTTCTCGACGATCTTCTCGAGCGCCTCGCGGCGAGTCGCGGGCCAGCGGTCTCCGTCGAACATCGCGCCGAGCACCGGCATCGCACCGAGCTCGCGGGCCAGCCAATCGTCGGTTGCCTGCCAATCCAATTGGCGGCGCCAATCGCCGTGGGTGCGCGGGCGCGGCGCGGTGCTGAGGGCAAAAGCGAGGCCCTCCGGACGACGTGCGGGCCGCTTGCGCTGCGGCGGCCGATTCGCCAATTGCTGCATTCTCGGGAGCGGCGCTGCGCTGCCAGAGCTTTCCCTCCTGCACGGCGCGATAGTAGTCGCGAAAGTCGACGCGCAGCTGGCCGGAATTCTCGTTCCGAATGGTGCCCTTCGCGAACTGCAGCCCGTCGCACGGCCGAACCCAGAACGCCACCTCGAAGTCGGAGCGTACGTAGCCGCCCTCGATCAGCCCGTTCGGGGTGCCCAGCACTATCTCCGCCGGCTGCAGCCGCCGCAGCGACAAGAGATCGCGGGCCTGCACGAGGTGATCGTTGGCGAACATGCCGGGCTCGTAGGCCGCGGCCAGCTGCTGGTCGTAGCTCTCGAGCTGCGCCTGCAGATCGTCGAACTCGTGCTGCAGATTCCATTCCACGTCCCGTGCAAGGTCGGCGAGGCTCCGCTCCGTCCGCTCACGCAACGTCCGATGCGTGTCGGTGCCGAGTAGCAAGATGACGGCCACCATCAGCGCGCCCCAAGTGCCGAACAGGAGGAAGTACGTGTCGCCGAAGCGGAACCGCTCTCGTTGCGCCAGGCCGAATACCTTGAGGATTGGCCACGTGAGCACGCCGAACACGACCATCGAGAACAACAGGATCGCGAGCAGCGGCGCGACCTCGAGGGCCGTCCGCAGCGTGCGCTCGCTCGCCATCAGCCCACAGATCGTCCAGTTGTGGGTCGTGCTGTCCTTGAAGTCGAGCGGCAGCGGCTGGCACAGCAGGTCGTAGTCCGCACCCGCAAGCTTCACCTTGTGGATCGAGCTCGCGCTCGACAGCTCCGCGACCTGCAGGCCCTTCGCCTCGTCGTAGACCGCTAGTTGCTTCACGTTGTCGAGCACGACCCCGACGGTTCGTCTGCCGGCCGGTTGATGTTGGCGGAGAACGTTGCCGTCCTTGTCGATGATCAACACGAGATCGACGGCGCTGCCGAAGGGAATGTCGCCGAGAATCGTGTCGAGATTCACTTCGAAGACCACCGGCTGCTTGACGACGTCGCTCAGTCCGACGTCGCGCAGCTCGATCTGGACCTTCGACGTCGGGTCGATGCCGAGCGTCGCCGTCGCCGTCGCGGGCTCGGTCGCGGATCGTTTCCCCGCGCCGGCCGGCGGCTTGATCTTCGCGCAATCGTCGTTCAGTTTGAGCCGCGGCTGGCGCCGCACGAACTCGCACGCATACGTGAGGTTCTGGCTCAGATTGCGCACCGTGCCTACGGAGTTTTCGAGGATCTCGCCCGTGGCCCGCGCGGCCTTGGCCAACGTTCGGAGGTTGATGGCGCGGACCTGCTCTACTTGATCGTAGACGTGGAGCAGATAGATGCCCGCCGGGATGACCGCGAGCACCAGCATCCAGGGCAACAGGGCGAAACGTGACAGTCCTGTAGGCATCGAAGGCCGGCGCTACGCCGAACGCGACACGCGGCGTCAGAGTATGCGGCAGAGCGCTCGCGAGGGATCCTTCGCTGTGTAAAGTACCTGACAGAGCGGCGCAAATATCTGCCGATCCGCGTCAGCGTTCCGCACCCCGAGCGTCAGCGGCCCCACCGCCGGCGAACGGTCGCTCGCGCTTGCGGTTGTGGTGGGGATAAGAGGATGCCCGCGATCGTCGTCCAGCGTAGCGCCGTCACATCTCGACCCTGCTCTCGGCCGCAGCGAACGCCGGTGCCCCCGCGCCGGCGCCTTGCGCTTGAATCGCGGCCGCCCGCTGCCTGCGCAGCGCCCGCAACCTCCACATGATGAATCCCGTCACGAACAGGACGCCGGGAATCAATCCGATCACGACCCAAATCACGCGGCTGGTCATCCCGCCGAAGCGCCCGAAGTGCCAGTTCACCAGTGCGCGCAATGCGATGTCGGCCGGATTGGTCGGGTCGCTCGGATCGATCAACCAGATGAACGGGTCGGGAAACGCGAAGTAGATCGCCGTGAGCCCCCACAGCAGCACGATTGGCAGCGACCAGAACCCGAACGCGACATGCACGCGCTGCGTGAAGCGCCGCGTTTTCTCGGGCCAGCCCGTCATCAGGTTTTCCGTCCAGCGGACCTTGCCGGGCCACCAGAGGAGCGCGCCGCTCACGGCGAGCAGGAAGAACAGCGTCGCACCGACGCCGTTCACCGTACGGCCGGTCTCCCCGCCGAGCAGGTTGTCGTGCAGGTCGACGACCCACTCGACCACGTTCAGCACCGGCGGGTACATGAGGCCGATGTCGCGCGCTGCGTACGGGTCGAACAGCCGCTCGGTCTCGACGCCGTCGCGCTGCAGCGTCACGCGCACGGGGCTATCGGGGCGCCGGCCCTCGGAGACGGCCGAAATCTCGTAGCCGTCGTAGCTCTGCCGCAGCGCTTCGCGCAGCTCGTCGGCCTTCAGGCGGGTACCGACGATCGGCACGGTGCGCGGAACCATCCACAGGTGAAACTGCGGCCGCAGCACGCTCGCGCTGCCGGTGATGCTCAGCAGTACGACGTACAGGCCCAGGCCGAGCCCCGTCCACGAATGAATGCGCATGAGCCAGCGGCGCCAGCGCAACGACTGCGGCGCCACCGCCCAGCGTCGCCAGCCGGACAGTTGCGCGCGCTCGGGAGGCCCCACGTTGTTCTGGTTCGACTCGGGCACGTCGTGCATCCTCCCACGGTCGGCGGCGCTTGTCGCGTACCCGGCGCAACTCGCCTCTCAGTAACGGGTGGTGCGGCCCGGGCCCCGGCATCGATGATCGTCGCGTTGCGCTCCGGTACGATCGCTGCGCCGCTCGTCTCTTGCAGGGGGGACCCATGAATCGCCGCCGCTTCGTTCAATCGCTGGCCGCCGGGCTCGGCGCGTCCCTACCGTTCGCCGCGCCATTCGTGTTCGCGCCGCGCGCGGACGCCGCTCTGTCCGATCTGAAGGTCACACGCATCCGCATCTTCAATCCCACGGGCACGAACGGCCTGAGCGGTTGGCTCAACCAGAGCGAGATCATCGTCGCCGTCGACACCGACGCCGGAATCACGGGCTTCGGCCAGGGCGGCACACGCGATCTCCTGCGCGACGCTGCCGGCGTGCTGCTCGGTAAGGATCCGTTTCGCACGGAATATCTGTGGCAGCGCATGTATCGCAGCACGTTCTACACGCCGGGCCGCGAGAAGCTCCATGCAATCGGAGCGCTCGACTGCGCCCTCTGGGACATCAAGGGCAAGGCCGCGGAGCTGCCGCTTTATCAAATGCTGGGAGGGCGGGCGCGCAACTACGTGGAGTGCTACTCGACGCGCGGCACCCTCACGCGCGCGGCCGCGCGCGGCGAGGCGCGCAAGGCCATGGCCGACGGCTTTCGCGCGATCCGTTTTCACGGTATCGAGGCCGAGCACGGCGTGTTCGACAGCCGCGCCGCCGTCGAGGAGACCGCCGCGATCTGCGCGGAGCTGCGCGAGGGCGTGGGCTCGAAAGGCGACTTCATCCTCGACGCGCACACGCGCTTCGATTTGGCGGACGCGATCCGTCTCTGTGAGCTGCTTGCGCCGCTGCGACCCCTGTTCGTCGAGGACCCCCTGCGGGCGATCGACGACACGCAACTCTTCGGCGTGCTGCGTAGCCGCGTGAGCGTGCCGCTGGCGGCCGGCGAGCAATTCGGCGATCTGCGCGACGGCGGCCTGCCGCTCATCGAGAAAGCACTCATCGACTATCTGCGTGCGTCGATTCCGAACGTCGGCGGCATCACGGGCTTTCAGAAGATCGCGGCGCTCTGCGACGCGCATTCAGTCGGCATGGTGCCGCACTTTACGGCGCCGATCTCGACCGCAGCCGTCATCCATGGGCTCGCGGCATTCCCCGGCGTCGCGCTCAACGAAGTGTTGCGCAGCGCGTTGCCGCCGTACCTGCACGAGGGCGTCGATTTCCGCGACGGCAAGATCTACCCGAACGATCGACCCGGTCTCGGCATCGTGCTCGACGAGAGCAAGGTCAACGTCGTCGACGAGCTCACGGAGCCGCGCAGCGACGGTCTCTACAACGGCGAGAGCTATCACCGGCCCGACGGCTCGTATCTCTATTTATAGGCGCAACCGGCGCCTCGGTCATGGGGTAGACTCGCGGCCCGAACCCGGAACGGAGTGGCCGCGTCGCCATGAGCCTCGCCTGGATCTCGGTCGGCGCGCTGGTGCTCGCCGTGGTGCTGAGCTGCACCACGACGATCAACGTCGGAATCCTGTCGCTCGCGCTCGCGCTGATCGTCGGCTTAGTGGGACACATGAAGCCGGCCGAAGTGCTCGCGGGCTTCCCCGCGGACCTGCTCGTCACGCTCGTGGGCGTGACGCTGCTGTTCGCGATCGCGGAGGTCAACGGGACACTCGCGCGCCTGACCGAGCGCGCCGTGCGCCCATGCCGCGGCCACGCCGGCGTGCTGCCGGTGATGTTCTTCGTGCTCGGCTTCGTCCTCGCGACCATCGGCGCGGGCGCGACGCCCGCGAGCGCGTTGCTCGCGCCGCCGGCGATGGCCATTGCGGCTCGCGCCCAAGTGCCGCCCCTTCTGATGGCAATCATGACGGGCAACGGCGCGCTCGCCGGCACGCTGTCACCGTTTGCGCCGACCGGCATCGTGGCGCACGGCGTGATGCGCCGGATCGGCTTGGGCGGCGTCGAGTGGCAGACCTTCGGCTACAACGCGCTCGCGCACACGCTCGTCGGCATCGGCGGTTTCCTGCTGCTCGGCGGCTGGCGGCTGTTCCGCGCCGACGCGGGGCGAGCCGCGGCCGCGCCGGGACCTGAGGCCGAGCCTTTCGAGCGGCAACACTGGCTCACGGCCGCCGCGATCGCTGTGCTGATCGTCGCGGTGGCGGGCTTCGAGCTCGACGTCGGCATGGTCACGCTCGCGTGCGCGGCGGTGTTGATCCTGCTGCGCGCGGCCGACGAGACCCGCGCGATCCAGCGGATGCCGTGGGGCGTGATCTTGATGGTCACGGGCGTGAGCGTGCTCGTGGCGCTGCTCGGCAAGACCGAGGGCCTCACGCTGATCAGCGACGGGATCGCCGCGGTATCGACGCCGACCACGATCGAAGCGGTAGCCGCGTTCGGCACCGGCCTCGTGTCGGTGTACAGCAGCACGTCCGGCGTCGTGCTGCCCGCGTTCCTGCCGATGGCGCCCGCGCTCGCCGAGCGGCTCGGCGGTATCGCGCCGCTGCCGATCGCGTGGTCGATGAACGTGAGCGCGAGCCTCGTGGACCTGTCGTCGCTGTCGACCGTGGGCGCGCTCTACATCGCGAGCGCGGCGCCCGGCACGGACACGCGGCGGTTGTTCAACCAGCTGCTTGCGTGGGGGTTGACGATGACCGTCGTCGGCGCGCTCCTCTGCTTCCTTCTCTTCGGTTGAGGCGGGGTCTACCGCGTCAGGGACGCGGGCAGCGCCGGCTGCGTCCCGGACTGCGACGCCGTCCAGCTGCGGATGCGCTGGTCCGCGAGCTCGATGAGCCTCGTCTCCCCCTCGGGGTCCGGGATCACGCACGGCGGATGCCGCCGCAGTTTCTCCCACTCGTTCAAGCGGATCAGCGCGCTCAGGAATAGCAGGTTCTTGCGGATGAACCGCACGTACGGGCTCTGGCCGCGCTCGAAGAACGCTTCCATGTAGCGGTACACGCGGTTGAAGCTGTGCTCGAGCCGATAGCGCGCGGACGACTGGTAGAAGGCGAGCGTCTTCGCGAGCAGATCCTGCGCCGAGCCATAGACTATGCCGCCGGCCGGGCGCTCGTCGATCGCGACGCCGCCGAGCACGAACTCGGGATACAGGCGGTCGCGGCACTTTTCGAGATAGCACCGGTCGGCGAGCTGCGCGACGAGGTCGGCCGTGCCGAGCAGGTGGCCCACGATGCTGTCTTTCGGCTCGTCGAGCTCGATCTGGTCGAGGTTGAGCTCGTAGCCCGTGAAGTGCACGATCCTCGAGACGACGGGCGCGAAGCGCTCGAGGCCGATTCGCGGCAGATAGCCTTCGAGGTACGCGCCGCTGCGCGTTACGTGCACACGAGTGAAGATCGCGCCGTTCACGACCCCGTCGTCGCGCACCTTGTGCCGAAGGTAGCCCGAGTCGTGAAACAGCGCGCTCACGATCGCGAGCTCGGCGCGGTCGGCGCCGAGCCGGTCCCCTGGCTCAGCGCTCTGCTCGTAGCCTGCGATCAGGCGGGCGAGCGCGAGGGTCATGTCGAGCGTGTGCTGGATGTCGTGATAGCTCGTGTCGACCCCGTGGTATTCGGGGTCTTGGCCGCCGAACAGCCTCTCGAAGTCGTGGAACGCCAGCCATACCGAGTCGAACGAGCACTGTGGATACAGCCTCGACAACAAGGCGGCGACCGCCGCGCGGACCTTCGTCGGCGAGCTCACTTGCACCGTGTTGGTAACGTCGAAGTCGTTGCGCCGTTCTTGTAGTTCGTCTTCGATCGGCATCGAGGTCTCGGAAGTCGTGGCGCAGTCTAGAAGGTTAGCTCGGCAGCGGGCTCCCGCCCTGTGACATAAGTCTCAACCCGACGCGATTTCTGCGACGCACGACACACCCGACCGAACACTCGCGCGTTCGTCTCACTTTGGCCGGAACTAGCGTCGCGCTGGCTGCAGCCGCACCTCGAAGGCGGGCGCGCGCCGCTGTTCGCACTAGTTTGTGCCGGAAGCGAGTACCAAATTGGTTGGTGACGGACCTACCTGAGTCTTCGACCTGACTTGCTTCGACGACGTATCGATCACCACCGCGAAGCCGTGACCCTCCTCATCTACCATAGCAAGGGCGGCGAACGTCGAATTCGGAATGGCCGTTGGGACATCCTGCATTGGGCTCATGCCCGTCAGTCTTCGTAGGTCAATGTCTGCAATGAGCTCGCCTGTTCCGCGATCGTACGCGTCAAATTCCGTCGTTCCGGGCTTGATGTGCAAATACGGTCCAGGCTCCGATGTCCATGGCGGGGTCAGGCCTCGGTTGCCCATCAGTTCCGCGCGCGATACGACCTCTCCGGTCTGAATGTCGCGCACCAGCACCCCGCCAGACCACTCTCGCACTGCCGACGCTCCCCCTTCCTCCGCGGCGCGACTGCCCGAAGGCCAAATTTCAGCGACCTGCGCACGGTAAGGCGATAAGTAATAGTTGCCGGGGAGAATTGGCACGTTCGACCGCCCCGTCACCTTCCCTGCAACGGCGTCAAACAGCGTCGTGAGGCCTCCGCTTGCCTCGGAGAGGCCAAGATACAAAGTGCGGCCGTTGGGAGAAGCGACCACGGAATACGCGGCAAGCCTCGCGTTGTCTGGCGCGTCATTTCGCAACTGCTCCTCCCCCCTTGGGTTCAGTGTGTAGGTACCCCGAACGTCGAGATCCTCCAACCCGATCGCGATCAAAGGATAGTAGTCGTTCTGGCCTCGGCCTCGCTCGCTGGTGATGAAGAGTGTCGAATCGGCCGCCAACGCGATCGAAGTTGGGCGTCCGATGTCGTTGACGACTTCGGACTCGCGGAGCACCGTGCCATCGAGCAGATTCACCGCGTAAACCTTGCGATCCGCACACGCAATGTAAGCGAAGACGTCACGAGGGCCCTGGATCAATGTCCGCCACCCCACGAAGGCGGCCAGGACGATAAGAAGGATCAGAGGTATCGTCTTCTTGGCCATGTGGCGCCGATATCGGTGTCGCCAAGGTGGGTTGTTTATTTGGCCAAAGTGAGAGGCTCGGTTACGCGGGTTTCGGCGGCGAGGCGATCCCGGCCTGGCGGAGCAGCGCGTCGAGCTGCGGCGGCCGGCCGCGAAAGTCGATGAACGCCTCGAGCGCGTCGCGGCTGCCTCCGACGGCGAGGATCGCTTGGCGGAAGCGGGCGGCGGTGGCGTGGTCGAATACCCCCGACTCCTCGAACGCGGCGAACGCGTCCGCGGCGAGCACCTCCGCCCACTTGTAACTGTAGTAGCCGGCCGCGTAGCCGCCGCCGAACACGTGAGCGAAGGTGTTCGGAAAGCGGTTGAACGCCGGATGCTCGACGACCGCCACCTCGCGGCGCACGTCGGCCAAGAGCTCGTGCACGCGCGGTCCGGCCGAGGGCGAATACTCGTGGTGCAGCCTGAAGTCGAACAGCGCGAACTCGAGTTGGCGCACCATCCCGAGCCCCGAGAGAAACGTTCGCGAGCGATTCAAGGTCGCGATCTTGTCGGCGGGCAGCGGCGCGCCGGTCTGATGGTGGCGCGCGAACGTGGCGAGCACTTCGGGCCGCCAGGTGAAGTTCTCCATGAACTGGCTCGGCAGCTCGACCGCGTCCCACGCGACGCCGTTGACGCCCGCGATCGACGGGTAGTCGACCTCGGTGAGCAAGTGGTGCAGCCCGTGGCCGAACTCGTGGAAGAGCGTGACGACCTCGTTGTGCGTCAAGAGCGACGGCGTGTCGCCGCCCGGCGGATTGAAATTGCAAACGAGGTAGGCTACCGGCGTCTGCGTGCCGCCGTTCTGTTTCGCGCGGCTCACGCACGAGTCCATCCAAGCGCCGCCGCGCTTGTTCGGCCGCGCGAAGAGATCGGTATAGAAGCTGCCGACGACACGGCCGCCCGCGGCACGGATTTCGTAGTAACCGACGGAGGGGTGCCAGACGCTCGGCGGACTGGCCTCGGCGATCGTCACGTCGAACAGCTTGCCGACGAGCGCGAACAGCCCGTCGAGCACGCGCGGCAGCGGGAAGTACGGCCGGAGCTCTTCCTCGGCCAGCTCGAGGCGCTCCTGCTTGAGCCGCTCGGCGTAGTACGCCACGTCCCACGCCTCGAGCTTGCGGCCGGCGTAAGTCGAGAGCGTCGCGAGCTCTTCCGCCGCGACCGGCTTGCTGCGGCGCGCGAGATCGCGCAGGAAGTCGATGACCTGGTCGGGCGACTCGGCCATCTTGGTCGCGAGCGACAGCTCGGCGAAGCTCTTGAAGCCGACGAGTTGCGCGCTTTCGTGGCGCAGTGCGAGGATCTCGCCGATCAACGGGCCGTTGTCCCATTGGCCCGCATGCGGTCCTCGATCCGACGCGCGCGTGACCCACGCCTCGTAGTACTTGGCGCGCAACGCGGGGGACTCGGCGTGCGCCATGATCGTCTGGAACGTGGGAGGGTCGAGCGTCAGGAGATAGCCCTCGACGCCGCGTTCCGCCGCGTGCGCCTTGGCGCGCTCGAGCACGAGCTCGGGTAGCCCCGCGAGCGCGCCGCGGTCCACCTCGTGATGCCGGAACGCGTCGGTCGCGTCCATGAGGTTCTGCTCGAAGCTCGCCTGGCGCGCCGCAAGCGTCTGCATGATGTCGCGGAACCGCTGGCGCTCCGAGCCCTTGAGCGTGACGCCGCCGAGCCTGAAGTCGCGCAGCGCGTGCGAGATCAACGTGGTCTCGACGGGCTGGCGCGGTGTGACCCGGCCCTGGAGCGCGCCGAACTGTTCGTAGAGCGCCTCGTTCTGACCGAGCTCGGTGCCGAACTCGGTGATCAGCGGCAGGCAGCGGTTGAATGCGTCCCGCAGCGCGGGGCTCGAGACGACGGAGTTCAGGTGCGAGACCGGGCCCCATACGCGGTGGATCTCGGTGTTGATCCGTTCGAGATCGCGGAGCCAGGCCAAGCTTGGCTCGGCGACGCGTTCGGCGACGTCGAGCGCCGCGCGCTGGTCGGCCAGCACCTGCCGAACGGCGGGCTCGACGTGCTCCGGCCGGATCGACGTGAAGGCCGGCAGCAGGCCCGGCGCGAGCAGCGGGTTCCCCTCGGTGGGCTGGTCCATGGGCGAAACTCTAGCGCGAAGCGGGCGGCTACTCTAACCGAGAAACTCCAGGCTTTGCCTGACTCCTGTACGCTTCCTCCCGGATTGGTCGCGTCGAGGGTGACGGCGGTGCAGGCATTCGATCTCATCGTGCTCGGGGGCGGCAGCGGCGGCCTCGCGACGGCGCAGCGCGCGGCGGAATACGGCGCGCGCGTGGCGCTGTTCGAGCCGGCCCGGCTCGGCGGCACCTGCGTCAACGTGGGCTGCGTGCCGAAGAAGGTCATGTGGAACGCGGCGGAGATCGCGAGGGCGATCGAAGCCGCGCCGGGCTATGGGTTCGAAGTGCGCGCGTCCGGCCACGACTGGGCCAAGCTCAAGAAGGGCCGCGACGCTTACGTGCTCCGGCTGAACGGCATCTACCAGCGCAACCTCGACCGCAGGGGCATCACGACGGTGCGCGCGGCCGCGCGGTTCACGTCACGCAACGAAGTCGCGGCGGGCGGCGAGACCTATCGGGCGGAGCACGTGGTCGTCGCCACCGGCGGTTTCCCGAAGGTGCCCGCGGTCGAAGGGGCGGGTCTCGGGATCACGTCCGACGGCTTCTTCGAGCTCGAGAGCCTACCGAAGCGTGTTGCGGTCGTCGGCAGCGGCTACGTCGCGGCCGAGCTCGGCAGCGCGTTCCGCTCGCTCGGCAGCGAGGTGAGCCTGTTCGTGCGTTACGACGGTTTGTTCCGCAACTTCGATGCCCTCGTGGCGGAGCATCTCGAGAAGAACTTGCGCGGGGACGGCGTCGAGATCGTGACGGGCGCGACGCCGCGCGCGGTAACGCGCGACGGCGCAGACCTCGCGCTGCACACGGCGGACGGCCGCGAGTTCCGGGGCTTCACCACCGTGCTCTGGGCGATCGGCCGCGCACCGAACACGCGCGACCTCGGGCTCGAGCACGCGGGCGTCGCCGTCGACGCCAGCGGTTGGATCCCGGTCGACGCGTATCAGAACACCCACGTGGCCGGCATCTACGCGGTGGGCGACGTCACCGGCCGCGCGGAGCTCACGCCGGTTGCGATCGCCGCGGGCCGGCGGCTTGCGGACCGCGTGTTCGGCGGTCAGAAGGACCGGCACTTGAGCTACGACTTGATCCCGACGGTCGTGTTCTCGCACCCGCCGATCGGCACGGTGGGCTTGCCGGAGCACGTGGCGCGCGAGCGCTACCCCGACGAGACGATCAAGGTCTACGAAACCGAGTTCGTGCCGATGTTCTACGCGCTGCTCGACGTGAAGCCGCAAACCGCGATGAAGCTCGTGACGGTGGGGCCGGACGAGCGGATCGTCGGCTGCCACGTCGTGGGGCCCGGCGCGGACGAGATGATCCAGGGCTTCGCCGTCGCGCTCGCGATGGGCGCGCGCAAGCGCGACTTCGACGATACGATCGCGGTCCACCCGACGAGCGCCGAGGAGCTCGTCACCCTGCGCTGAAAAATAGGGACATGTTGCATTTTCGAACACCGCCGGCGCGGCCTCGGAGGTCGCGCTCGAAAATGCAACATGTCCCTATTTTTCAGCCGCTCTGGCCCGCGAGCTGCTTGAGGATCGGGCGGGTGTCGGGGCGCACGCCGCGCCAGATGAAGAACGACTCAGCGGCCTGCTCGATCAGCATGCCCCAGCCCTGCACGGCGCGCCCGGCGCCGTGCTGCCGCGCCCACGTCACGAACGGCGTGTCGTGCACGCTGTAGACCAAGTCGTAGCAGAAGCTCTTCGGTCCGAGTAGCGACGCGGGGAACGGCGGAATCTCGCCCTTCAGGCCGGCCGACGTGGCGTTGATCACGACGTCGAACGCCGGCAGCGGCCCGAGCTCCGCGAACCCGACCGCGCGCAGCGCGGCCGGCGACTCGAGCCGTGCGACGAGCCGATCCGCGCGGTCCTGGCTACGATTCGCGAGCACCACCTCGCGCGGCTTGGCCGCGAGCAGCGGCCCCAAGATTCCCCGGGCGGCGCCGCCCGCTCCGAGCACGAGCACGCTGCGCTCGGCGAGCGGCTGGCGCTGATTCACCGTAACGTCGCGAATGAAGCCCACACCGTCGGTGTTCTCGCCCCACAGCTTGCCGCCCGCGAAGCTGATGGTGTTCACGACGCCGGCCGCGTTCGCGGCCTCGCTGATCTCGTCGACGAGCGCGAACGCGGCTTCCTTGTGCGGCACGGTGACGTTCAAGCCGCTGCCGCCGGCCGCGCCGAAGCCGCGCACCGCGGTCTCGAAGGCCTCGGGCGTGGCGTCGAGGATCTCGTAGGCGAGATGCTGGCCGGTCTGGCGCGCGAACAGCTGGTGAATCAGCGGCGACTTGCTGTGCGCGACGGGGTGGCCGACCACCGCGTAGCGGTCCGGCGCAGCCGTGTTCTTGGACATTCAGCCCCCTTTTGCAGCTGCCGATTCTGCTGAGTTTTCTGTACCTTTGCCAACTTGAAAGGATTACCGGAGTGTGCCGCGCATGTGTGCCGCAGAATCAAAGCGCTGTCCGTGGAGCGAAGGCATCGATCCGCAGTACCAGCTCTATCACGACACCGAATGGGGCGTGCCGGTGCGCGACGACCGCAAACATTTCGAGTTCCTCGTGCTCGAAGGTGCGCAGGCAGGCCTGAGCTGGTGGACGATCTTGCGCAAGCGCGAAGGCTATCGGCGCGCGTTCGCCGGTTTCGACGCGAGCAAGGTTGCGCGCTTCGGGGCGAGCCACATCGAGAGGCTGCTCGCGAATCCCGCGATCGTCAGGAACCGCCAGAAGGTCGAGGCCGCCATCACGAACGCGCGCGGCTTCCTCGCCATTCAGAAGGAGTTCGGCAGCTTCGACGCGTACGTCTGGGATTTCGTCGGCGGCGCGCCGATCGTGAACCGCTGGAAGAAGCCGAAGGACGTGCCGGTCACGACCAAGGAGTCCGACGCGCTCAGCAAGGACTTGAAGGCCCGCGGCTTCAAGTTCGTCGGCTCCACGATCATCTACGCGCACATGCAGGCGACGGGCCTCGTCAACGACCACCTGCGCGACTGCTTCCGCTACGGGTTGGTAGGGTCTGACCCCATTTCGCGCTAACGCCTTGCCAAGAGCGACGACGGTAGCCGAAATGGGGTCTGACCCTAGCGTGTGACGCCTCACTCCGCTCGAGCGCCGACCATCCAACACGCGCCCGTGAAGCGAACGTCGGCGCCGTCCACTAAGGGAGCGAAGGCGGGGCGAATCGCTTCCATGATTCGCGCGCGCGTGCGCTCGTCGGCCTCCTGGAGCACGCGCCCGATCGGACCGACCCGCGTGAGATAGCGGATCAAGTCCTGCTCGGGCAACGTGCAGACGACGTCGATCGGCACGACGTCGATTCCGGTCCAGCCGCTGTCCTCGAGGATGCGGCGCACGCGGCTCCGATCCGCGAAGGCGAATTGCCCCGGCGCATCCGGGTCGCGCGCCGGCAGATTCGGCAGGAACGGCGCCACCGCGCGCCGCAGGTTCGCGAAGGCACGCACGGAGTCGTCGAAGAACATCACGCCGAAGCGCGAGACGATCGCGTCGAAGCTCGCGGGCTCGAACGCGTGAACCTGCGCATCGGCGTGGACGAAGGTCGCCGGCGCGCGCTCCTGTTCGGCGCGCTCGCGGGCCATGGCGAGCATCGGCGCCGAGATGTCGACGCCAACGCCGCGGCCCTTCTTTCCCACGAGCCGCGCGAACACGAGCGTCGTGCTGCCGGTGCCGCAGCCCACGTCGAGCACGCGGCTGCCGGCCGCGGCGGACACCGATTCGACGAGCAGGTCTTCGAAGGGGCGCAGCATCCGGTCGAGGGCGGACTGCGCCTCCACCCAACCTCGGCCCCCGAGGCCGTTCCATAGGGTTGCTTGCTCCTCGTTCGCGCGCCGTGCGGGTTCCATGGCTTCTCTCCTGTCGATTGCCTTGAAGGCCTTATCGCCGCACTATGCCACTTCAAGTCCACTTGAGGTCAAGGGTGCGAGATCTGGACATCACCGAGGTAGGGCAGCGTTCCGGCCTGCCCGCCTCGACGCTACGGTTCTATGAGGAGAGGGGGCTGATCGTGTCGGTGGGCCGCCGCGGCCTCAAGCGCCTGTTCGGGGCCGGCGTCGTCGAGCGCCTCGCGCTGATCGCGCTCGGGCGGGCGGCGGGGTTCTCGCTAGAGGAGATTGCGCTGATGTTCGCGCCGGACGGTCGGCCGCGTATCGACCGCCAAGTGCTCACGGCAAAGGCCGATGAGATGGACCGGACGATCCGCCGCTTGAGCGCGTTGCGCGACGGACTGCGCCACGCCGCGGCCTGCACCGCGCCGAGCCACATGGAGTGCCCGAAGTTCCGCCGGCTCGTGCGCGCCGCTTCGTCCGGCGTTGGCGGGGAGCGGCGGAGACGCGCGCCGCGAGGGGTGTGACGTCGCGAAAGAATTAGGGTCAGACGCCTAAGGCGTCGCGACGTTGACGACGGTGAGCGAGTAGACACCCGACGGCGTCGTGTGCGAGATCGCGCCGATGTAGCGCGTGCCCGGCTCGAGACCCGACCAGTTGACGTCGACGTCGAGGTGCTCGCCGTTCGTCACCGTCTGCGGTGCGGCGACATCGAGGTTGCCGACGTCGTCGTTCTCGCCGATCGACCACGTGAACAGCGAGTAGTTCGAGCCCGGGCCGCCCGCGACCTGATCCGTCTCGAAGCCGTGCACGAGCGCGAGATAGAGGCCCGGCCTCGGCCGCACGAGATTGATCTCCTCGTCGGACGTGAAACCGCCGCTTTGTGCGACCTGCGTGCAGTCCTCGTTCGGGCAATAGAACAAGTAGAGGTCGAGGTCGTCCTTGCCGTCGGTGAACGCGTCGAACAACGCGACGCGCAAGTACAGCTGGTCCGGCGGCACGTTGATGCCGTGCGCGCTCACGCCGCCCTCGAGCCGGAACGAGAAGTGGTTGGTCGGGTCGTCGTCGACGAAGCCGCGCGGCACCTGCCCCGTGGTCTGGTCGATGAACGGCGCGCGCAAGCCGTGCACGCCGGCGGAGTACGCGCCGTCGTAGCCGAAGGCGGTAGGCATGCGCGTCGTGCCGCTGCTGCCGCGGAGCCTAAGCTCTGGCGGCGCCCGCAGCGTCACCGGTTGCACGGCGATCGGGCTCACCGCGGTCCGCGTGCCGTCCGACCAGCCGAGCTGGCCGAACCACCAGAGATCGCGCCCGGCGCCCCGGTCCACGAAGCGCACGGAGTATTCCGCGCTCTCGCCCGTGCCGAGCACCAGCGTCGCCGGCTCGACCACGAGGTCGAGGTCTTGCGGCGAACTGATTTGGGCGCTGAAGCTCGCGGGCGGGCCGATGTTGGTCACGCGCCGCCGCACCGAGTCGCCCGTGATGAGCTCGGCGACCGCGATCGACGGCTGGTTCAGGTTCTGCGGCTCGCTCGAGAAGCCCTGCGCCGCGAGCGCGGCGCAATCCGCTGCGGGGAACGGCGGCTTCACGAGCCCGCAAAGATAGGCGGCGTAGTCGCGGTGGTCGCTCTCGTACACGAGCCGCGGGTCGACCGCGCGATTCGCGTCGACGTGGCCGGCGCCCATGTCGAACGGATCGGCGGGCTCGCCGTCCGCTCGCACGACGCCGTGCTGGTAGGACGTCGTCATCAGCGCCGACTTCAGCACGGCAGGCGACCAATCGGGGTGCGCCTCCTTGAGCAGCGCCACGATGCCCGACACCTCCGGCGCCGCCTGCGACGTGCCGGACAGGTATTGAAAGAGCTCGCCGTGCAGACCGTTGTTCGGCGCGTCGGGCGCGGCGCCACCCAAGATATCCACGCCGGGCGCGGTAACGTCGGGCTTCAAGAAATTCGGGTCGGAGAGCGACGGGCCGCGCGAGGAGAAGTCGGCCACGACGTTGCCGTCCTCGTGCACGGTCGCGAAGATGCCGCGCGCGAGCTTGACCTTGACCTGGTCACCGGCCGCGAGGGAGTCGAGCAGGGCCTCGCCGTCGGCGGTCCCGATCATCACCGCCGGGATCTCGACGCTACCCGCGTCGCCGTTCATCACGATCGGGTCGCCGGCGTTGTTGAAGACAATCGCCGCGACGGCGCCCGCGTCCGCCGCGTTCTTGAGCTTGACCTGGAACTCGCAGCCGCCGCCGCGGACCAGCAGCGCGACGTGCCCATCGAGCTCGCGGGTATTCTTGAGCGGCTGGCAAGCATCGCGCGTGGAGCCGCCGTTGCCGCTCTCGTCGCCGTCGTCGGCCTCGATCAGCGTCTCCTCGATCGCTTTGTTGGTCAGCGGGCGCGTGAACGCGCCTTCGCGCATCGACATCAGGCCGGCGACCTCCGGAGGCTCGGTGACCTCGATCGCCTCGTCGAACAGATTGCCGCTCTGCGTCGACGCCGCGACCGTCAGCACCCACGGCGCGCTGCTCGGCGACCCGATCGTGTTGAGATCCGGGCCGTCGTTGCCGCCGGCGACCACCGAGAGCACGCCCGCGTCGAACGCGTTCAAGAGCGCCATGTCGTCGGGATCGGTGAGATTGGTCTCGAGGCTGCCGACCGAATAGTTGATGACGTCGACGCCGTCGGCGACCGCGTCGTCGATCGCGCGCGCGAGGTCGGACGTGGCACAGGTCGCGCGGATGTCGCCAGGCTTGAGCCAGCACGCCTTGTAGACGGCGATCCGCGCGCGCGGCGCGATGCCGCTCACGCGTGCGACGCGCGTACCGAGCAGGTGCGCGTCCACGGAGTTGCCCGCGATGATCGTGGCGATGTGCGTGCCGTGGCCGTCCGCGTCTTTCGGCGAGCGGAACTCGTGCGGGTCGAGCTCGTTGCGAAACAGAAAGCCGTCGATGTAGAAGCGCGCGCCGACGACCTTGTTGTTGCAGTCGGCCGGTCCGAATCCGTCGCCCGGCTGGCAGACGCCGCGAAAGCCGACCGGTGGATCGTACACGAGCACCGTCGGCGGATTGCGCTTGTACGACATGCAGAGCAGCACGCCGAGCCACGACGAGCGCGCCCACTGGGTCGTGCACGCCCTCGGCGTGAGATCGCGCGTGTCGAGCAGCGACGGATGTTGCGGCGTGATGCCGCTGTCGATGACGCCGACGACGACGTTCTCACCGCGGAGCTTCAAGTCGGCACGCAAACCGCCGACCTGGTTCTCGAGCCCCAAGAAGATCGCGCTGTTGTTAGTGTCGATGTGCTGCTCGGTGTCGGGCCAGATCCGCTCGACCTCGCTCATCTGGGCGAGGCGGGCGACTTGCGCCGAGTCGAGCTTCGCGGCGAAGCCGTTCAGCGCATACCGGAAGCTGTAGACCTTCGCCGTCGGCGCGCCGGCGGCCGCGAGCAAGCGGTCGTGCGTTTGCTCGAGATGTTGGACGTAGCTTTCGACGCCGGCCGAATGCGGCCGCATGCGCTCGCCGGCCATGGGCTTCGTGGCAGCGTAGCCGGGCAGCTCGCCCAAGTAGCTCACCGCGCCGGAATCCTTGAGCTTCACGATGTACACCGCGGAGCCGCCCTTCACGGGGCGTAGCGGCGCGGCGAGCCGCAGCGGCTTCACGAGGGGCACCAGCGTCGCTTGCGCGAACGCGACCGAGCTCGCCGCTGCCGCGAGGCAGAGGCCCGCTAACAGGGCTGCGGCCGCTCGTGTGCGCATCGCTCGGTCTATCGTTCGATTTGTGATCGGGGATGGGCCCTTAGGCCGCTTTGCTGAAACGTTACCACAGGCGCGAAGGCCGGATGTGAATTCGGTACACACCATGCGGAGCCGGCGCGCCGCCCGCCGGCCGCACTCATGGCCCGATAGGCCTTACGACCGGCGGAGCACTGCGCCGCTGCGGCCGTCCCGGATCGTCGTCGGCGCCGCGAGGCCGCCGAGCCGGCCGGCGAGCACGTAGTCGACGGCGCCGCCGAGGCCGCGGCGCAGCGGCAGCAAGCGCCTGAACGGCGGCCGGCCGCTCAAGTTGGCGCTCGTCGACACGATCGCCTGGCCTACCCTTAGGCAGAGCTCGCGGGCGAGCGCGTGGTCCGTGAGCCGCACGGCCACGCTGTCGCGGCCCCCCGTGAGCCAGCGCGGCGCCGCCGGGCGCGCCGCGAGCACCCAAGTGATCGGGCCGGGCCAAGTCGCGAGCACCTCGCTCCGCTTCGGCTCGGGCGGCAACACGGCGAAGCGCTCGATCTGTGCGAGGTCTGCGCCGATCAAGAGCAGGCCCTTGCGCCACGAGCGGCGCTTGATCGCAAGCACGCGCTCGACGGCGGCGCGGTCCTGGGGCAGGCAACCGAGCCCGAACACGGCTTCGGTGGGATAGGCAATCACGCCGCCGCGCTGCACGATGCGTGCGGCGCGGGCGATGTGCAGCGCGGACGCCAACGTCAGGTTTGGCCGTCGCCCGTGTCGGAGCCCCCGGCCGGCTCGGCCCCTGGGGGCTCGACCCCGAGCGGCGAGCTCGCGGCATCGCGGCCGTCAGAGCCGGGCTTGGCGGAGCCCGCCGCGTCGGCGCGCGGCTTGCGCGCGGCCTTCTTCTTGGTCTTCTTCTTTTTCTTCTTGGTTTTCGCGGCCGCGGCCGCTCGCGCGACCTCCGGGGCCTTCGAGGTCTTCGGGGCCGCCCCGTCGCCCGCGGGCTCCGCAGCCGCGGGCGCGGGCTTCCTCCGCCCGCCGCGCGCCCGGCGCTCGGGCGCCGCGGCGAGCAGCGCCTGGCATTCCTCGAGCGTGAGCGCCGACGGAGTCTTGTCCTTCGGAATTTTCGCGTTTTTCTGTTTGTTCGTGACGTACGGGCCGTAGCGGCCGTTCAGCACCTGGATGCCTTGCTCGGGGAAGTCGCGGATGAGGCGATTAGCGTCGGCGATCTTCTTCTCGGCGATGAGCTCGAGCGCGCGCGCGAGAGTGATCGTGTAAGGGTCGTCGCCACGAATCGAGACGAACTTGTTGCCGTAGCGGACGTACGGGCCGAACCGGCCGATGTTCGCCGACACGGGCTCGCCCTCGGGCGTGCTGCCGAGCTCGAGCGGCAGCTTGAACAGATCGAGCGCGCTCTCGAGCGTGATGCTGTCCATCTTTTGGCCGGGACGCAGTCCCGCGAACTTCGGCTTCTCGACGTCGTCCTTGGTGCCGATCTGCACGAATGCGCCGTAGCGGCCCATCCGCACGCTCATGGGCCGGCCGCTCGCGGGATCCGTCCCGAGCACGCGCGCTTGCGACGCTTGCTCGCGCGTGACGTTGCTTTCCGTGTGCTCGACGAGCTTGATGAACGGCCGCCAGAATTCCTCGAGCAGCGGCACCCACTCGCTCTCGCCGCGCGAGACCGCGTCGAGCGAGTCCTCCATGCGCGCCGTGAACTCGTAGTCCACGTATTGGTGGAAGTACTGGCTCAAGAAACGGTTGACCACGCGGCCGACGTCGGTCGGGATGAAGCGGCGGTTCTCCATCTCGACGTACTCGCGGTTGCGCAGCGTCGAGATGATCGACGCGTACGTCGAGGGCCGGCCGATGCCGAACTCCTCGAGCGCCTTGATGAGCGTGGCCTCCGAGTAACGCGGTGGCGGCTCCGTGAAGTGCTGGGCGCTCTGGAGATCCTTGAGCGCGAGGCGGTCGCCTTCGACGACGGCGGGCAGGAGGTGATCCTGCTCGTCGGCGGCCGTGTCGTCCTGGCCTTCCTGGTAGACCGCGATGTAGCCGGGCGCCACGAGCACGGAGCCGGTCGCACGAAACGCGATGTCGGAATCCGGCGCGGTACCAGCCGCGAGATCGAGCGCGACCGTGTCGTAGATCGCGGGCACCATCTGCGAGGCGACCGTGCGCTTCCAAACGAGCTCATAGAGCCTGAACTGATTCGGATCGAGATATTGCTTCACGTCGTCGGGCGCGCGAGCCGCCGACGTGGGGCGGATCGCCTCGTGCGCCTCTTGCGCGTTCTTCGCCTTGGTCGTGTAGCGGCGCGGCTCGTCCGGCAGGTTCTCCTTGCCGTAGCGCTCGACGATCACCGAGCGGAGCTCAACGAGCGCCTCGTCGGCGACCGTCACCGAGTCGGTGCGCATATAAGTAATGAGACCGACCGAACCTTCGCCGATGTCGACGCCTTCGTAGAGCCGCTGGGCCACGGTCATCGTGCGCTGCGCGCTGAAGCCGAGCTTGCGGGACGCCTCCTGCTGCAGCGTCGACGTGGTGAACGGCGCGGCCGGATTGCGGCGGCGCTGCTTCTTGTCGACCTTGGCGACCGTGAGCGTGCCTTGCGCGGTGTCGCGGATCCGCTGCTCCGCCGCGCGCACGCCGCGCTCGTCGGTGAACGTGAACTGCTCGACCTTCTCGCCGGCGAACACCGCGAGCCGCGCCGGGAACGCTTGGCTCGCCTGCTCCGCCGTGGCCTCGATCGTCCAGTACTCCTGCGCCTTGAACGCGGAGATCTCGTCGTCGCGCTCCACGATCAGGCGCAGCGCGGGGCTCTGCACGCGGCCGGCGGACAGTCCGCGGCGCACCTTCTTCCAGAGCAGGGGCGAGAGGTTGAATCCTACGAGGTAGTCGAGCGCGCGCCGCGCTTGCTGCGCGTTGACGAGCGGCTCGGACAGAGCTCGGGGTTGATCGATCGCCTCGCGAATCGCGCGCTTCGTGACCTCGTGAAACACGACGCGGTACACGGGCTTCGAGTCGAGCACGTCGCGTTCTTTCAGCACTTCGTAGACGTGCCACGAGATCGCTTCGCCTTCGCGATCCGGGTCGGTTGCAAGGTACACGGCCGACGCCTTCTTCACGGCCTTGACGATTTTTTCGACGTGCTTCTCGTTTTTTTCGATGAGCTGATACTTCATCGCGAAGCCGTTGTCGGGATCGACCGCGCCCTCTTTCGGCACGAGGTCGCGCACGTGGCCGTATGACGCGAGCACTTCGAAATCCTCGCCGAGATACTTCTCGATCGTGCGAGCTTTGGCGGGGGATTCGACGATGACGAGATTTTTGGCCATGTCTACGAAGCGCGTTTTGTACGCACTGATCTCGACGCCGGCACGTCTGTTACGGGAATCTGGAGGACGGCCGTTTTGCGAGGCACGGCAGGATAGCCGATTCCGCTCGAGCCATTCAAAGAGCCGCCGTCAAAGCTCCGAGGGCCGATGCGGCGGCGTGCGGCGCGGTCAGTGGCGCCAGGCCGAGTCGCCGGCGAATACGAGGTCCTCCATCTGCGCGTAGGCCTCTTGCTGGCCCGGCTGGCTGAAGAGGACCATCATCACGACCCACTTGGCCTGCTCGATGTCGATCTCGTCGTGGTCGAGCGCCAGGAGCCGATCGATTACGAGCTCGCGCTGCACGGGCTGCAAGATGCCAATGTGCTCGAGATGGAGCAAATAGCCGCGGGCACCCGGGTCGAGCCGTTCTTGCTCGTCGTCGCCGTAGAGTCGAATCGCCGTGGAGCGCGGAGCGCTGCTCGCGACTTCGGTCGCGTTCAACCCGTCGAGCCAATCGAGCGCGCGGTCGATCTCACGATCACCGAAGCCGGCGCGTTCCAGTTCTTCTTTGAGCTCGTTGCGGTTGGGTTCTGGCTCGTCGTCGCTGTCGACGAAGGATTCGAACAAGTACATGAGCACGTCGAGAACGGTTTCTTTCATCACTCCCTCTTGGCCAGACGCGAGTAGCGACCGCCGGGCAATGCCTCGACGAACCCTTCCAATTCCAGCACGAGGAGCATGGAGGAAAGCTCCGCCGTCGTCAATCCAGCGCGGCCGCTCAAGTCGCCGATCGATTGCGGCGCAAAATCGAGCAGCGACAATACGTTGCGGTACACGGGATCATCGAATCGCTGCATCGGTTGCGTAGTCTCCTGCCGCGCGTTCGCGCGCAGAGTTTCGACGTCGACGGCGAGCAGCGCGGCGAGCTGCGGCGCGAGCTCGATGAAGATGTCGGCCGCCTCCTCGACGAGTTTTGCGCCTTGGCGAATGAGCGCGTGACAACCGCGCGCGAGCGGACTGTGGATCGAGCCCGGGATTGCGAACACCTCTCGGCCGTTGTCCATGGCCGCCCTCGCCGTGATCAGCGAGCCGCTGTGCCGCGTCGCCTCGACGACGAGCGTGCCGAGCGCGAGGCCCGCGATGATTCGGTTGCGCTGCGGGAAGTGAAACGTGTCCGTCTTCGTGCCGGGCGCGTACTCCGAGACGAGCAGCCCGCGCTCCGCAACTTGGCGCGCGAGCTCGAGGTGCGCGCGCGGATAGATCACGTCGATGCCGCTGCCGAGCACCGCGATCGTGCCGCTCGGTCCCTCGAGCGCGCCGCGGTGGCTCGCGCCGTCGATGCCGATGGCGAGCCCGCTCGTGATGGTGAGCCCGTGCTCGGACAGATACTTCGCGAACTGCTGCGCGGTGTCGCGGCCGCCCGCGGTCGGGTTGCGGCTGCCGACCATCGCGAGCTGCGGCGCGGTCAAGAGATCGAGCTTGTCGCCGTGTACCCACAGCGCGAGCGGCGGATCGGAGAGCTGCGCGAGCAGCGGCGGGTAGCGAGGATCGTCGAGCGGAATCAGATCGCGCCGCGAGCCCGCGAGCCACGAGCGCCAGCGATCGAGCGCCGCTACGTCGGGCGACGCGAGCCGCGCGATGTCGTCGTCATTGAGGCCGGCCGCGGCGAGCGCGCTCGGCCGCGCGGCCACGAGCGCTTCGGGTGAGCCGTGAGCCGCGAGCGCGCGCCGCCATCGGCCGGCGTGCGACGAGTGCGCGGCGCAAAGCAGCGTCAGCCAGGCGTCCCCGGCCATCGCTCAAGTTCATGCGGAAGGTCGGAGCTGCGGCTCTTACGGATTGCGGACGGTGTCGAGCACCGCGATCGCGTCGGTGGCTTCCATGATGAGCGCATAGCTGATCCGGTCGAACGTGCGGAAAACCATCATGGTCCCCGCCGGTTCGTCGGGCAAGCGCACTTTCTCGTGGAAAACACCATGTCCGGGCACCTCGTCGCGGATCGTGCGGCCGGTCTTGTAGACCCGCAGCACGTGCCCCGGCTCGAGGCCGCTGTTCGCGCCGCGGTTGATCACGACGACTTGGTACTGGCCGATCAGCGAGACGCCGTCGATCACCGACATGATGCGGCCCTCGACTTGCTGCTCCGGCGAGCGCGGCAGATAGTTGAACGGCGTGGAGTGCTCTACCTCGACCAGGAGGTCGCCGATGGCGGCCTCGCGTGTACTGTCGAGCAAGTGCACGGTCGACGGGTCGCCGCTGCGATCCACGCGTCCCTGGCCGACGTAGATTCCCTGATAGCCGAGGACGTCCTTGTTGTCCGGATCGCGGAGCTCCGCCCCGATCGCGATGACGTTGAACAGGGAGCCGACGGGCGCGTCGGTGCCCCGAGCGTAGACGTCGCGGCCCGCGCTGCCGAGCAAGCCTTCGCGTTGCGCGACGATGTAAGGAGCTTTGCGCCGCTGGTCCTTGTCGAGAATCGAGGGTCGCGCGAGGAACGAGGCGAGCGTCTCGTAGGGGATCGTCGAGATCGCCTCCTCGAGCGGTTGCTCGCGGATCCGGGGCGACAAGCGCTCGACGCCACCGCCGCCGGTGAACGGCCCGCGCGCGACGTTGATGACCGGACGGCCGTCGCTCAGGTACGCGAGCGACAGCACGTCGCCCGGATAGATGAGGTGCGGATTCGCGATCTGCGGATTGATCTGCCAGATCTCGGGCCAGTACCACGGATCGCGAAGGAACATTGCCGCGATGTCCCACAGCGTGTCGCCGCGCTGCACGGTGTAGCTCTCCGGATGGCGCGGGTTCAGCGCCGGCGGTGAGGACTGTTGCCCCACCGCGGCAAGCTCGAGCCGCGAAGCGCGCTCCTGCGCGAGGCTCGCAGTGACGATGAATACGCTTGCCGCCGATACGGCGACGAGACAAGCGGAGCGAACGAGCGGCTTGCGCGCGTGGAACATGGTGATGAGCTCCCTAGTAACTCACGAACCCAAGGTTCTTCGAGGCAGTCCCTGAAACCCCGGCTGCTATACTTGACCCGACATCGGGCGCAACGCGTAAAGCCACGGGTTGCGCGCCGCCTCTAACACTTCGGGAGTCTTAGTATCCCTGTAAAGTCAGAGGGTTAAGCAAACTTCGAGGCGTTATACACGAAATCGAGGCCGAACCACAATGGCACGTCTCCCAGTACTGGAGTATCCGGACCCGCGCCTCCGAATCCGCGCCGACCCCGTCACAAAAGTCGATGCCGAGATCCAAAGGCTGGTCGCGGACATGTTCGAGACGATGTATGCCGCACCCGGCATCGGCCTTGCCGCGACGCAAGTCGATGTTCACAAGAGAATCCTTGTCTGCGACCTCGGGACCGAGCACAAGGAGCCTTTTTGCCTGATCAACCCCGAAATCGTGAGCGCCGAGGGCACGACCAACTCCGAGGAAGGGTGCCTGTCGGTGCCGGAGTTCTACGACTACGTCGACCGCGCCGCCAAGATCAAGGTGCGCGCGCTCGACCGGACCGGCAAGCCGTTCGAGCTCGAGGCGGAAGGTCTGTTGGCCGTCTGCATCCAGCACGAGATGGATCACTTGGACGGCAAGCTCTTCGTCGACTACCTGTCCGAGCTCAAGCGCGAGCGCCTGAAGAAGAAGGCCGCCAAGAAGGCGAAGCGGGGCGGGAGCGACGTCGACGCCCGGCAGCCGAAGTCCGTACCCGTCATTTGATTCGCGGGCGGCGTTGAGCGCTCCCGCACGCATCGCGTTCGCCGGTACGCCGGAGTTTGCGGTGCCGACGCTGCGCGCGGTGGCGGCGAGCGGCGCGCGAGTGCCGCTCGTGCTCACGCAGCCCGATCGGCCGGCCGGCCGCGGTCGGCGTCTGACCCCTTCGCCGGTGAAGGTCGCCGCCCTCGAGCTCGGGGTCGAAGTCTTGCAGCCCCCGACGTTGCGGACGGCGGAGATCCTCGAGCGTTTGGGCCCGGCCCCGGACCTGCTCGTCGTCGTGGCGTACGGCCTCTTGCTGCCGCCCGGCGTGCTGGCGTGGCCGCGGCTCGGCTGCGTGAACGTGCACGCGTCGCTGCTGCCGCGGTGGCGGGGCGCGGCGCCCATCCAGCATGCGCTGCTCGCGGGCGACGCGACGACAGGCGTGAGCCTCATGCGGATGGACGAAGGTCTCGACACCGGCCCAGTCTATGCCGCGCGCGAAACGCCGATCGGCACACGCGAGACTGCGGCCGACCTCCACGACCGGCTCGCCGAGCTCGGCGCGCGCCTGCTCGCGGACGCACTTCCGGCGCTGCTCGCGGGCGAGCTGCGCGCAATTGCGCAGCGGCCGGAGCTCGCCACGCGGGCGCCGAAGATCGCGAAAACCGACGCGGTGCTCGACTGGGGGCGGCCGGCGGCGGAGCTCGAGCGCCGCGTGCGGGCGTTCAACCCCCGGCCCGTGGCCGAGGCGGTGCTCGACGACGGCCGGCGGCTGCGCGTCTGGCAGGCCCTCGCCGTCGACACGCCGTCTGGCGGGAACGGGCCCGCGCCCGGCGCGATCCTCGCCGCCGGCTCCGCGGGCATCGACGTCGCCACCGCCGCGGGCGCGCTGCGTCTCACTCGGGTGCAGCCGCCTTCGGCGCGGGCGATGGACGCGGCCGCGTACCTCGCCGCCCACTCCGTCGCAGGCGCGAAGTTTGTCTCCTGAGCGCGAGCGCGCCGGTGCTGCGGTGCGCGCGGGCGCGGCGCGGATCGTCGCGCGCGTCGTGCGCGAGCGCGTGTTCGCCGACGACGCGCTCGAAGCCGGGCCGTCGCTTGCGCCTCGCGATTCGTCGCTGCTCGCCGCGCTCGTTTTCGGCGCGCTCCGCTGGCATCACCGCCTCGAGTGGCAAGCCGCGCGTCTGCTCGCACGGCCTCTGAAGGCGCGGCAGGACGAGCTCGCCGCGCTGCTCAGGATCGGTCTGCTGCAGCTCCAGCACTTCAGGATTCCCGAGCACGCCGCGGTGTCCGCAACGGTCGACGCGGCCACCGAGCTCGGGCTCCGCGGGGCCGCGGGGCTCGTGAACGCGGTGCTGCGGCGCTATCAGCGCGAGCACGAAGCGCTCGACGCTCGAATCGTGGACGACGACGAGGCCGCCTTCAGTCATCCGCGCTGGCTCGTCGACGCCGTGCGCCGCGAGCGGCCAGACGAATGGCGCGCCATCCTCGAGGCGAACAACGCCGCCGCGCCGATGTGGTTGCGCGTGAACGCGCGCCGACTCTCGCGCGAGGAGTATCTCGGGCGCCTCGCGGCGGCGGGGGTCGGAGCGCAGCCGTCGCCGGAGGTTGCGACCGCCGTCGTGCTCGACGAGCCGCAGCCCGTGACGGCGCTGCCGGGCTTTGCGGCCGGCCACGTCTCCGTGCAGGACGTCGCGGCGCAGCGCGCCATCGAGTTTCTCGACCTCAAGCCCGGCCAGCGCGTGCTCGACGCCTGCGCGGCGCCCGGCGGCAAGACCGGGCATATCCTCGAGGCTTGCGACCTAGCAGCGGTCTGGGCCGTCGACCGGGAGGCGCGCCTGCCGCTCGTGCGCGCCAATCTCGACAGGCTCGGGCTTTCCGCCAGGCTGGTGGCCGGCGACGCCACGCGCCCCGCGGACTGGTGGGACGGTGCGCGTTTCGACCGGATCCTGCTCGATGCCCCCTGCAGCGCCGTCGGGGTCATCCGCCGCCATCCCGACATCAAGGTGCTGCGCCGGCTCGAGGACGTCGCTGCCGCCGTCCGGCTCCAGGCCGAGCTTCTGCGGGCGCTCTGGCCACTGTTGGCCCCGGGCGGGCGGCTCGTTTATGCGACCTGCAGCCTGTTAATGCAAGAAAACGACGCCCAAGTCGGGGCCTTTCTGACAGCGGATCATGGAGCCGAGCCGACTCCGGAGGTCGACGGAACCCCTTGCCAGACGTTGCCGGGAGAAGCGTTGGGCGACGCCTTCTATTATGCTTGCGTGACCAAGCCGGACGGTGTGCCACGCCCAAGTGTCTCTCGCACGCAACAATAGGTCCCTCGCAATTCTCGCGCGCTTGCTCGCGGCGGCGCTCGCGTGCTGGTCATTCGGCACTAGCGCGCAAGACTTCATCGAGCAGCCGCAGACTTTCGCCCAGGAGGACCCGGGCCACTTCGAGGTGCGCGCGGCGAACGTCCAGCTCGACGGCGGCGTGTATTACTTGAACGCGCGGATCGAGTATCGGCTGTCGTCGGAAGCGCGCGACGCGCTGCAGTCCGGGGTGCCGTTGCGCTTGCGGCTCGACGTGCAGCTCATCACCAATCGGCGCTTCTGGTTCGACGCCGAGGACGCGGAGCTGCGCCAGCTCTACGAGCTCGAGTACCACGCGCTCAGCGAGCGCTACATCGTCGAGAACCTGAACAGCGGCGATCAAGCGTCGTTCGGCAGCTTGTTCGCGGCGCTCGACTCCCTCGGCCGTGTCGAGCACCTGCCCGTCATCGACGCCGCCCTGCTCGACCACGGTCGTGAGTACGACATCCGCTTGCGGGCGGCGCTCGACGTCGAAAAGCTGCCGGGACCCTTGAGGCTCCTCGCGTTTTGGCGGCACGACTATTCGCTCGCCAGCGACTGGTTCAAATGGCGATTGCAAGGCGACTGAAGCGCGGCCTCGTCGCGCTCTGCGCAGTCCTCGGGATCCTGCTGTGGTTCGTCGCGCTGTTGCTGTTCACGCGAGTCACCGAGAACACCGACGACTTCGCGCGCCTCCAGAACTGGATCCTCGCCATCAACTCGATCGGCATCGGCGTGCTGCTGGTGCTGATCGTCGTCAGCCTCGCGCAGCTGATCCGCGACTATCGCCGCCAAGTGCCGGGCTCGCGCTTGCGCGCGCGCATGGTCACGCTGCTGGTCATGGTCGCCGTGACGCCGCTCGTCGGCGTTTACATCTTCTCGGTCGAGTTCATCAATCGCGGCATCGATAACTGGTTCAGCGTCGACATCGAGCGCGGCTTGAACGACGCGCTCGATTTGAGCCAGACCGCCCTCGACACGGAGAAGCGCGGCAAGCTCGTGGAGCTGCAGCGTATCGCGGGGCAGCTCGGCACGGCCCAAGGCGACGACCTCGTGCGCGTCCTGAGCGGCCTTCAGACCGAAAGCGGGGCGCTGCAGATCACGGTCTACGGCCGCGGCAACCAGATTCTCGCGACGACGTCGGACGAGAGCGAATCCGACGTGCCGCGCTACCCGAGCGACGAGCTGCTGCTGCAGCTCAAGCACGGGCCGTACGTGAGCATCGATCCGCGGCCCGGCGACCAATATCAGATCCTCGCCGCGGTGCCGCTGTCTGTGCCGACGCCGCGCGGCGACCTCGAGTTCGTGCAGGCGATCTTCCCGCTCGAGCGGCGCTTGAGCTCGCTCGCCGACGCGGTGCAGCTCACCTACAAAGAGTTCAACGAGCGGCGGTTCATGCGCACGGGCCTGAAGTACGGATTCACGCTTGCGCTGTCCCTCGTGCTTCTGATCTCGCTGCTCGCGTCGGTCTACGGCGCGTTCTATTTCGCGCGCCGTCTGGTGGTGCCGATCCAGCAGCTCATGCAGGGCACGCGCGCGGTCGCGCGCGGCGACTTCGCGACGCGCGTGCCCACGCCCGCGCGCGACGAGATCGGGTTCCTCGTGAGCTCGTTCAACGACATGACACAGCGCCTCTCGAAGGCGAGCGAGGAAGCGCGCCTGAGCCAGCAGCAGGTGGAGCGCGAGCGCAGCAAGCTCGAGGTGATCCTCGCGCGGTTGTCGACGGGCGTCGTGTCGTTCGAGCCGGACATGCGGATCCGCACGGCCAATCCCGCGGCCGGCGCGATCTTGGGCGTGGATTTGGAGACACACGTCGGCGAGTCGCTCGTCGACATGGCGCACACGCGGCCGCTGCTCGCACAGTTCCTGATCGTTTGCCAGAGCCACCTGCAGCGCAGCGAGAGCGAATGGCGCGAGCAGATCGTGCTGCGCGGTGAAGGCGGCCGGCGCGTGCTCATGTGCGCGTGCACCGAGCTCCCCGGCGGCGACGGCACGCCGAGCGGCTACGTGATCGTGTTCGACGACATCACTACGCTGCTCCAAGCGCAGCGCGACGCGGCCTGGGGCGAGGTCGCGCGGCGGCTCGCGCACGAGATCAAGAACCCGCTGACGCCGATCCAGCTGTCCGCCGAGCGGCTGCGCCGCAAGTACTTGAAGACCGACTCGAACGATGACCTGCTCGATCGCGCCACGCACACGATCATCCAGCAGGTCGAGGCGATGAAGCAGATGGTCAACGCGTTCAGCGAGTACGCGCGCACTCCGAGCATGGAGCTCACGCGCTTCGACGTGAATGCGCTGATCTCCGAGGTGAGCGAGCTCTACGCTCACCAGGAGAAGCCGCTGTCGATCAAGCTCGCGCTCGCGGCCAATCTACCGTTGATAGAGGCCGACGCCGGCCGCTTGCGGCAGGTGCTGCACAACCTGCTGCGCAATGCGCTCGAGGCCATGGAGCACCAGCCCGAAGCCTACGTCGAGATCTCGACGCGGCGCATGCAGATAGCGGAGTCGGACTCGGTGGAGATCAAGGTGCTCGACAACGGCCCGGGGTTCGTCGCCGACATCGTCCACCAGGCCTTCGACCCGTACGTCACGAGCAAGCCGAAGGGCACCGGTCTCGGACTCGCGATCGTCAAGAAGCTGATCGAGGAGCACGGCGGGCAGATCAACGCCCGCAACCGCGAGCAAGGCGGCGCCGAGATCAGTATACTCATTCCGATATCGGTGGACGCCGGCCATTCGATGGGCCGCCGCCACGATCACAGGAGAGAACGCGCATGAGTGCGCGAATTCTGGTCGTAGACGACGAATCCAACATCCGCGCGCTGATCGACGAGATCTTGAGCGAGGAGGGCTACGACGTCACCACCGCCGCCGACGCCAAGCAGGCACGCGCGGCGCGCAAAGAGCACGAGTACGACCTGGTGCTCCTCGACATCTGGATGCCCGACACCGATGGCATCTCGCTGCTCAAGGAGTGGTCGGACAACGGGGCGGGCGGCGCCGTCGTGATGATGTCGGGCCACGGCACCGTGGACACGGCGGTCGAAGCCACGAGGCTCGGCGCCGTCGATTTCATCGAGAAGCCCGTGTCGCTCGCGAAGCTGCTGCGCACCGTCGAGAAGGCGCTCGCGTTGCGCCGCTCGAAGGACCAGCGCCGCATCACCATGCCGCAGACCACGGCGCCGGCCGGCAAGAGCCAGCCGATGCGCGCGCTGCGTGAGCAGATCGCACGCGTTGCCCAGCACGACGCGCACACGCTGTTCACGGGCGAGCCCGGCTGCGGCCGCGAGCTGTTCGCGCGCTACCTCGCGAGCCAGAGCGGGCGCGCGCGCGCGCCGTTCGTCGTCATCATGGGCGGCGACCTCGGTACCGACGACGCGGAGAAGCAACTGCTCGGCGACGGCGAACGGCCGGGCGCACTCGAGCGCGCCGAGGGCGGGGTGCTGTTCGTCAAGGAGCTCGGCGACGTCTCGCCGGCGGGTCAACGGCTGCTGCTCGGGATTCTCGAGCAGGGCAACTACAGGCCGCACGGCCAGCCGGGCGAGCGGGCGCTGAACGTGCGAATCCTCTGCAGCGCGTTCCCCGGCTTCGAGCGCAGCGAGACCGTGCGTCGCGAGCTCTTGTCGCACCTGAGCATCGTCGTGATCCGCGTGCCGCCGCTGCGCGAGTACTCGGAGGACGTGCCCGAGCTCCTGCGTTATCAGGTTGACGTGCTCGTCGACGCGGAGAGCCTGCCGTTCCGCCGCTTCAGCGTGGCGGCGCAGAATCGACTGCGCAACTACCCGTGGCCGGGCAACGTGCGCGAGCTCAAGAACATGGTCAAGCGGCTTTTGATCCTGGGCGGCGAGGAGGAGATCTCGCTCGCCGAGGTCGAGGCGCAGCTCACGAGCGATTCGCCCGAGGGTGAGCCGCTCGTCAAGCAGGACCTGCTCGCGATGCCCCTGCGCGAGGCGCGCGAGCATTTCGAGCGAGCCTATCTGCAGCAGCAGCTGCTGCTCTGCGGCGGCAAGGTCGGCCAGCTCGCGAAGCGCGTCGGCATGGAGCGCACGCACCTCTACCGCAAGCTGCGCTCGCTCGGCGTCGACTTCCGCCAGTCCCTCACGGACGAATAGGGACTGGTTACTTTTCCGCGCTGCGCACCAGTCCTTCGCCGCGCCCCACGGAAAAGCAACCTGTCCCTGGTGCGCCGCCGCCCCAGACTGCCCCGGTTCTTCCCCTATCAGGGCACCTTCATCACCATCGGCACGATGCGCGCGTCGCGGAGCTGCTTGCGGATGCGGTTGAGCGCGGCCAAGTCCGTGATCGGGCCGATGCGCACGCGGTGGAACACGTCGTCGTCGATCGTCACGCGTTGCACGCGCGATTCGATGCCGAGCAGCGCGAGGTTCGCGCGCAGCCGTTCCGCGTCCGCGGCCGCGCCAAACGACCCGGCCTGGAGCACGTAGCTGCCGGGCTCCTCGATCGGCTTCGCGCGAGTCGCGGGGCTCGCGGCGGTCTCGACCTCGGGGATCACCACCTCGTATTTCGGCAACATCTCGTAGAAGTCGAAGCGCGACGCCTCCGGAGGCGCCGGCTCGCCCGCTCGCGCCGCGCGATTCGGTTGGGATGACTGGCGCTCCGCGGACACCGGCGGCTTCAGCTTCGTGTTCGCGTCGGTGCGCGCGGCTGCCGGCGGCTTCGACGGGGCAGCGCCGCGCAAATAGACGCCGGCGGCGACGACGAGGCCCAGCGCCAACCCCAACAACATCCACGCCCAACCGGGCGCGGGGTCTTTGCGCCGTCCGCTGCGATTGCTCTTCGCCATTTCGACGCGGATTCTAACGGAAGCCGCGTTTGCGCGGCGCACGGATCGCACCGTCTCGCCGAGCTAGACCGTCCACGTCCCGAGTGCGTCCTCGAGGCGCTGCTGCAAGTAGCGCCTCGACGCGCCCGGGATCACTTCTCGGTAGCGGGGACGAGCTCGAACAGTGCCTCGACGGTCGTTCCCAGCGTGCGCGCCAGCACGAGTGCCAGCTGCACGGACGGCACGAATACGCCGTTCTCGACGGTGTTTATTGTTTTTCGCGAGACACCGGCCATTCGCGCGAGATCCGCTTGGGTCAGCTCCTTGTCCGCGCGCCATTGCCGCAGCCGGTTGGCGACGCGCACGTCATTCATCGGGCCCCGCCCGGCGATCGAGTCGGCGATAGGCGAACGCGGGCAGCATGAGACTCAGCGCCAGCACGACGGCGACGAGCAACCCCAGGTAGTGCGTGCCGAAGAGGCTGACGACGTAGAGCACCGCGAGCGACAGGATCGCCGTGACGTAGCCCACTTGCAGCGTCCGCGCCTTGAAGAACATCAGGAGCTCGTCATGCGGGTCGGGCAGCACGGAGTCTCCGGGATGCAGCACGACGGCGAGCTCCGCCGCCGCGAACAGCAGGAACATCGGTATGCCGATGATGAGCAGCCCTTTGCCGGCGGGCCCCATCAACGTCCCGCCGATGACCAGGGCGAGCGTGAGGAACAGCGCGACGCAGCGCGCCGCGAGCGGCATCCTCTTCATGCGCCCCGAGCGGATGTCCGCGCGCAACGCGGCGCGCTCCGCGCGCGTCTCCTCGCGCCTGAAGAAGTGAAGATAGCCGGACTTCACGAGCACGCTGAGCACGCTGGCGGCCACGATCTCGGGCAGCAGGCCGTGGCGCGCTTCGAAGCTCGCGAGACCGAGGTGGGCGAGGGGTTGATACCAGATAAACGCCCACAGCCAGCTCACCTGGATGGCGATGTTGAGGACGTTCTGCAGTGTCCAGCGATTACGCAGGGAGCGACGGCTTTCGCGCTCATCGTTCATGGAATGCTCCTCTTTCGGAGGCCGCTCAGCGTAACCTATAGGTTACATTGGCGCAACGGACGCACGCCTGCGCGGGGCGTCTAGAGCTCGAGCGGATCGACGTCGAGGCTCCAGCGCACCTTGCGCGCTTCCGCGCTCTTGCGGATCTCGCCAAGCGCGAGGCTCACCGCGCCGTGCAGCGGCGCGCGCCGCGCGCACTGCAACAGCAGCTGCGCGCGATAGCGCCCGTCCTTGCGCTCCATCGCCTGCGGCGCGGGCCCCAAGATCGTGACCTCGGCCGCGTGCGGCTGCGCCCCGCGAATCGCGTCGCGCACGCGGGAGAGGAACGCGAACGCGGGCTCGCGCTGCGCCGCCTCGGCGTGGAACGCAGCGAGATGCGAGTACGGCGGCCAGCCCGCGTCCCTGCGCTCCGCGAGCGCGAGCTCCGCGAAGGCAGAGTAGCTCTGCGAGAGCAGGCAGCGCAGCAAGGGATGCGCAGGGTAGTGCGTCTGGATGAGCACCTCGCCCGGCCGCTCCGCGCGACCGGCGCGGCCCGCGACTTGCAGCACGGTCTGCGCGAGGCGCTCGTGGCTGCGCGGGTCGGTGCCGAACAGCCCTTGATCGGCGTTGAGCACGCCGACGAGCGTCACTCGCGGGAAGTCGTGGCCCTTGGTGAGCATTTGCGTGCCGATCAGGATCTCCACGTCGCCGCGCTCGACGTCGCCGAGCACGGCAGAGAGCGCGCCCTTGCGGCTCGTGGTGTCGCGGTCGACGCGCGCGACGCGTGCCCGCGGGAACAGCGCCGCGAGCTCGTCGCCGACGCGCTGCGTGCCGGCGCCCACGGCGATGCGCGCGCCGCCGCACTGCGGGCACTCCCAGCGTAGCGGGCGGCTCGCGCCGCAGTGATGGCAGCGGAGCTCGTTCGCCTTCGCGTGCACCGTGAGCCGCGCGTCGCAGCGCGCGCACTGCTCGACCTTCTGGCAGCTCGTGCAGAACAGCGCGGGCGCGAAGCCGCGGCGGTTCAGGAACAGGAGCACCTGGTTGCCCGCGGCGAGATGCCGGCCGATCGCCGCGACCAGCGGTGTGGACAGCGTTTGGCGGCTCGCGTGCACGTTCATGTCGATCACGCGCAGCTCCGGCTCGCCCGCCGAGCCGATCCGCCGCGGCATCTCGAGCTTGCGGTAGCGCTTGAGCTGCGCGTTGTAGACGCTTTCGAGCGACGGCGTTGCCGACGCGAGCACGATCGGCACGTCGAGCCGCTGCGCGCGCACCACGGCCAAGTCGCGCGCCGAGTAGCGGAAGCCGGTTTGCTGTTTGTAGGAAGCGTCGTGCTCCTCGTCGACGATGATCAGGCCCGCGGCCGGGAGCGGCGCGAACACCGCGGAGCGCGTGCCGACCATGACCTTCGCCTCGCGGCGATGCGCGCGCCGCCACGCGTCGAAGCGCTCGCGCTCCGTGAGGCCCGAATGGAGGATCGCGAGCTCCGCGCCGAAGCGGTCGCGCAGCCGCCCCACGAGTTGCGGCGTGAGCCCGATCTCGGGAACGAGCAGCAGCGTCTGTCGGTCGGCCGCGAGCTCGGCCGCGATGAGTCGCAGGTAGACCTCGGTCTTGCCGCTGCCGGTGACGCCGTGCAGCAGGTACGCGCGGAAGCCCGCGGCGCGGTCCGCCTCCACCGCCGCGATCGCGTCGCGTTGGTCGTCGGTGAGCGCGGGAAGCGCCGCGGCGGGCTTGGCCGCGTGAAGCGCCGCCGCGGCGCCGGCCCCACCCGCGGGGCTCTCGGCGGCGAGAGCACGGGGCTCGGACCCGTCGACCGGCTCGATCCAACCCTTGGCCGCGAGCCGCCGCAGCACGTCGGCCGCGACGCCCCATTCCGCGAGCTCGGCCGCGGTCAACGGTGCGGAGCGCAGAGCTGCGAGGGCGCGCGCCTGTTGCTTGGCGCGCGCGAGCCGTTCGAGCGACTGCTCGGCACCGAGCGGAGTGAGCCGCCACGGGCGTTCAGGCGGCGCGTCGAGGGCGCGGCCCTCGCGCAGATGCTTCGGCAGCGCGTGCGCCAGCACCTCGCCGACGGGGTGATGGTAGTAGTCGGCCGCCCAGCGCAGCGTCTGCATCAGCTCGGCGCCGATCATCGGCCGCCGATCGAGGGCCTCGCGCAGCGGCTTGAGCTTCTCGGGCGCGAGCGGCGTGCTCCGCGGGTGGTCGATCACGAGGCCGACGCTCTCGCGCCGGCCGAACGGCACGCGCACGCGGCTGCCAATCGGCGGCAGCGGCTCGCCTGCCGGCGCGAGATAGTCGAACGCGTCCGCGAGCGGCACGGGAACGGCGACGCGAACGAGCCGCAGGCCGCTGTCCGCGGCGGCGTTCGTGCCCGCTTGTCGATCGTTGCCCATCCGCGCTCACTGTAGTTGAGAACCGGCGACGCTCGCGGCCGGGTCGCGCGATTATGTGAATGGAAACGACCGCGCGGTCAACGAGTTAGAGCGCCGCGCGGCCGGCGGCTGTCAACCCGCCTCGGCTCGCGGCGTTGTCTACCGTCGAGAGGCGACGTCCGCTGGCGGCTAGGGTTGGCCGACCGCGCGGAGCGGCCACGGAGCGGCAGAGATGGGGTTAGCATTGAGCATTCTTCGCAATGACCTTGCGACGAGCGCCAGGGGAGACGACGCGCTGGATTCGGGAGCCGCCATCGAGGCATTTCTGCGCGAAGTCGAAACCCGTGCCTACCGCATCGCGTTGCTCGGCGTGCGCGACCGCGACGACGCCCTCGACATCGTGCAGGACGCGATGATCCGGTTGGTCCAGCGCTATGCGGACCGGCCGAGCGAGCAGTGGCCGCCGTTGTTCTACCGGATCCTGCAGAATCGGATCCGCGACGTGCAGCGACGGCGGACGGTGCGGCGGCGGGTGTTGAGCTTCTTCGGCGGCACGGAGAGCGAGGACGCGCCCGACCCGCTGCTCGCGGCGCCGGCACCGAGCGGCGAGAATCCGCTCGAGCAGCTCGTCGCGCACGACGCGATGGTGGCGCTCGAGCAGGCGCTGCTGATGCTGCCGCCGCGGCAGCGCGAGGCGTTCACGCTGCGCAACTTCGAGGGTCTCGACGTCGCGCAGACGGCGGAAGCGATGAGCTGCACCGAAGGCAGCGTGAAGACACACTACTCGCGAGCCGTGCACCGGCTGCGCGAGTTGCTCGGGGAGCACGGCGAGGAGCACTGGAATGAGCGAGCGGCAGACTGAGCGAGAGACCGATCTCGAGCGGCGCGCGAAGCGCGCGTTCGACGACAGCGTCGGCGCGCTCGACGCGGCCACGCGGTCGCGGCTCACGCAGGCGCGGTATCGCGCATTGCAGGAGCTCGCAGCGGGCCGACGTTCGGCTTGGCTCGGCTGGCTGCGATTGCCCACGTCGCCGCTGGCGCCCGCGGGCGCGCTCGCGGCCGTCGCGCTCGCGGCGCTGTTGCTGGTGTGGCGCGCGGAGCTGCTTCCTTCCGAGGCGATCCTCGAGGGACCGCCGGTCGCCGACCTCGACATCCTGCTCGGCGACGAGGATCTCGAGATGCTCGACGAAGACCTCGAGTTCTACGCGTGGCTCGAGGAGCAGCCGGAGTTGACCGCGCCGCCGGCCGCCGGCGATGGCGTGGGCTGATGCGCAAGCTCGCGTCCGCCAAGCTCGCGTCGGCGTTCGTCGCGCTCGGCGCGTCGTGGACCGCGCCCGGCGCGCAGGCGCAGGCCAAGGACGCGGCGGCCGAGCCGCCGGGGCTCGACTTCCTCGAGTACCTCGGCAGCTGGCAAGCCGACGACGACGAGTGGTACGAGATCGCGGAGTGGGACAAGGACAATTCCGAGGGCAAGGGCTCCGACGACAAGGCGGGGGGCGACAAGGCTGGCAAACCCCCGCAAAACGGTAAGGCCCAAGGCGACGAGAGCAGCGACAAGAGCAAGAGCGGCGACGAGCGGCGCAAGCCGGCACCCGAAGCGCCGCGAACCGAGGAACGAGAATGACCAGGGCACAAAGACTCGCGGCGCTTGCCATCGCGGCGCTCGCGTTCGCGGGCGCCGCGGCCGCCCAAGGCGTGCGCTGGGACGATTTGAGCGACGCGCAGAAGCAGCTGCTCGCGCCGCAGAAGGATCACTGGACCGAGCTCGACGCTGCGCACCAGGAGCAAATCGCGCGCGGCGCACAACGCTACCTGGAGATGAATCGCGGCGACCGCGCCGCCGCCACGCAGCGCTTCCAGAGTTGGCAGAAGCTCTCCCCCGAGGAACGGTCCGCGGTCCGGCAGCGCTATCAGGAATTCCGCCGCTTGCCGCCCGGCGAACGGCAGCAGCTGCTCGACACTTATCGCCGCTATCGGACGATGCCGCCGGAGCGGCGGCTCGAGCTGCGGCAACGCTTCCGGCAGCTCACCCCGGAGCAGCGTCGGGTGCTGCGCGAGCGACGGCTCACGCGCCCGCTGGCGCCCGGCCGCCCGTAACGCCGAAAACTAGCCCTGTCCTACGGCGCCGCCGCCAACGCCCCGAACTCCGGCGGCACCTCGCGATGCTTCGTCGAGCTCTCGTAAGCCGCCGCGATCTTGAACAGCGTCGCCTCGCCGAATGGCCGCGCGAGAAAGTCGATGCCGACGGGCACGCGCGCGGGCACCGGCCCCACCAGCTTCGTCGGCGTTGCCGTGTCGCCATCGCCTCCGCCTCCGCCGCCGCCGCCGCGTGCGGCCGGGCGTGCGGGCGCGTCGGGATCGGGCACACGGTCATATACCTCGGTCGTGAAGCCGGCCGGCACCGTGATGGTCGGGAAGCCTTGCTGGCCCAAGATCGACCAAGCGTTCGAGGGGCGGCCATTCACGGTCGGCTCGTTGGGCGCGCCGAGCTTCGGCGCCGGGATGTTGCCCGTCGGATAGGTGAGCGCGTCCAGGTTCTGCTCGCCCATGCACTGCATCACGAGCTGCCGCATCGCGTCGCGCATCAGCACGCGCGCGCCGACGTCGAGCGTCGTCTCCTTGTTGCGATCGACGAGCGTCGCCTTCTTGTCCTGATAGCCGACCGCGGGCTCGTAGAAGCTCGACTTCGCGATCAGGTCGTCGATGCTCTTGATGTTCGCGTCGCCGCGGTCCCTGAGATAGCGGTTCAGCACGTAGCGCCGGTCGCCCTTGGTCGGCGCCGGCCCGAGCCCGCGGACCGACGGCCCCTCGGGAAACTTGGACGAGTCGAAGAACAGGTCCACGAGCGCCGGTATCTGATCGGTGTTCGGCGGAAACAGCTGCGGGAATTGCGCGACGAACTGCGCCTGGTGCACGTGCGGGTCGTATTTCGCGAAGCACTGTTGGAACAGCGCGCCGCCGGCGCCCGGATCCACGATCTCGGCGCCCAGTTCCGCGAGCTTCGGCAACGCGCGCTCCACGATGTCGATGCTTTCGGCGTCGGCCGCCGTGAACAGCTTCTTGTCCATGTACTCGCGCAGCACGCCGATCCGCATGCCGTCGAGCCGGCCGACTTTCGCGGCCTCGACGTAGGGTTTCGCGGGCGCGTAGCCGGAGCTGAACGCCGTCAGCTCGTCCTTCGGGTCGTAGCCCGCGTATGCGGCGAACACGCGCGCGGTGTCCTCGACGTTGCGGCAGATGGGTCCCACGCGATCGTTCATGAACGACGCCGGGATCATGCCGTCGCGGCTCACGAGCTCTTGCGTCGGCGAAAGCCCGACCACGTTGTTGTTCTTCGCGGGGCTGCGCACGGACGGCCCCGACTCCTCGGCAATCGCGCAGGTCACGAGGTTCGCGGCCACCGAGGAGCCCGAGCCGCCGCTCGAGCCGCCCGGGCTGCGGTCGGTGGCGTACGGGTTGCAGAGCGTGCCGCCGAACGAGCTGCGGTAGCCGGCCGCGTACTCGCCCATGTTCGCCTTCGCGAGCACTATCGCGCCCGCCGCGCGGAGGCGCTTGACGAACGTCGCGTCGTCGGGCGGCCGGTCGTTCGCGTACGGCGCGTCGGCGCCCGACGTCGTCCGCATGTCGACGGTGTCGTATTGGTCCTTGATCGCGATCACCACTCCTTGCAGCGGGCCCACGAGCTTGCCGCTCGCGGCGAGCGCCTTGTCCTGCGCGGCCGCCGTCTCGAGCGCGTCGGGCATGCTCGGGTCGGCGTCGGCGGCGTCGGTCATGCTGCGGGCCTTGCGCGCGTCGAAGCCGAGCTCCTGCAACTTCGCGGGCCGCAGGTTCAGCGTCGTCAGCGCATTGATCTGCCCCGCGTCCGCGATCGGCTCCACCGGGCCCAAGATGCCGCGCGGCTCTTTCACGCAGGTGCCGTTGTAGGCCTTGATCCGCTGCAAGTACTGCTCGACGAGCTGCACTGTCGTGAGCTCGTGCGAGAGGAGCGCGGCCTGAACGTCCGTTATTCGCGCTTCGACGAGCTGGAACGGTGCGGCCTTCGGCGTCGCCGCCGAGGCGGTGCTGACGGCGGAGGCGGGTTGCTCGCTCGGCCCGCAGGCCGTCGTCGCGAGCGCGAGCACGGCGAGGGTGGTGGCGTGAGTGACGTGGGTGCGAAACACGGATGGCTCCTCTTGTGGGACTGCGGCGCCCGCGCGCAGCCGCGGCGTAGGTAACGCCCATAAGCCGACACGGGCGCGCTCGGTGGCCTGCACTTTGGTGAGACGAGCGAGCCACAGCTGCACCCTACCGGCGGTGATCGCTGCTCAGCGCGCCTCGCTGCGTTGCGAGCCCGCGAGCGGCGGCACGCTCGCGGGCGGCTTGCGGTAGTGCGTGGCCTGCTCGTAGGCATACGCGTAGCCGACGATCTTGGCCTCGTCCCACGCGCGGCCGAGTATCTGCAACCCGGCGGGCAACCCTTCGCCGAGATAGCCATTCGGCACCGAGAGCGCGGGCCATTGCAGCATGCTGCCGACGAACGTGAGGCTGCTGCCCAAGCGCGTCGGGCCTGCGTTCGGCGCGGGCTTCGGCTCGCCGATCTGCGTGTTGCGGTCGCCGTTGATCGCGGGCAGCTGCGCCCAGGTCGGGAACACGAGCGCGTCGACGCGCGCCGCGTCCATCGCCTTCGTGAACGCCTCGCGGTAGCGCTGCTCGTTCTTCAGGCCTTCGATCGTCGCGGGATCCTCGTCGACGGGGAGCGCCGCGGCCGCTTCCTCGAGGCCGCTCTGGTGCAACGGATGGGCGAGGCGCGAGTCCGCAATGGCCTGCATCGACGGATACGGAATGCCGGGGTGCCTCGCGATGAAGCGCGTGAGGTCGTCCTTGAAGCGCGCGGGCGTCTGCGGCGGCCGCGGAATCGTGTCGAGCTCGGGCACTAAGAACGGGTCGACGATCTCGGCACCGGCCGCGCGCAGCTCCGCGAGCGTCTTGTCGAAATTCGCGAGCACGCGCGCGTCGGTGCGCTTCGGATCGAAGATCTGCCGCAGCACCCCGAGCCGCGCCCCCTTGAGCGCGTCGGCGCGCAGATTCGCGGAATAGCTCGCCGCGACGTGGCCGGCGCTGCGCGCGGTGGCCGCGTCCTCGGGATCGGGCCCTGCGATCACGTCGAGCAGCACGGCCATGTCGTGCACCGTGCGCGCCATCGGTCCCGCCGTATCGCGCACGCTGTCGAGCGGCACCACGCCCGTGCGCGACACGAGCCCGACGGTCGGCCGCAAGCCCACCAGCCCGTTGTGCGCCGAGGGCATGCGCACGCTGCCGCCCGTGTCGGTGCCGATGCCGACCACGCCGAAGCTCGACGCGAGCGACGCGCCGGTGCCGCCTGACGAGCCGCCGGTCGCGTAGGCCGTGTTGTACGGATTGCGCGCATAGCCCGGCACGACCGAGTTGATGTTGTCGCCGCCGCCGCGCGCGAACTCCGACAGCGACGCCTTCGCGAGGATGATGCCTCCGGCAGCCTTGATCTTCGCGACCACCGTCGCGTCGCTCGGCGGGTAATAGCTCTTCCAGCCCTGAAAGCCGGACGTCAGCGGCATGCCGGCCGCGTCGAGGTTGTCCTTGACGATCACCGGCACGCCGAACAGCGGCAGCGACGCGGCGCGCGAGTCGCCGGTCGCGAGCATGGCGTCGAGACGCCGCGCCTCGTCGAGCGCGTTTGGATTCACCGTGATCAGCGAGTTGATGAGCGGGCCCTGCTTGTCATAGGCCGCGATGCGCGCGAGGTGGGCTTGCACCGCGTCGACGACGGTCATGCGGCCGCTCCGATACGCGGCGTGCAGCTCCGCGATCGTGATCTCCTCGACGCGCTGTGCGTGCGCGGCGGAGTGAGCCGCGAGCGCCGCCAGCGCGACGAGCGTGGGAAACGCGCGCAAATCGCACCCTCTCGTTCGGTGGGTTGCGCTTTGTGAGACGCGCGCGCCCGACGGGCACCCTACCGCGGCGTCCCGCTATCATGGCGTCGATGGAAAGATTCGAGTTCGCGATCCTCGGCGCCGGTGCGATGGGCTCCGTTTTGGGTGCGCACCTCGCCCGCGCCGGGCATTCCGTGGCGATGCTCGCGCGCGGCCGGCGCGCCGCGCAAATTCGCGCCGAGGGACTGCGGATCTCGGGGTTGACTCGGTTCGCGACGCCAGTCCACGTGATCGAGGACCCCGCACAGCTGCGCGAGGCGGAAGTTCTGGTCGTGGCCACCAAGGCCATCGGCACGGCGGACTCGTTGCGGCCGCTGGCGGGCGCGACGATCGGCCGCGCGTTCTCGATTCAGAACGGCGTGCTCAAGAACGACCTGCTCGAGGCAGCTTTCGGCGCAGACCGCGTTCTCGGGGCGTTAGCAAATCTCAGCGGTGAGCTGCTGCCGTCGGGCGAGGTGCTGTTCACCCGCAACGTGCGTCTGCAGATCGGATCGCTGCGTGGCGGCGTTTCGGAGGCGGTACAAACCCTCGCGCGAACCATCGACGCCTCCGGTGTGCGCGCTGCAGCCGTGGCGGACATCCGGGCTCAGGAGTGGTCGAAGTTCGGGGCGTGGGTGGGCATGGCCGGCCTTGCGATCACCACCCGCGCGCTCACGTGGAAGTACTTGGTGGATTCCGACGCCGCGCTCGTGCTCGTCCGGTTGATTCGCGAAGTGCGTGAGCTCGCGGCGCGGAGCGGCGTGGCGTTCACCGACGATTCGGTGTTCCCGGTGGCCACGCTGTGCACGGTTACCGAGGAAGCCGCGGTTCGGATCCTGCACGACATCGGCGTGCAGATGCGGGAGCACTCGCCGCAGCATCGCCTCTCGGCGCATCAGGACCTCGACGCCGGCCGTCCGCTCGAGGTGGAGGAGACGCTGGGGCACGCGGCTCGGACGGCGCTACGCGAGGGGTTGTCGCTGCCGCTGCTCGACGCCGTATACCGGATTGCCGCCGCAATCGACCGGACGTCCCGCGCGGCATCGTCACGTGAGTGAGCGCGAGCTTTGCGCCGTTTGCGGAGGCCGAAGCGACTTCCGTAGCGATCACTACCGGCACGGTCGCGCTCACGACGCGATCTTGGCTTTCGTTGCCGTCATCGCGCTCCCTGCAGCACCAGCTTCTGCGCGCGCCGCTGGTTGACGATTTCCGCCGTGTAGAGATTGCCCTTCGAGTCGGCCGCCATGTGGTGGACGATGTCGAACTCGCCGGCCCCCGCGCCCTTCATTCCGATGACGCCGATCTGCGCCATCGTCTTCCGCTCGAAGATCACGACGCGCATCGGTCCGGAGTCGACAACGTAGAGGAACTGCTGGTCGCGGTCCGGCGAGAAGGCGAAGCCCGCCGGAACCGGTACGACGTCGCTGCCTTCATTCGTCAGGCGCACCTGCTTCAGGAACTTGCCGTCGCGCGTGAACAGCTGAACGCGATTGTTGATCCGGTCCGCGAGGTAGACGACGCCGTCGCGCGAGACCTTGATCGCGTGCGGCAATCCGAACTCGGGCGGGCCCTCGGGCGTCGCCTGCGGCTGCGGCGTGGGGGCGTTCGGCGCGAAAGTAGATGGCGGTGGGTTGCCGAACGCGCCCCACATCCGCTTGAACTTGCCGGTCTCCGAGTCGAAGACGATGACGCGCTTGTTGCCGTAGCCGTCGGCCGCGTAGACCTCTTTGGCCTGCGTGTCGACGAAGACGTCCGTGGCCTGGTGGACGTTCACCGTGTCGAGATTGCCGGTGCTCTGGCCGCGATGGCCGATCTGCATGACGAACTTTCCGGCCGTCGTGAACTTGAGGATCATGTCGTCGCTCAACCCGGGCGCGGTGGGGCGCGGCCAGCCGGCGCGGCCGCCGATCCAGACGAAGTCGTTCGCGTCCACGAAGATGCCGTGCTCGCGGCCCGGCCACTCGAAGCCCTCGCCGGGCCCGCCCCAGCTGGCCAGGAGCTTGCCGGCCGCGTCGAACTCGAGCACGGGCGGCGCGGCGTTGGCGCGCTGCGCCTCGGGAATCGACTGAGGCACGTGGAGCACCCAGATGTTGTCTTTGCGGTCGACCGAGATCGAGGTCACCTCGCCGAGCACCCAGTTGTTGGGGATCACGGGCCAGGCCGGATCCACTTTGAATTCGGGGGCGCGCAGGCGGGACTCCTGAGCGCCGGCGCGGCCGCCCACCCAGAGCAGAGCCAGCACCGCCGCGCACGCCAAAGGCCACGATCGAAGGGTCGTTTTCATGGGCGAGATGATACGGCAGCGCCCGCGCACTTTGCGCGCCCCCGGGCGCGTCGCTATATTCGTCCGGCGTCTCCGGAGGTAACAATGACCAGAACGAACGCCTTCGTCGCGCGACTCGCCGTTGTCGGGTCGCTTCTGCTCCTCGCCGCGCCGTCGTGGGCGCAATTTCCGCGTTACGACGACGAGCTGATCGACAAGCTGCACGACGGCGATTTCGCGCACATCTCCGACGACAATTTCGGCCGCATGGACCTCGAGGCCGTGCTCATGGCGTTCCGTGCCGAGGAGGATCTGCCCGAGAAATGCGACCTGTTCGGCGGCACCGGCGTCGACGGCGCCGGCCTGGTCAAGGTCCTCGAGTACGTCAAG
>DASQOL010000053.1:0-11470 GCA_035644475.1 Gammaproteobacteria bacterium | reverse complement strand
CGGAGCAGCGTCGACACACGCTGGAGAGAGGCCACCGGCTCCGCACCCTGCTCGAGCCCCGCGCGCACGCGCTTGAACGCGCGCAGCGCCGCGCGCCGATGACGGCTGCGATAGAAGAGCACCGCGTACGCCACGACCGCCGCGAGCAGCAGGGCCGCGACGAGCCACCAGCCGATCGCGGGCGGCCACCAGCCGACAGCGCCCGGCAGGTGGATGTCGCGCAGCGGCAACGCGGAAATGTCGGTCGGGTTCATCGTGGTCGAAACTGCTGAGCGAGCACGCGGCGCACGTCGGCGTCCGTCGCGCAGTCTATCCAGTGGACGCCCGGCGCGCGGGCGAGCGCGGCGAGCTGTGCGCGCCGCTCCGCGAAGCGCTGCTCGTAGCGGGTCCGCGTGGCTTCGTTCCCCGTGTCGATCGCGAACGAGCGGCCGGCACTCTGGATTCGATAACGGCCGGGCGGCGGAAGTTCAGCCTCCACCGGGTCGAAAAACTGCACGAGCACGAGGTCGCAGTGACCCGCGAGCTGCCGCAGGTGGCGCTCGTGGTCCGGGCCGAGCCGGCGAAAATCGCTGAGCAGGAAAATGAGGCTGCCCGGGCGCGCCACGCGCGTGAGCCTGAGCAACGCGCGCTCCGCGTCGGCGTCTGCCTCGGGTAGCGACTCGGGGGCCCAGAACGCGTCGGCGCAAATCGTGCGGAAAAAGCGCAGCGCGGAGCGCATGCCGAGGCCCGGCCGCACCTCGTGGTGCGCGCCCTCCGAGAACACGAGCCCGCCGAGCCGGTCGCCGTTCGCGGTCGCGCTCCACGCAATCAGCGCAGCCATCTCGGTCGCGCGCACGCCTTTGAACGCGCCGCGCGTCGCGAACATCATCGGCCGCCGCAAGTCGAGCCACACGAACACGGGGCGATTGCGCTCTTCGCGAAATACTTTGGTGTGCGGCTTGCCCGTGCGCGCCGTGACGCGCCAGTCGATCGTACGCAGGTCGTCGCCGGGCTGGTACGGACGCGACTCGTCGAACTCGACGCCGCGTCCTTTGTACGGCGACAGATGCCCGCCGGTGCCGACCGCGCGCACGCGCGGCGCGGTGAGCTGGATCGCCTCGCCCGCGGCGCGCAGGCGCAGCAGGTCGGCCAGCCCGACTCGCACGGGCGAATGCGTCGAGCGCGCGGCCGACGCGACCATGGTCAGGGAACTCCGATCCGCGCGAGCAGCGTGTCGACGACGTCGTCGGGCGTGCGGCCCGACGCTTCCGCCTCGAACCCGAGCAGGATCCTGTGCCGCAGCACGTCGTGCGCGACTTCTTGGATGTCCTCCGGCGTTACGAAATCGCGGCCGGCGAGCCACGCGTGGGCGCGCGCGCAGCGGTCGAGCGCGATCGTGGCGCGGGGGCTCGCGCCGTAGCGCAGGACGTCCTTGAGATCGTCGCCGTAGCGCTCGGGTTGGCGCGTCGCGAGCACGATCTGCACGACGTACTCCTCGAGCGGCGCCGACAGGTGCTGCTCGAGCACCGCGAGCCGCGCCGCGAGAACCTCCTTCTGCGTGAGAACCTCGGGCGCCTTGAACAGGGTTTGATCGGGCACCAAGCGCTTCTGCTCGGAGCGGTTCAACGCGAGGATCGCACGCTCGCCCGCCGCATCCGGATAGCCGATCAGCACGTGCAGCAGGAAACGATCGAGCTGCGCCTCGGGCAGCGGATACGTACCCTCCTGCTCGATCGGGTTCTGCGTGGCCATGACCATGAAGAGCGGCGGCAGCGGGTACGTCACGGCGCCGACCGTGATCTGCCGCTCGCCCATCGCCTCGAGCAGCGCCGACTGGACCTTCGCCGGGGCGCGGTTCACTTCGTCCGCGAGCACCAGGTTGTGAAACAGCGGCCCTTCGCGGAAGACGAACGTGCTGTCTTGCGGCCGGTAGATCTCGGTGCCGGTGAGGTCGGCCGGCAGGAGATCCGGCGTGAACTGCAAACGGTGGAAATCGCCCTCGACGCTGTGGCTCAAAACTTTGATCGCGCGCGTCTTCGCGAGGCCGGGCGCTCCTTCGACGAGCAGGTGCCCGTCGCAGAGCAACACCACGAGCATACGATTCAGCAGACGTTCTTGACCGACCACCAAACCCTTGAGATGCGCTTCTAGCCTGACGAACTTTTCTTGTAGTGACATGGACTTGTCTTAAAGCCAAAGCGCGACATTCTACCCCGTGCGCCGCCGCCTTTCGTAAAGAAAGCTTCGCGTCCCATTTTGACCGCGCGACGCTCGCGACCGCAGCCACCGCAACGCAGGGGCGGCCAAAGTGCGACAACCAGCCACCACGCTGGTCACGAAAATTTCACGGCGGCGAAACGGATGTGAAATGTGGCGGCCGCAGCATGGCGGCCGTCGGGATGGCGCCGGCGCAGGAAGCTCCGGCGCACCGGAATACAGCGCCCTGACAACAACGCGAACGTCTTTCTCGCCACCAACGTTGGCCGCTGATGAGGCGGCCGATTTTTTTGGGGCCGCCCCGTTTTTTTCGTCGGAGCGCCCGTCACGGTCCTCGCCGGAACGCGCCGGGCCCGCCGGAGATGCCGATAGGCCCGCGGGGCACGACGATCTGGAGGTTCTGGCCGTCGCGAACCACGTCGACGATCACGGACTCCCCCGCCGTACCTTTGAAAGTGCGGTCGTTCAGGTCGCGCACGTCGAAGATCCGCTCCCCGGCATAGCTCACGATCTGGTCGCCTTGCTTCAGGCCCGCGCGTTCCCCCGGCGAGCCCGCGATCACGTTGAACACACCGACGCTCGTCGGCCGCCCGGTCGCCTGCAGGTAGCGCTCGTAGTCCTGCTCGCCGAGCTCAGAGCGCAGCGTGGTTTCGGTGTCGACCATTTCGAGAGGCTTGCCGTCGCGTCGTGCCGTGTACTGCGCCTGCATCTGCTCGAGCACGAGCTGCTCGGTGCGCTTCTGGATCCACGCGGCGCGGTCCGGTGTGAGGCCGGCGGCCACGAGCCGTTCGGCCTGCCGCTCGGGCGTGTCGGGGCCCTCGCGGGCGCGGCGAAACGCCTGCTGGGCGGCCGGCGGCAGGCGCGACGGATCGAACGCGGCCGGCCCGCCGGACCCGTCGTTCGCCGCGCGGGCCTGGCGGGGGGCACGCAGCGCGTCGAGCGCCGCGCCGAGGTCGGACACGCGCTGCTCGAGCGCCGCGCGCTGCTCGATCTCGGCCTGCAGCGCCGACTCGAGCTCCTCGAGCCGGTTGCTCGTAGCGGCATCGGCGCGACCCGCGGGCAAGGCGCCCGACGCGTAAGCCGGAGCCGTGGCGGCTTGCGCCACCGGCGGCGGCACGCCGGGCTGCGTCCAAAACGCGATCGCGAAGCCGGCGCCAAGGCCGGCGACCACGAGCAGCAAGGTCTTCCACATGGGCGAGCTCCCCCGACCCCTACACCTTCGCGCCGATCTGCGGTCTTACCCCGGGGTCGGACGCCAAGGTCGACCCTACTGTCGACCCTACTGTCGACCCTGGGGTCGACCCTGGCGTCTGACCCTGGCGTTGGGCGGACCCTTGGTCCTGCGCAGGCGCGACGACGGGACTTGGACCCGCGGCGCTCGTCGACGGTTCAAACCACGTGTGGTGAATCAGCCGGTGGAGCTCGCCGAACGCAAGCTGGACGTCGTCGATCCACTGATGAAGGGCGGGGATGTCCAGCCTGCCGACGTCCAGCGTCGCGAGCATTCGCCGCAAATCGCCGAGCTTCTTGTGGGGGCCGGCGTTGCGCGGCAGTAGTGCCAACGCGCCGCCGAGCTCGCGCAAGCTGAACGAGATCGCGCGCGGAAACTGCTCGTCCTTCAGCAAGTAGCCGATGACATCGGGTCCGAAGATGCGGCGCCGGATCTTCTGGCGATACATCTGATAGGCGGAGAGCGACTGGAGCACCGCCATCCACAGCGTGTTGTCGAAGCGCGCGAGGTCGTCGCGGCCGAGCAAGGTCGCGGCCGCGACGTCGATGATCCGCGTAGTCATGTCGGCGCGCTCCATGCCGCGCCCGATCCTGAAGAACTGATAGCCGGAATCGTGGCTCATCGTGTCGGCGAGCAACCCGCTGATCTGCTGGCAGCCTTCGACGACGGTCGAGTGAATGCCGTAGCGGCGCCGGTGGGACGTCTCCGCGTCGAGCTCCTGGTTGACGTGCATGCAGAGCTCGTTGATCGACCGCCACGCCTCCGACGGCACGATGTCGCGAGTGGTGCGGATGCTCTCGCGCGCGTGCGCGAGCGACGAGCGCACCGAGCTCGCGTTGTTGCGGTCGGCGACGAAGAACCGCTCCGCCGTGTCGGCGCCGGGGCTCGGATGCAGATCGCGGTAGCGCTCGGCGCAGCCGGTGATCCGGATCAGCAGGTCCCACTTGAGCCCGGCCTGACGCGGCAGGTCGAGCAGCAGGTTGCCGTAGACCCGCGCGAGCCGCGACGTGGTCTCGGCGCGCTCGAGGTAGCGCGCGCTCCAGTAGATCCGCTCGGCGACTCGCGACAGTAGGCTCATGCTGCGGGGCTCATCGAACGAGTCTCATCGGACCACGCTCGACCGCTCATGGGTCGACCGCGACGACCCATGTGTCCTTGCTGCCGCCTCCTTGCGACGAGTTCACGACCAGCGAGCCGCGCCGCAGCGCCACGCGCGTGAGCCCGCCCGGCGTGACCCAGATCCGCTCGCCCTGGAGGATGAACGGCCGCAAGTCGAGGTGCCGCGGCTCGATCTCCTGCTGCACGAGCGTCGGGGCCGTCGACAACGCCAGCACCGGCTGCGCGATGTAGTTGCGCGGGTTCGCCTCGACGGCGGCGACCATCGCGGCGCGCTCCTCGGGTGTCGAGCGCGGCCCGATCAGCATGCCGTAGCCGCCGGACTCGTTCGCGGGCTTCACCACCCACTTGGTGAGATCGCCGAGCACGTGCTTGCGGCTCTGTTCGTCGCGCAAGAGGCGCGTGGGCACGTTCGGCAGGATCGCACTCTCGTGCAGGTAGTACTCGATGATCTTCGGCACGTACGCGTACACGACCTTGTCGTCGGCGACGCCGGCGCCCGGCGCGTTCGCGAGCGCGACCGTCTGCGCGCGCCACGCGCGCATCAGGCCCGGCACGCCGAGCACCGAGTCCTTGTCGAAGCACTCGGGATCGAGGAACGTGTCGTTCACGCGCCGGTAGATCACGTCGACGCGCTCGAGCCCGCGGATCGTGCGCACGTAGACGCATTGGTCGTCGGCGACGACCAAGTCGCTGCCCTCGACGAGGTCCACCCCCATGCGCTGCGCGAGATAGGAGTGCTCGAAGTACGCCGAGTTGTAGATGCCCGGTGTGAGCACGACGACGCGCGGGAAATCGAGCTTGCGTGGGCTGAGCGACGCAAGCATGTCGAACAGCTGCGAAGCGTAATCGTCGACCGGCAGAATCGACGCATGCTCGAACATCTCCGGGAACACCTGCTTCGTGATGATCCGGTTCTCGAGCATGTACGAGACGCCGGACGGCACCCGCAGGTTGTCCTCGAGCACGTAGACGGTGCCATCCTTGTCGCGCACGAGGTCCGTGCCGCAGATGTTCGCCCACACGCCGTATGGCGGATTCGCGCCGACGCAGGCCTCGAGGAAATTCGCGGACGTCGCGATGATGTCCTCGGGGACCACGCCGTCGGCGATAATCCGCCGGTCGTGATAGAGGTCATCGATGAAATGATTGAGCGCCTTGAGACGCTGAACGAGGCCGCGTTCGATGCGCGCCCACTCTTGCGCCTCGATCGTGCGCGGGATCACGTCGAAGGGCCACGCGCGATCGATGTTCTGCCCTTCGGTGTAAACGGTGAAGGTGATGCCCATCTCGGCGATCGCGCGTTCCGCGTCGCCCTGCCGCTCGGCGAGCTCGCGCTGGCCGAGGGACGCGAGATAGCCGGTCAAATGCTCAGCGGCCGGCCTCGCGTTTCCGGGCGCGGCGAAGAGCTCGTCGTAGAACTCCCCCGGTTGATATTCGGTCCAGTCGATCGGCATTTGTTTTCCCGAAGATACCCCGAACCATGACGAGAAGCGACTTGGCGAAATGGTGCACCGTAGGCGTCGCGGGCACCATCTTGGTGCTCGTCGTCGGTGCGTACGCGATCGTGTCGGCGGCGCTGCCGCGTCGCTCCGGCGAGGCCCGAGTCGCGGGGCTCGCGGCGCCGCTCGCGATCGAGCTCGACGCCCACGCGATCCCGCGGATCCACGGCACTTCGTTCGAGGACGCCCTGCGCGGCGAGGGCTACATGCACGCGCAAGAGCGGTTCTTCCAGATGGATCTCTTGCGGCGCTCGGCGTCGGGCGAGCTTGCGGCGCTGATCGGCGCGCGCGCCGCCCCGCTCGACACGGCGCAGGTGCCGTTCGACCTGCGTAACCGCGCCCGGGCGCTGCTCGCGACGCTGCCCGCCGAGCACCGCGGCTGGCTCGCCGCGTACACCCAGGGCGTCAACGCCGGGCTCGCGGACCTGAGCGCGCGTCCGCCCGAATACTGGCTGTTCGGCGCGGCGCCCGCCCCGTGGCGGGAGGAGGACAGCCTGCTGGTCGTATTCGGCCTCTACACGCGGCTCTCGAACAACGAGTGGTACGAGCAGGGCCAGGGCGTGCTCTACGAGGTGGCGCCGGCGCCGCTCTATGAGTTCCTGACGCCGTCGACGTCGCGCTTCGATCGCCCGCTCGGCGGTGCCGACGGCGACACGACCGGCGGCTACGCGCCGCTGCCCATTCCCGGGCCGGAAGCGATCGATCTGCGCTCCACGTCGTGGCCGTCGAGCCTCACGCCGCCGCGCGTGACGCCGCCGCTCATGGGCCCCGCGTCGAACCAATGGGCGCTCGACGCGAGCCGCACGGCGCGCGGCGACGCGATCCTCGCGAACGATCCGCACCTCGACGTGCGGGTGCCGAACACCTTCTACCGGGTCGAGCTCGAGTGGCCGGACGGCGTCGCCCGCGGCGCGAGCATTCCCGGCCTGCCCGGCATCCTGATCGGTGCGAGCGACAAGCTCGCGTGGGGCGCGACCGTGAGCAATGCGGATCAGAGCGACTGGGTGATCGTCGAGGTCGACCCGGCGGACCCGAACCGCTACCGCACGCCGGAAGGCAGCGAGGCGTTCGGCGCCGTGACGCACCCGGTCGAGGTCGCGGGTGGCGCGTCCGTGCCGGTCGCGGTGACCACGACGCGCTGGGGCCCGGTGACGGCCCGCGATTGGCGCGGCCGGCCGCTCGCGCTGCACGCCGCCTGGCTCGACCCCGCCGGCCTGAACCTCGACATCATCGCGCTCGCGACGGCCCGCGACGCGGCCGAGGGCGCGCAGATCGTCGCTCGCTGGGCCGGGCCGTCGCTCAACTGGGCCCTCGCCGACTCAGGCGGCCGCATCGGCTGGGCGGTGAACGGCCCGCTGCCGCGGCGCGTGGGTTTCGACGGCTCGCGGCCCACGTCGTGGGCGGACGGCCGCGGGTGGCGGGGCGAGCTCGATCGACCGACGCTGCTCGGCCACGACGACGGCGCGCTCTACACCGCGAACAATCGCACGCTGCCGCGCCCGGCATCGGATGAGCTCAGCCGCATGTGGATGACGCCGCTGCGCGCGAGCCGAATCGCGGAGCTGCTCGCGAGCCGCACGAAGCTCGCGGAGGCCGACTCGCTCGCGATGCAGCTCGACACGCGCGCCGCGGCCTACGACCAGATCCGCGACATCGTGCTCGAGGTGGTCCCAAGCGACGAGCCGGAGCCGTTGCTCGCGCGCGCCCGCGCGCACGTGCAAGCGTGGAACGGCCGGGCCGACGTCGGGGAGGCGGGCTTCAGGATCCTGCACCTCTACTACCGCGCGCTGCTCGCGCGCGCGCTCGCGCCGCTGCTAGAGAAAGCCGTCGCGGCGGACCCGGCGTTCGTGTTCCGCTGGCCGCTCGTCGACGAGCCGCTGCGCCGCCTGCTCGAGGAGCGCCCGCCGCATCTTCTGACGCGCGGCTTCGCGGACTGGCCCACGTTCCTGCGCCAGGTGCTGCTCGATGCGCTGCGCGAGCTGGAGGCCGACGGGGCGCGCCCGGGACCCGACGCTCCTTGGGGCGAGGTCAACACGCTCGACGTCGCGCATCCGTTCGCGGGCTTACCCGTGATCGGCCCCGTGCTCGGCCGCTGGCTGCGACTGCCGGCCGCGCCGCTGCCCGGCGCGCCCGTGACGCTGCGCGTGGCTACGCCGAGCTACGGCGCGCTGCTGCGCATGAGCGTGTCGCCGGCGCATCCGGAGGACGGGATCCTCGAGCTCGCGGGCGGCCAGAGCGGACACTTTCTGTCAGCGAACTTCGCCGATTTGGTGGGCGACTGGGTGGACGGCAAGCCGACGCCGTTCCTCGCCGGCCCCACCGTGTCGCGAATCGCCCTCGAACCCTAGAGCTTGAGGATCTTGAGCCGCTGCGAGAGCGACGAGCGTTGCAGGCTCGCGGAGATGCGCTCGAACTTGGCGAGCGGATTCGCACGGCCCGCGCGATCGCGCGCCGGGAAATGGATGCCGTAGCCGCCCGCGTGCTCGGAGCGGATCACGCCGTGCAGCACCATGATCTCGCCGTCGAACGCGACCTCGACGTCGACCTTGCTGTCGGGCTTCAGCGCCGCGATCGCGCCGCGGTCGAGCTTCACGAAGATGCCCTCCGCGCTGATGTCGCCGACCTTGGCCGCGAGCTTCTTGCCGGCGAGCACCACGTACGCATCGATGCCGCTGCCGGCGCGCACGGCGACGCGGAAGGTCACGCGCTGCTCTTGCTCCGGTCTCGTGGACGCCATAACGGCGAATCTCGCGATTCTTGCAGGCGGGCGCCATGACGCGGTTCTCAGCGCGCGGCCGCGGCGTGTGCGGCCGTTGGCAAATCAGCGCGCCTGCCTGCCGGCGAAGGGGTACCCTGTCCCGATTTTCATGGATTACCACCTACTCCTGCTTGCCGCCGTCCCGATCACCGGTTTCGCGGCGGGATTCATCAACACGCTCGCCGGCAGCGGCTCGTTGATCACGCTGCCGATCCTGATCCTGCTCGGGCTGCCGGCCACCGTGGCGAACGGCACGAATCGCGTCGGCGTGCTGCTGCAGAACGCGGTCGCCGTCGCGACCTTTCGGCGCAGCGGGGTGCTCGACGCAGCCAACACATGGAAGCTCGTGGTGCCCGCGGTCGCGGGCTCGGCGCTCGGCGCCGCGCTCGCGGTCGACCTCGACGAGGCGCTGCTCCGGCGGATCATCGGCGCGCTCATGATCGCGATGCTCGCCGTGATGCTGCTCAAGCCGGAGCGTTGGCTCGACGAGCACGCGACCGGTCGGCCCGCCCGCCTCTGGGTCGAGGTGCCGCTGTTCTTCGTGCTCGGCGTTTACGGCGGGTTCATCCAGGCCGGCGTCGGCATTTTTCTCATCGCCGGGCTCGTGCTCGCCGCGGGCTTCAACGTGCTGCGCGCGAATGCGTTGAAGAATCTGATCAACCTCCTGACCACCGCGGCAGCACTCGTCGTGTTCGTGATCAACGACCAGGTCGACTGGCGCGTCGGCCTCTTGCTCGCGGTCGGCCAAGCGGCCGGCGCGTGGGTCGCCGCCCGTATGGCCGTGAAGCGCGGCGCGCCGTTCGTGCGCTGGGCCGTGATCGGGATCGTCGTGTTGTCGGCGGGCGCGCTGCTCGCGGGCGTCCGGGTCTAACCCGGCGCTGCCGACCCGATCAAGTAATCCCAAGCGCCGCGGCGGGACGAACGTCGCGTTGTACACTGGCGCCCCGCTCGGTCCGGTGCTCGTGGCGTTTGGTCAAATCGGCAGCTCATTTCGCGTCGTCGTTCGCGAGCGGATCTCGCCGCCCTGTGCCGTCTTCCGTTGCCGCGCGCGGCGCCATCGCGACGGCGGTCGCGATCGCCGTGGCCGTCGCCGCGGGCCTCGCGTCCTCCGTCGCGGCGCAAACGCCGTTGCCCGAGACGGGCGCCGCCGGCGACACGCCGCTCGGCCTGTCGGTCGTCTGGCGCGTGACCGGCCGCAGGCTGCACGACGAGATCTCGGCCTGGGCGATCGACGCGTTCTCCACCGACGGCAAGCTGGTCGCGGTCGGCGACGCCAGCGGTGTGCGGATCATGCGCGCTCGCGACGGCGTCGTCGTGCGCAAGGTCTGGCCCGGATTCAACGACGAGACCGTCTACTCGATCGCCGTCTCCAAGAGCGGCGACGTCGCGGTCGGACGCGTGGGCAAGGTCGAGGTCCATCGGGCGGACTCGCTGCACGACAGCGCGCGTTACGAGTGCACCGGTGCCTGCGGCCCCGTCGCCGCCGTCGCGTTCTCGCCCGACGGCGCGCTGCTCGCGTTCCAGGGCGCGCGCGGCCTGCCGGAGCGGCGGCTCGGGTTGGGCTCGGTGAACGTGATCGACGTGCACACCGGCGCCGCCGTCGCGCAGCTCGAGGCGAGCGCCGCGCGCGCGCGCGTCGGCTTCTCCGCCGACGGGCGACGGCTGCTCGCGGCGAGCGTCACTCCATTCGACGATCGCGAGCGCTTCGGTGTGCGTGCGTGGCGGATCCCCGACTGGCGAATCACGGGCAACGTGCCCGGCACGAACAGCATCGCGCGCTCGCAAGGCGCGCTGCCGGGCACCGAGTTCGCCGCGGCGTTCGAGCGCGACGGCAACCTCGAGCTCCGCGACCTTTCTACCGGCGCGGTGTTGTGGTCGGTAGCGCTCGTCCCGCCCGCGCTCGACGCGAAGACGAGCACCGGCAAGATCCGCTTGAGGCTCGTCGAGATCGCGCCGAACGGCCGATTCGTTCTCAGCTACGAAGCGCCCGAAGCGAGCGCGGTCGGAGGCGCGCCGGCCGGTACGCTCGTGATCCGCAACGCCCGGGACGGCGCGGTGCAGGCGTTGTACGACGCGCGCGACGTCAGCGCGCTGGCGATCGCGCCGGACGGCAAGACGTTCGTGTACACCACCGGGTCGGGGCAGACGCACACGGTGCTCGGGCGCGTACCGCTCTAGCCGCGCGCGTCGCGGTCGTGTCTCGCTTTGGCCGTTTTGGCGTCGAGGTGGCTGCGGCCGCACCTCGAAGGGTCCTCCCGAGACACGCCGGAAGACCATCCCTGGGGCTCCGCGCGGCACATCCGACCGCCATGGATGGCGGGAGTGCCGGGATTGCAGGATGCAAATCCCGGCCATGTGCCGCGAGGGTCTCGGGAGGACCCTTCGAGGTACGTCCGCAGCCGTTGCGCGCATCGCGCGGCCAAAGTGAGACGGGACGCGTCGTCGGCTGCGATTCGCGGTCTTACTTGCGGCGCTTGGGGGCGGTGCGCTTTTTCGGTTTCTTCTTGGGGCGCGGCGGGAGGGGTTGGGCGAACCACCATTGGTGGCCTTCGGGGTCCTCGAGCGCGCAACGCAAGGCGCCGTACGGCGTCGGCTGGGGGCTTTCGATGACCTTGGCGCCCGCCTTCACCGCGCGATCGAAGACCTTCTGCACGTCGGGGACGTCGA
>DASQOL010000052.1:0-10197 GCA_035644475.1 Gammaproteobacteria bacterium | reverse complement strand
CGCGCCAAGGACCTCGAGGCCATCGTCGAGCGGTGGAACTCTCAGTTCCCCAGCAAGGTGCGCTCAAAAGCTATCGGCTGACTTTCGCGCTGATCTTCGGGCTGATCTTCGGGCCGACCTTCGCACTCCGTTCGCCGCGGTTTGCTACGATGGGGCGTAATAGGCTCTTCGCGGGGGCACGCCCATGAGACGCACTCTCAAGCTGATCGGCATCATCGCGGGCGCCGTGATCGTGCTGTTCATCGCGGCGCTCGTCGCGGTGGGCATGCTGTTCGACCCGAACGACCACAAGGACGAGATCGTCGCCGCAGCCGAGCACGCCACGGGCCGTAAGCTCACGCTCGACGGCGACCTCGAGCTTGCGGTGTTCCCGTCGATCCGGATCGCCGTCGGCTCCGCGAGCATCGCGAACGCGCAGGGCTTCGGCTCGGCGCCGATGGCGAAGATCGGCAGCGCCGAGCTCAAGGTGGCGCTGCTGCCGCTCCTGACCCGCCGGATCGAGATCAGCGAAGCGCGGCTCCACGGGCTCGAGCTCAACCTCGCGCGCGACGCGCGCGGTCGCAACAATTGGCAGGATCTCGGCGGCGCGTCGAGCGCGCAGGCGCCGGCGGCGCAGAGCGGCGGCGGCGCGGCGCAAGGTCTCGACTTGGGCGTCGGCGCCATCGAGATCGCCGATGCGCGCGTCACCTGGAACGACGCAGCCACCAAGAGCCACTGGGAGCTCACGAGCTTCGGCCTCACGGCCAACGGCTTCGGGTCCGGCAAGAAGTTTCCGCTGAAGATCCGGTTCTCGCTGGCGGGCGCCGACGTCAAGGTCGCGGTCGACGCGAGCACCCAGGCCACGCTCGCGTTGGCCGACAATGCCTACAAGCTCGAGCAGCTCGACGTGAAGATCGACGGCAGCGGCGCCGCCTGGCCCGGCGGTTCCGGCAAGGCCACGCTCGAGGTCGATTCGCTCGCCGCGAACCTCGGCAAGGAGTCGCTCGAGCTGAACGGCCTCACGCTCGACGTGCTCGGTATCACCGTCGCCGGGTCGCTCACGGGCCAGAAGCTCCTGAGCGACCTGTCGCTCTCGGGCGCGGTCGACATCCGCGAGTTCGACCCGCGCAACGTGCTCGGCGCGTTCAAGGTGGAGCTCGAGACGGCCGACTCCGCGGTGCTGCACCGTGCGAGCGCCAAGGCCAATCTGCTCTACACGTCGTCGCAGCTCGGCCTGCGCGACATGCAGCTCAAGCTCGACGACTCGACGCTCACCGGGCGCGTAGGCCTCGAGGGCGACAAGCTCGCGTACAACTTGAGCGTCGACGACATCAACGTCGACCGCTACTTGCCGCCGTCGTCCGACTCCTCCGCGCCCGCCGACGAGGGCTCGCTCGACGAGGTCGACCTGCCGCTCGAAGTGCTGCGCAAGCTCGACGCGGCCGGCGAGCTCAAGTTTGGCAAGGCCAAGTTCAGCGGTCTCACGCTCACGAACGCGAGCTTCGGGCTCACGGCGGCGAACGGCAAGCTGAAGATCACGCCGAAGGCCTCGCTCTACGGCGGCACGTGGAACGGCCAGATCGATCTCGACGTGCAAGCCAACGCGGCCAAGGCCACGATCGCGCAGCAGCTCGACCACGTCGACCTCGTGCCGCTCGGCAAGGATCTGCTCGGCTCGGCCGACGTGGCCGGGATCGGCGACGTGAAGCTCGACCTCGTGGCGAACGGCTCGAATCTCGGCGAGATGCGCCGGGGTTTGGACGGCAACCTGTCGTTCAGCGTGACGAACGGCGCGCTCGAAGGCATCGACCTCTGGTACGAGCTGCGCCGGGCCCGCGCCCGGCTCGACCACGACCCAGAGCCCGAGCGCGGCGACGCCCCGCGGCGCACGACGTTCGCGTCGCTCGCCGCCACCGGCACGGTCGAGGACGCGGTGCTCACGAATCGCGACCTCGCCGGAGCGCTCGACTTCATGCGGATCGCGGGCACGGGCACCGTGAACCTGCTCGACGACAAGGTGAGCTTCGACCTCAAGGCCACGATGATCGACGGGCCGAAGCTCCAGTCGGATCCCGCGATGGTGAAGTACGCCGGCGACACGCTGCCGCTGCGCGTCACCGGCACGATCGACGCGCCCTCCGTGCTGCCGGACTTCGGCGCGCTTGTGAAGTCGCGCGTCACCAAGGAGGTCGACCAGAAGCTCGACGAGAAGAAGGGAGAGGCCTCCAAACGGCTGACCGACCGCCTCCGCGACCGGCTCAGTCGCTGACGCCTGCATGGGCTCCGCGAAAGCACGCCACGCCGCCATCGTCGCGCTCGGTGCGTGCGCCGCGAGCGCTTGCATCTGGGCGGCCACGATCGACAACCTCGAGGTCACGAAGCAGCGCGATCGCTACAGCCTCGTGGCCGATGCGCATCTCGCCGCCACGCCGCAGTCGATCTACACGGTGCTCACCGACTACGGCGACAATCGGTTTGGCCGGATCTCGAGCGCCTACAAGGAGAGCCGCTATCTCGATCCCGACACCGACGGCACGCCGATCGTGTTCACGCGGATGGAAGGCTGCGTGCTCTGGCACTGCATGACCTTCGACCGCGTCGAGCGGCTCGAGACCCGCGAGCCGAAGTGGATCAAGACCTCCGTGCTGCCCGAGCGCAGCAACTTCAAGTACAGCACGTCCGAATGGACGCTCGAGCCCGACGGCGCAGGCGGCACGAATCTCACGTACGCGCTCGAGATGGAGCCCGACTTCTGGGTGCCTCCCTTGATCGGGCCGTGGCGCCTCAGGCGCACGTTGGCGGACGGCGCCCCCCGCGCCGTGCGCCGCATCGAGAACCTCGCGCGCGAGCTCGAAGGCCTGCCGATCGACCCGACGGTGCCGCCGCCCGGCTCTTCCTCCGCCCCGCGTTGATGGCGGCGCTCGCCCCGCGGCTGCTCGTCTGGTTCGACGCGCACGGCCGCCACGATCTGCCGTGGCAGCTCGAGCGCACGCCGTACTCGGTCTGGGTGTCGGAGATCATGCTCCAGCAAACCCAGGTCGCGACGGTGATCCCGTACTACGAGCGATTCATGCGGCGGTTTCCCACCGTCGGCGCGCTCGCCGCGGCGCAGCTCGACGACGTGCTGCGGCTCTGGTCGGGTCTCGGCTACTACGCGCGCGCACGGAACCTGCATCGCGCCGCGCAAGTCGTCGCGGAGCGGTTCGGCGGCGAGGTGCCGGCGCGCTTCGACGCTCTCGTGGAGCTGCCCGGTATCGGCCGGTCGACGGCGGGTGCGATTGCCGCGCAGGCGGCGGGCGAGCGGCACCCGATCCTCGACGGCAACGTGAAGCGCGTGCTCGCGCGTTATCACGCGGTGGATGGTTGGCCCGGCACGCCCGCCGTCGAGCGCGAGCTCTGGGTGCGCGCCGAAGAGCACACACCGTTGGAACGCGTGGCCGACTACACGCAGGCGATCATGGATCTCGGCGCCACGCTCTGCACGCGCGCCAAGCCCGCGTGCACCGTGTGTCCGCTGGCCGAGGACTGCGCCGCGTGCCGCGCGGGCACGCAGGCGCGGCACCCGGCGGCGCGGCCGAAGCGCGCGCGTGCGCATCGACATGTGGACGTGCTCGTCGTGCGCGACCCCGGCGGGCGCGTGCTGCTCGAGCGGCGGCCGGCGAGCGGTATCTGGGGCGGGCTCTACAGCCTGCCCGAGCTCGGGAGCGACGACGCGGCCGAGGCGTGGTGCCAGCGCCAGCTCGGCGCCCGCGTGTCGTCTGCGCGGCCGCTCCTGACGATCGAGCACGCGTTCACGCACTTCGACCTCGACCTGCGTCCGCTCGTCCTCGAGCTCGCGGCGGCGCCGGCGGGCGTGGCGGACCGGGGCGACCGCGTCTGGCACGACCCGCGCGCGGACCTGCCGGTCGGCGTGCCGGCCCCCGTGGCGGAGTTGCTGCGGTCACTCCGCGCTCGGTGACACGTCGCCCCCACCAGTGTCGAGCTTATTTACGAACGGCAAGTCGGTTATTCGGCGCGGTCGCCTAAGTCGCTGAATATGCGTTTCGTCGGCGCGATGGCACAAATGTTGCTGCCGTTACCACTTGGCGCGTCCGAGACCGCGCGCCTGTCTTGCTTCTTGGGGAGGAAGGCAGCTAGGTTGCGCATCGCGTCCTGGATGACCGTCGCAGCCGGCGGGTTGCCGTGCTCGCTGCCCACCGCGATATGGATGGGCCGCGAGCGCGGCCCTCGCTTTCCCCCGGCCAGCCCAAAGCACGTCATAATCGCCGCCCACCTCCCGAAGGAAGCGGCGTTGGCAAGAACGATTCATTGCGTGGTGCTCGGCGCCGAGGCCGAAGGCCTCGACCGGCAGCCGTATCCCGGCGAGATCGGCAAGCGAATCTACGAGAACGTGTCCAAGCTCGCGTGGCAGCGCTGGCTCAAGCATCAGACGATGCTGATCAACGAGTATCGGCTCACGCCGATCGAGCCGAAGGCGCGCAAGTTTCTCGAGGACGAGATGCAGAAGTTCTTTTTCGGCGACGGCTCGGCAGCGCCCCCCGACTTCAAGCCGGAGCAATAGGGACAGGTTACTTTTTTCGTCGGCTACGGATGGCGCATCGCAGCGGAAAATAGGGACATGTTTGATTTTCGTCCGCTACCGTCGCATCTCGACGCGCGTCGGCGAAAATCAAACATGTCCCTATTTTCCGCGGTTCTTGACTAGGTCATCGACGACGGCGGGATCTGCGAGCGTCGACGTGTCCCCGAGCTCGCTCACGTCGTTCGCCGCGATCTTGCGGAGGATGCGCCGCATGATCTTGCCGGACCGCGTCTTCGGCAGCCCCGGCGCCCACTGGATGAAGTCCGGCGTTGCGATCGCGCTGATCTCCTTGCGCACCCACGCCACGAGCTCATTGCGGAGCGCCTCCGTCGGCGTCTGCCCGATCTTGAGCGTCACGTACGCGTAGATGCCCTGGCCCTTCAAGTCGTGCGGGAATCCGACGACGGCCGCCTCTGCCACCGCCGCGTGCGCGACGAGCGCGCTCTCGACCTCGGCCGTGCCGAGCCGGTGGCCCGCGACGTTGATCACGTCGTCGACGCGGCCCGTGATCCAGTAGTAGCCGTCCTGGTCGCGGCGCGCGCCGTCGCCGGTGAAGTACTTGCCGGGGTACTGCTTGAAGTACGTGTCGACGAAGCGCTGATGATCGCCGTACACGGTGCGCATCTGCCCGGGCCAGCTGTCGAGCAGCACGAGGTTACCCGAGGCCGCGCCTTCGAGAAGCTTGCCGTTACCGTCCACGATCGCGGGCTTGATGCCGAAGAACGGCCGCGTGGCGGAGCCGGGCTTGAGCGCCGTCGCGCCCGGCAGCGGCGTGATCAGGATCCCGCCCGTCTCGGTTTGCCACCACGTGTCGACGATCGGGCAGCGCGCGTCGCCCACCACGTGGTAATACCACTCCCACGCCTCGGGATTGATCGGCTCGCCGACGCTGCCGAGCACGCGCAGACTCTTGCGCGAGCAGCGCTTCACCGGCGCCTCGCCCTCGCGCATCAGCGCGCGGATCGCGGTCGGCGCCGTGTAGAGAATATCAACCTGATGCTTGTCGACCACCTGCCAGAAGCGGCTCGCGTCGGGATACGTCGGCACGCCCTCGAACATCAGCGTGGTCGCGCCGTTCGCGAGCGGGCCGTAGACGATGTAGCTGTGACCGGTCACCCAGCCGACGTCGGCCGCGCACCAGTACATCTCGCCGTCGTGGTAGTCGAAGACGTACTGATGCGTGATCGACGCGAACAGCAAGTAGCCGCCGGTGGTGTGCAGCACTCCCTTCGGCTTGCCCGTGGAGCCCGACGTGTAAAGAATGAATAGCGGATCCTCCGCCGACATCGGCTCGGGCGGGCAGACCTCCGACGCGCCGTCCTTGATCTCGTGGTACCAGTGATCGCGGCCGCCGATCCAGCCAATCTTGCCGCCGGTGCGCTTCACGACCACGACTGCGTCGATTTTCGTGCCCTTGACCCCGGCGAGCGCCTCGTCGACGTTGGCTTTGAGCGCGATCTTCTTCCCGCCGCGGACGCCCTCGTCGGCGGTGATCACCACGCGCGACGCGCAATCCTCGATCCGCCCCTTGAGCGCCTCGGGCGAGAACCCGCCGAACACCACCGAATGGACCGCGCCGATGCGCGCGCACGCGAGCATCGCGACGACCGTCTCCGGGATCATCGGCATGTAGATCGTCACGCGGTCGCCCTTCGCGACCCCCAGTCGCTTCAAGGCGTTGGCGAAGCGGCAGACGTGCTCGTGGAGCTCGCGGTAGCTCAGGAGGCGCACCTCGCCGTTCGGGTCGTCGGGCTCCCAGAGGATCGCGGTTTGCTCGGCGCGTTTGGTGAGGTGCCGGTCGAGGCAATTGGCGGCGACGTTGAGCTTGCCGTCGGCGAACCAGCGCACGTGCAGGTCGCCCGCGTCGAACGACGTGTCCTTGACCTGCGTGAACGGCTGCAGCCACGCGAGGCGCTCGCGCGCCTGCGTCGCCCAGAAGGCCTCGGAGTCGGCAACGGAGTCTTTGTACATCGACTCGTATTTCGCCAGATCGATCCAGGCGCGCGCGGCGAGCGCCTTCGGCACCGGATAGATTTTTTCATCGCTCATGGAGCGGATCATAGAGAGAAGTCCGGGCGGTTGGCAGATCCTCGGGCGGCGTCCGCGAGAGCAGCGGCGCTTACTGCACCTCGAGGTAGTGGACGCTGAAGAGCTCCTCTTCGTCCACCCACGTGACCACGGGCTCGAAGCCCGCGCGCCGCGCGAGCTCGCGGAACTCGTCCACCGAATACTTGTGCGAGTACTCGGTGACGATGTACTCGTCCTTCGCGAAATCGAGCTTGCGGCCGGCCAGGTGCACGCTCTGCGGCTTCGTGCTCACGAGACGCATCTCGACGCGGCCCTCGTTGTCGTCGTAGACCGCGCGATGGCGGAAGTTCTGAACGCTGAAGTCCGCGCCGAGCTCGCGGTTAAGGCGCACGAGCACGTTCTTGTTGAACTCGGCGGTGACGCCGGCAGAGTCGTTGTAGGCCGCTTGGAGCCGCTCCGGGTCCTTGCGCAGGTCCACGCCGATGAGTAACGCGCCGTCGTGCTTCGCCTCGAAGGCCATGACCTCGAGCAAGTCGAGCGCCTGCCGGCGCGAGAAATTGCCGATCGTCGAGCCCGGAAAGAACACCAGGTTGCGGTTCGCCTTGAGCCGGTGGTTCGGGAGCCGGAAGGGCTGCGTGAAGTCGGCGACGACCGGACGCACCACGAGCTTCGGGTAGTCGCGCGCGAGCTCCTCGGTCTGCTTCGCGAGGTACTCCGCCGAGATGTCGACGGGAATGTAGGCCAGCGGATCGACGAGGTGATCGAGCAGCGTGCGAATCTTCGCCGTGGAGCCCGCGCCGAGCTCGATGACGGCTGCGCGCGGCCCGACGAGCGTCGCGATGGTGTCGGCGTGCTCGCGCATGAGCGCGAGCTCGGTGCGCGTGGGGTAGTACTCGGGCAGCTCGCAGATGCGGTCGAAGAGTTGCGAGCCGCGCTCGTCGTAGAAGTACTTCGGCGATAGTCGCTTCGGCTCGGCGGACAATCCTTCGAGGATCGCGTCGACGTCGGCGGCCGCGTCCTGCGGCACGGGATGGGTAGTTGCGACGTCGGCCGGCTCCATTCCCGTCGACTGCAAGATGCGAGCCAGCGCGCGAGCGGGCGCCTCAGGCGTCCTTGGCGAGGCGGAATCCCAAAAATTGCCAGCGGTCGTGCGGATAGAAGAAGCTGCGGCATGTCGGCCGCAGCTGCTCCGCCCACGTGACGCACGAGCCGCCGCGCACGACGAGCTGGTTCACCATGAATTTGCCGTTGTACTCGCCGAGCGAGCCCGCGAGCGGCTGGAAGCCGGGGTAGGGTGCGTAGCTCGACGCGGTCCACTCCCACACGTCGCCCGAGAGCTGCTTGATCGCGGGCGCCGGGATCAACCCCTGGTTGCCGGACGCGGGGTGCATGAAGCCCGTGTCGAGCAGGTTGCCGGCGATCGGAGTCTCGGCGGCCGCGAGCTCCCATTCCGCTTCGGTCGGTAGCCGCGCCTTCGCCCAGCGCGCGAATGCGTCGGCCTCGTAGTAGCTCACGTGGCAGACGGGCGCGTACGGGTCGATCGCGCGCCAGCCCGCGAGCGTGAATTCGCGCTCGTGGTCTGCCGACCAGCAGAGCGGGCGCGTCCAGTCTTCGGCGTGGATCTTCGCCCAACCGTCCGCGAGCCATAGCGCGGGCTCGCGATAGCCGCCGGCGTCGATGAAGTCGCGATACTCGGTGTTCGTGACGAGCCGGTTCGCGAGCGCGTGCTCGCGCAGGAGTACGCGGTGGCGGGGCGTCTCGTTGTCGAAGCAGAAGTCGTAGTCGTCGTGCCGCCCGGTCGCGCCGATCTCGAACACGCCGCCGTTGCCGTGCACGAACTTGAGCGGCGCGGGATGCAGCGACGGCGGCGCAGGCAGCTCGCGATAGGCCGGCGCGAGCGGGTTCACGAAGAACGCCTGCTTGATGTCGGTGAGCAAGAGCTCTTGATGTTGCTGCTCGTGGTTGAGCCCGAGCACGACCAGGGCCGCGAAGTTCGGATTGTGGTGCCGCTCGTCGATGAGCTCGAGCATCGCGAGGTCGATGCGCTCGCGGTACGCGCGGATGTCGGCCACGGACGGGCGGGAGAGCAGGCCGCGCTGCTGCCGGTCGTGCATTTCGCCGACCGTGTAATAGTAGGAGTTGAACAGGTATTCGTAGCGCGGCTCGACCGGCTCGTAAGTGCGGTTCACGCGCGCGATGCAGAAGCGCTCGAAGAACCAGGTGGTGTGCGCGAGGTGCCACTTGGTGGGGCTCGCCTCCGGGATGGCCTGCACGACTTGGTCCTCCGCCGTGAGGGGCTCCGCGAGGCTCAGCGTCACGGCACGCACGCGCTCGTACCGGGCGCGCAGCGACTCGGCGCTGTCGGAGACGGGCGTGGCTCGAGGGCTCGGACGCGGTGAATCCATGCTCTCGAGGATGCAAATTGCGGGCCTGTCCTTTGCTCCGCCTTGACGCGCGCGGGATGGGGCCGGTCTAATACCCGACCGCTTCGCGCCCGGCAGGGCGTTCCGCAAGCGGTGTGACTCTCAGGATGGCCAGGTAGCTCAGTTGGTAGAGCAGCGGACTGAAAATCCGCGTGTCGATGGTTCGATTCCGTCCCTGGCCACCATTTCTTCCTAAGCGAAGACAAACACTTACATCGTCTGCGCGCTCGCGCACACGGCGCGTTCTTCCGTTGCGCACGTTAGTTGGCTGGCATTACGCTGTGCGTTGCAACCCGTTTCGTAAGTGTGCAACAGCCTCGACCCAAAACTGCACTTCGACCGTACCGCTATCGCATTGTTGATTGAGCCAGAGGCAAAGCAGGCTGCTTCGCTAGTCAAATCGTGACTTGGTGCGCTGCCTATAGCCGCTCTACGGACCGAAGATTGGCGGATGAGCACTTCTGCAAGTCAACCGCACGCGGACAACGGCGGCAGCGACAGCAAGGTCAATCGCCTCGAAAAGCTGCTTGTATAGCGCATCACACGCTGACCATACGTCCGCACACGCGCCTTTGATTGGCTTGTTGATGCGCTGCGTTCTTCGGCCAGGACGCGCGCTGGCTTCTTCTTGACCCAGGTTCCGCGGCTCTCGCTTCTTCCGGCACTTTGAACGCTGTCTCCATCGCTGCCGTGTGGTCGACAGCGCGGTCAGTGCAGCACGCATCCCTTCGACTGTCAGCTTGCCGTAGCACTTCACACCTTTCTCTTTGCACGCGGTGCGAAGTTGCGTTTTGTTCATCCCCGAAATTTGCATGACTTTCTCCAATGATTTCGATGGCGGGTGCACGGTAAGAGAAGTCATCCGAGCGGCGCAACGACGCTTGCGGGAGAGTATCAACGCGCACACGGACTAACACTCCGCACGTCATGAACGGCTAACCGACTGCATCCGCAAGAAAACGCTTGTAGATGTTTTCGGAGATCGCTTAGCGTTTCTAGCCGCGCACAAGCCGCGCGCATACTTCGGAGAAGAATCATACCGAATGATCGTGTCCCACGGCGTGGTGTACGAGTCGTGAGTCCTGGTTCGGTTGGACTCGTGCTCAGTTGACCACGGCGGACAACCGAGTGGTCTGATTGTCGGTGAGCGTTTGCAGTCCTTCAAGCTGCATGTAACGCCGCTGC
>DASQOL010000051.1:0-19339 GCA_035644475.1 Gammaproteobacteria bacterium | reverse complement strand
TCGCTCGCGTACCGCGTCGAGACGAAGACCCGCTCGATAGTGTTCTCCGGCGACACGGCCTACTCGAAGAACCTCGTGGAGCTCGCGCGCGGCGTAGACCTGTTCGTCTGCGAGGTGATGGCGCAAAGCGTGTATGACCGCAACATGGAGCTCGCCAAGGCCGACGCCGACGCCGGCCGCACGACCAGCGTGGCGCGGCACGTCGCGGAGACGCATTCGACGCCCGCGGACGTCGGCCGCATGGCGGCGGAGGCGAAGGTCAAGACGGTGGTGCTCTACCACCAGATCGCGGGCCAGCGCCCCCTCAACAGCCTCGACACGTCGGCGTCCACGTTCGTCGACGGCGTGCACGCGGCATTCACTGGCGAGGTCATCGTCGGACAGGACTTGATGGTTCTCTAGGAAACGGAGGCGAGCATGAGCGACCAATCCCGGCCCGGCGGCTTGACGGCGCTTGCAGTCATCAATTTCATCTTCGGCGGTCTCGCTCTGCTCAGCATGCTTGCGCCGATGCTGGTGTTTCTCGCGCAGGCCGCTCCGAACCTGAGCGAGGATCAGCGCGCTCAACTCAGCGTGTTGACGACACTCGGCACCGGATGGTTGGTGTTCACGGTGGCGAGCGGCGCGATCGGCGGCGCTCTGCTGATCCTCTCGGGAATCGGCTACCTACAGCAAAAGAAGTTCCTCGGCCGCACGCTCGGCAACGTGTGCGCGGTTTTCAGGATCGCCGCGACGAGTGCGGTGATCTTGTGGCTCCCCTTAGCAGCCGGCGGTGGCTCCGGCATCTTGTCCATTTTGAGCTTCGTGTACCCCGTGCTCACGCTCGTGCTCCTGAACACGACGTTCAAAGAGGATCTGACGCGCTGACGCATGGGCATCCGGCACCTGAATGCTCGGCAGCTCGGCCTGATCTGCCGCTACTCGATTCGCCACTCGCTGCGCAGCGGCTCCGCGCTCGTGTTCATGCTGCTCGCCGTGTTCTTCGGGCTCACGGTCGCGAACTCGATCATCTCGCCGTTCGAGGCGGCCGTCGCACAAGCCGGGCCGGCGGGGATGAGCCCGCAAGCCGTCGAGCAGAATCTCGTGAGCTTCGCGCGGCCGGCCGTCCAGTGGGCGATCGCGCCGCACGAGAGCGCCGATCCCGCCGCGCAGCGGGCGGCCGAGGAGCGCACGCGGCGCTGGGCCGACTACCTGCTCGACGAACGGCCGGCTTTGTTGTCGGCCATCTTTCTCGTGCTGGTGTTCGGCATGCCGCTCCTGATCCCGTTCGGCGCGTTCAATCAGACGGCCGGCGACATCGGCAATCGCGGCCTCCGCTACCTGCTGCTGCGCACCGAGCGCGCCAACATCTTCTTCGGCCGGCTACTCGCGACGATGGCGTTCACGGTCGTCGTGCAGGCGGTGGTGATCGTCACGATCGCGCTCTACCTCTGGCTCAAGGTTGGGGTTTACGGAGGCGGCGAGATCGCGAGCTGGAGCCTCCTTGGATTCGTGGCGATCGCCGTGTCCGGCGCGCCGTACGTGGCGGTCTGTGCGTGGATCTCCGCCACGCGCGATTCGGCGATGACGTCGCTCGTGGTCGCGAACGCGGTGATCGGCGGCGTGCTGCTCGCCCCCGTGCTGGGGGCGTTCGCCTGGGAGCCCGCGCGCTTCGCGACGTATCTGCTGCCGTGGGGCGTGCAGAACGATCTGCTCGGGCCGAGCGCCGGCACGGTCGCAGTCGCCTTCGGCGCCTGCGTGCTGTACACGGTCGCGTTCGTTTGGCTCGGAGCCCGCACCTTCGAGCGGCGGGACCTCTGAGGCGCCGCGCATGAGCGCAGCCATCCGCGTCGTCGGCATCTCGAAACGATTCGGCGCGCAGCGCGCGCTCGAAGACGTGACGTTCGACGTGCCGGCGCAGTCGGCGTTCGGCTTGCTCGGGCCGAACGGCGCGGGCAAGACCACGCTGTTCTCGATCGTGGCGAGCTTCCTCAAGCCCGACGCCGGCACGATCGAGGTCCTGGGCCGCAACCCGGCGCGGATCTCGGAGCTCGAGGGCCGGCTCACGATCCTGCCGCAGGACGCCGAGTTTCAGCGCAACACCCCGATCCTGGAGCAGCTGATCTTCTTCAGGATGCTCGACGGCCGGGACCGCGCCGCGGCCGAGAGCGACGCGCGCGAGTGCCTCACGCTCGTGGGCCTGAACGATTACGCCAAGCGCAGCGCGCGGACGCTGTCGCACGGGATGCAGAAGCGTCTCGGCATCGCCCAGGCGTTTCTCGGCAACCCCGAGGTGATCCTCCTCGACGAGCCGACGGCGGGCCTCGATCCCGCGAACGCGCGCCAGATCCGCGACCTCGTCGCAAGCTTGCGCAAACGCGCGACAGTGATGGTGAGCTCGCACAACCTGGCCGAGATCCAAGAGCTCTGCGACCACGTGGCGATCCTCGATCGCGGCCGGCTGGTGACCTACGGCGCCGTAGCCGATCTCACGGCGGGGGCGCGCGAGCTCGACTTGCGCCTCTCGCGGCCGCTCGACGCGGCGGAGCTCGCACGGCTCACCGCGGCTGCGCCCGTGGATGCGATCGACGGGCGCAGTGCGCCGGACTACCAGCTCAAGCTCAGGCTCGGCGCAGCCCATGACTGGGACGCCGCCGTGGCGCTCGTGCTGAAAGCGCTGCTCGACATCGGCGTCGTGCCGCGGCGACTCCACGAGGGGCGCAGCCTCGAGCGGCATTTCCTCGAGGTTACGGGCGACTCACGCGCGGGGAGCGCAGAGCATAACGGTTAAGATAACGCCCGAGATAACCCCCGAGATAACCCCCGAGATAACCCCCGAGATAACTGTTAATAACGACAAGCCCTCGCGCGCCTTCCTATAGGATCGCGCAGCCGGAGCCGGAGACCGGCCTCGGGACTGCTTGCGCGGTGCACATAGAACTACAACGAGGACTTCATGATCGACCGTAAGTCGCAGCCCCGTGTTGCCGTGACCATCGCGACCGCCTTGTGCGGATTGACCACTGTACCGGCCGTCTCGCACGCCCAGAGCTCGTCCACCGAGCGCCCCGAAGAGATCGTCGTGACTTCGAGCATGCTGCCGACGCCGAAGCGGCAGATCGGCACCGCCGTGTCGGTGCTCGACGGCGCGGACATCGAGCTCCGCGGCTACGACTCCCTGGCCGACGCGATGCGTACCTTGCCCGGCATCGGCGTCAGCAATAGCGGCGGGCCCGGCAAGTCCACGACCTTGAGGATCCGCGGCGAGGAGGGCTATCGGACGCTGCTCATGATCGACGGCATCAAGGACCTCGATCCGAGCGCGACGCAGGTCGCCCCGAGCTTCGACAGCCTGCTCACGACCGGCGACATGGAGCGCGTCGAGGTCCTGCGCGGCCCGCAGGGTTTCATGTACGGCGCGGACGCGGGCGGCGTGGTCAACGTGATCACGGGCCGCGGCACCGGCGTTGCCGGCGGGCGGTTCTCGATCGAGGCCGGCGAGTTCGACACTCGCAAGATCGCGGGCAGCGTGTCCGGCGGCGACGACAACGGTGATTTCTACGTCTCCGTGACGGACCTCAACACCGACGGCTTCAACGCGCAGACCGCGGACATGGTGCTGCGCGACAAAGACGGCGCGGACAACACCACGCTGCACGCCAAGCTCGGCTGGAACGCGACCGAGAACCTGCGGCTCCAGCTCGTGGCGCGCAACGTTGACGCGTCGACGCAGTACGACGGCTGCTTCGATCCGAACACGTCCGCGACCGCGTACGACTGCATCGGCACTGCCGACCAGACCACCTACAGGGTGTCGGCCGAGCAGCACAGCGGGGACTTCACCAACTCGTTCGGCTACAGCAACGTCGACGTCACCGGCGACAACCTCACGTTGGGCGTCAGCACGTTCAAGTCGCAAGGCTCGATCGACCGGACCGAGTACACCGGAAGCTACAAGCCGTCGGACATGCTGACGTTGGTCTACGGCGTCGACCTGCAAAGGGAAGAGGTCGTCGACTCCACCAACAGCACGCTGTCGCAAAACCAGGACGGCTACTACGTGGAGTATCAGGGCAGCTTCAACGACAGCTTCTTCCTCACGGTAGGCGCCCGCTACGACGACAACGAAGACTTCGGCACTCACACGAGCGGCCGCGTGAGCTTCGCCTACGTGCAAGACCTGACCGGCGGCAACGCGCTGAAGTACCGCGCGAGCTACGGCACGGGCTTCCGCGGGCCGAGCCTGTTCGAGGTCTCGTACAACCGCGGGCCGGACTCGTTCCCGCCGGCCCACGGCTTAAGCCTCAGCGAGGAAACGAGCCAGGGCTACGATCTCGGGATAGAGCTCGACGCGGCCAACGGCCTGCACTTCGAAGCAACCTATTTCGATCAGGACATCACGGACGAAATCTTCTTCGATCTCGCCACGTTCTCGGGCTACTTGCAGTCGCTGGGCACGAGCAACTCGAAGGGCATCGAGCTGGGCCTGCAGGCCCCGATCAGCGGCCAATGGCACTTCCTCGCCAACTGGACCAACAACAAGACGGAGAACACCGCCAACGCGCAGCGGCTGCGCCGACCAAAGAACATCGGCAATCTCGGCGTGCAGTACATGTCGGAGAGCAACGCGTTCCGCTTCGTCGCGAACTATCGCCTGTCGAAGGACGCGATCGACATCGGCACCTTCCCCAACCCGACGGCCCCGCTCCCCGACTACGAGGTGCTCGACCTGTCGGTCGCTTACGCGCTCAACGAGACCTTCGAGCTCTACGGCCGCGTCGAGAACGCCACCGACCAGGACTACCGCGAGGTGAACGGCTTCAACACGGCGGGCCGTGCGGTCTACGGCGGCGTGAGGCTGCACTTCTAGGCGGCGACTCATCTTCCTGCTGCCGTTCGCCCCGCGGGTTGCCGCGCTACTCGCGTCGCCGCGCCGGCTGTCGCCATTTCGATACAGTAGGCCGCTCGTCCCCCCGGTCTTGGCATGCATCTCGCATGCATGCGGACTGGATGAGCCAGGGACGGGACAACCACAGCGCGTTCGCGACGGGCTATCGCGCCGACATCGACGGCCTGCGCGCGATTGCCGTCGTGGCGGTGATCCTGTTCCACGCACGCTTCTGGCCGTTCTCGGGCGGCTTCGTGGGCGTCGACGTGTTCTTCGTGATCTCGGGATTCCTGATCACGTCGATCATCAAGAAGGAGATCGACCGCCGCGACTTCTCGATCGCGAAATTCTACGAGCGCCGAGTCCGGCGGATCTTCCCCGCCCTGTTCTTCCTGCTGCTCGCGATTACGCCGGTCGCGCTGCTGGTGCTGCTGCCGGTCGAGACCGTGCGCTTCGGCCAGACCCTGCTGGCAACGGCGCTGTTCGTCGCGAACGTCTACTTCTGGCGCGACGCCGGCTACTTCGCACCCGACGCGGAGCGCAACCCGCTACTGCACACCTGGTCGCTCGCCGTCGAGGAGCAGTACTACATCTTCTTTCCGCTGTTGCTGCTGGCGCTGCTCAGGATCGGCAAGCCGCGCCTCACGCTGCTCGCGCTCGCCACGGTGTCGCTGCTGTCGCTCGCCCTCGCGGAGTGGCAGATGGCGGCGCGGTCCGAGGCGGTGTTCTATCTGCTGCCGACGCGGGCCTGGGAGCTCTTGCTCGGCGCCCTGCTCGCGGTCGCGGCGCCGGAGCGGCCGACCGCCATGGATGGCGGGAGTGCCGCAATTGCAGGACGCATTTTGCGGCCGACCGCCGCCCGCGCCGCGGGCGCGGGCGCGCTGGGGCTAGCGGCGATCGCCGCGTCGATCGTGCTCTACTCGCCGCACATGCGGTTCCCCGGCGTCGCGGCGCTGCCGCCGTGCGTCGGCACGGTGCTCGTGTTGTACGCGGGCCAGCGGCCGGGCGGCGCTATCGCGCGCGCGCTCGCGTGGGGGCCGGTGAGCTTCGTCGGCAAGATCTCGTACTCGTTGTACCTCTGGCATCTGCCACCGCTCGTGCTCGCGCGGATCCATCTCGGGCGCGACCTCACTACACTCGAGAGCCTCGCGCTGATCGCGGCCGCGACCGCGGCCGCCGTGCTGTCGTACCGATTCATCGAGACGCCGTTCCGGCGCACCGGCGGCGTGGACCGGCGCTGGCGCGCGATCGGCGTCGGTGTCGCGGCGTCGGCGCTGTTCTCGCTGGCCGGCCTCGCGCTGGTCCGCTCGCACGGGTTCGCCGCTCGCTATCCGCGCGCGGTCGTCACAGCCGACGCCGCTCAGGAGGACGAGGAGTATCCGCCGAGCTGCGTCGGGCCGAACGCCGGGCGCAACGACTGCAGCCGCCGCCGCTTCGACCTGCTCGTCTGGGGCGACTCGCACGCCGCGCACTATTTCGCGGGAGTCGAGCGCCGCGCCGCGGCGTGGGGACTCACCGCGCAGCTCCAATGGGCGGGCGGATGCCCGCCGGTGCTCGACGCAACCCCGGTTACGCAGCCGGTGCGCCGCAACGAGGCGCTACCGATCGCTCCGACCGTGCAAGACGACTGCGCGGACATCAACCGCCGCGTGCTCGAGCTCGTCGAGAACAGCGGCACGGTGCGGACGGTCGCGCTCGCCGGCGCCTGGGACTTCTGGACCGAAGGCGTCGACATCGGCACGAACGAGCGCCGCTATCTTCGGGACGCGCGGCAAGCCGGCGCGGAGCAGAGCGTCGCCGAGTCGCGCCGCGTGCTGCGCGAAGGGCTCGGGCGCACGGTCGCGGAGCTGCGCAAGCTCGGCGTCGAGGTGCTGCTGCTCGGGCAAGTTCCCGACAACATCCTGTCGCCGTCCGACTGCGTCGCCCGCTCGCATCTCGCGGGGACGGACCCCGCAACCTGCGGCAGGCCGGCCGCGGACGCGCGCGCACGATCCGCCGAGAGCTTGCGCGCGCTGCGCGAGGTCGCGGCCGCGAACGGCGCGCGCGTATTCGACCCGAACGGAAGATTCTGCGCGGGCGCGCGTTGCCTCGTAGAAGCCGGCGGCGCCGCGCTCTATCGCGATTCGGATCACCTCGCGCCCGACGGCTCGCGCTTCGTGGGCGACGCAATCGACGCGGACTTGTTCAGCGCCGGAGGCGGCTCGAGCGCGGCGAACTGAGCGCGGATCAGTGGAGCGGCGCGTGGCGGCGCTCACGCAGCGTGGCCGCGATCGCGAGCGACAGCGCGACCACGGCCAGGATGTAGCCGACGAACGCGAGATCGTTGCCCGTGCGCTTGATGAGCCAGGCGGCGACGAGCGGTGCGGTGCCGCCGAACAGCGCGTACGCGAGACCGTAACCCACGCTCACGGCGCTCACGCGGACTCCGTGCGGAAACGTCTCGCACATCGTGGCCGGGATCGGCGCCATCGAGCACGCGAGCAGCGCGGCGAACGTGAGCTGGCCCACTGCCAGCAGCAGCGCATCGCCGCCGTGCATGAGTCGCACGAGCGGATACGCGAGCAGCAAGCACCCTACGAGACCGCTAATCATCACGCGCTTGCGCCCGATCCGGTCAGACAGCGCCGCCATGAGCGGCAGCACGACGAGAAACGTCGCCATCGACAGCGTCGTGACCTGGATCGCGGTGGCTCGCGCAACCGCCGTCGTCTGCGGCACCCACGTCGCCGCGTAGACGAACAACGTGTAGTAGATCACCGCGGTGCCGGAGTTCAGCACGCCAATCCTCAAGACTTGCCAGCGGTGCTCGCGAAACGCGCGGCTCAAGGGGGCCTTCTCCGTGATGCCGCCCGGCGCGTCGAACATACCGCGGCGGATCGCGACGCCGACGATCGCCACGACGACTCCCGACACGAACGCGGCGCGCCAGCCCCACGACGAGAGCGCCTCGGCGCTCATGACCCCGGTCAACGCGCCGACAACCGCGGACCCGAGCATGGTGCCCGCGGTGGCGCCGAACATCGAGAAGCTGGTGAAGAAGCCGCGGCGCGGTTGCGGCGAGTTCTCCGCGAGAAACACCATCGAGCTAGTGAACTCGCCGCCCACGGCAAGCCCCTGCGCCATGCGCAGCAGCACCATCCCGACAGGCGCCGCGATACCGATGCTCGCATAGGTAGGCAGCAGCCCCATGAGCACGGTGGGGATCGCCATGAGCGCGATCGAGACCACGAGCGCGCGCGCACGGCCGTAACGGTCGCCGATGTGGCCGAACAGCGCGGCACCGACGGGGCGCATGAGGAAACCGACCGCGTAGGTCGCGAACGCGGCCAGCGTTTGACTCGCCGGATCGCCCGCGGGGAAGAACAGCGCGCCGAGCGTCGCCGCGAAGTAACCGTAGACGGCGAAGTCGTACCACTCGAGCACGTTGCCGATCACGCCGGCCGTAACGATGCGCCGCAACGACCACGCAGGCGCCGCGCCGGCGACCGCGGCTTCCCCCACCGCAATGCTCATCGTCGCAGTGTACCTGCCGCCTGCTAGACTGGCGACGGACGTCACGTATGAACCTTCAGCTCCGAGGAAAAACCTGCTTGGTGACCGGCGCGAGCCGCGGCATCGGCCGCGGCGCGGCGAAGGTGCTCGCGGCGGAAGGCTGCCGCGTGGCCGTCCTCGCGCGCCGCGCGGGCCTGCTCGACGAGCTCGCGGCCGAGATCGAAGGCTCAGGCGACGTGCGTCCGCTCGTGGTCGTCGAAGATCTCACCGCGCGCGGGGCTCCCGAGCGGGTGCGCGACAAAATCTTCGAGGACTTCGGCGGCCTCGACATCCTGGTGAACAACGCCGGCAGTTCGCGCCCCGTGAAGTGGAACGCGACTGAGGACGAGTGGCTCGAGGGCATGACGCTCAACTTCGAGCTCGTGCGCCGGCTCACGAACCAGTTCATTCCGACGATGCGCGGCCAGCGCTGGGGACGCATCATCAACATCACGGGCGCCAACGAGCCGCCGGGCATCAATATCGCGTCGGTCGCAAAGGCCGCGTTGCACAACTGGGCGAAGGGCCTGTCGCGCGAGCTCGCGGCGGACGGCATCACCGTGAACTGCCTGCCGCCCGGACGGATCAAGAGCGAGCAGATCCTGGAGCGCCTGCACCCGACGGAAGAGAATCGTCAGGCGTTCATCGCCGCCAACATCCCGATCGGCTTCTTCGGCGAGCCGGAGGACATGGCGCAGCTGATCGCGTTCTTGGCCTCACCGCTCGCGCGCTACATCACGGGCGAGGTCATCCACGTGGACGGCGGCATGCACCGCTTCGCCGGCTGAAAGGACGGAGGGGCGCGCCCCAGCCTCGCTTCCGTGCGAGGCCGGAGCGCCCGTGCGAGCTACTGGGCAGCGCGCCGCCGGCGCTTGGCGAATCCCAGCACGGCGATGCCGGCGCCGAGCAACGCGAGGCTCGTCGGCTCGGGAACCTGGGTCATGGGAGCCGCGCAGGACGCGGTGCACGCGTAACCCTTGTCGCTGCCTTGACCGTCGCGGCCGGTCTGCTGGAAGCGGACCACGATGTTCGACACGCTCACGTGGTTCTGGAACGTGCCCCAGAAGTCGAAGATCCCGGTGGCGCCGACCTTGATGCCGCCGTTCGGGCTGCCGCCCCAGAGGTTCGGCCCCGTGATCGCGAAAGCGTCGCGGTCGTCCGACCCGGGGATCGCGTCGTAGGAGAAATTCCATTCATCGTTGTCGAGCGTGCCCGACACCGACCACAGACCGTACGCGCTGCCGCCGTCGAGGTCGAACCCGAAACCCGTGATGCGGGCGTCGTAGCTCGACGTGTTCTCCAGCGTGAGCCGCAGATCGAACCCGTTCTGCACCGAGTACTCGAGCTGCGCACTGTTGTTGACCGAATCTTCGCTGCCGACGATCGGAACGGCCCACGACGGCGCGCTGAACGCCGCCAACAAGAAAACCAACGAAAGGCTGTGACTCTTCTTCATTTCCTCTGATCCAAGCGCGAAAACATTTAAACGCGGCGGAGACAAAGCAAGAGCCGTGCCACGCACGCGACATATTCTGCGGCGCGGCACCGGCGCGCGCGGACTGGAGAGCGTGTAAACGAGGTCGACACCGGCGGCCGATGCGTTCGTTGCATCGGCTACGCGATTCTCGTGACGCGAGTCACGCTCGCGGCTTCGAAGTGTGAGCGGCGTCACACGCCGCGATCGGTCGGGGCTTCCAATCGTTAACTACATCACACGCACGGAGCGCTCACGCGCTCGCCGCGAGTGGCAAGCGCGTCGACACGCGCGACGCAGGGAATCAGCCCCCGGGCTGGCAGATGTCGGTGATGCAGATCGACTCGAGCGTGCGACCTTCGGGCGGTACCGAAATCCCTCGGTCCGTCATGAGCTTGCGGAGCAACGCCGAGGTGTCGGGATGCGGGATCGCGGACTGCACGCCGACCCGAACGAGGCCGTCGGCGTAGTCGATCGCGCGCCATTGGACGCCCGAGAGCTTGTGAATCGTGTCGCGGCTGCCGATGTCGTGCGCGTTCAAGTCCGCGCCGCGGTCGACGAGCAGCTGCACGATCTCGTTGCGGCCCTTGTGCCCGGCGCCCATGAGCGCCGTGCGGCCCTCCGAGTTGTGCACGTTCACGTCCAGGCCCAAATCGAGCAGCATCTTCACGGTCTCGAGGTTCGCGTCGAGCGACCATTCGTAGGTGACGCCTTCCACCCATGCGATACCGGACGCGACCATCAGCGGCGTAGTGCCATCGTCGGTGTTGAGCTTGGGATCGGCACCGTGCTCGAGCAGCAGCTGCATGAGGGGGATGTCGCTCGACTGCGCCGCCCGCAGGAACGGCGTCGCGCCCTCTTCGTAGAGCCACTGGTGCGTGAAGATCGTGCGCGTCTCGGTGCTCGAGCGCATGCGCGCGTTCACGTCCGCGCCGCGATCGATCAAGAGCTTGACGATCTCGAAGTGATCCATGTCGGGCTTGCGCGTGGGATAGTCGCCGCCCTCGATGTTGCGGTTGTCGGTGGCGATGTAGAGGGGGCTCCAGCCGCCCTTGTTCTGGATCCGCGGATCGGCGCCGTGCTCGAGGAGAAACGTCGCGAGCTTGTAGTAGCGGTTCTGCACGGAGGTCAGCAGCGGAGTCCAGCCGCCCTCGGTCTGCTGATTCACGTCGGCGCCGTGCGCGAGCAACACCTTCGCGGACTCGATGTCGCCCTGACGTGCGGCGAACACGAGCGGCGTGACGCCGCCCCACATCTCCGGCGCGCGGTTCGGCGCCGGCTGCGGCGCCGGATCGTCGGCGTCGTCCGAACCGCCGCCCACGGCCGCCGCGGGCGCGGACGCGAGCGCCTGAAGCGCGCGGTCGCGCTCCGCCGTGAGCTTCGCGGCCTGGCGAGGATCATCGGGGGGGACTTGGCCGAGCCCCGAGCCCGTCGTCACGCGCCGGCCCGCCTGGCCGATCTCGCGAACGAATTCGTTGATGCGGCTCTGCACGGTGGGCGCTAGGTACGGCCGGCGGCCGCGCGGGATCGCCTTCGACTTCGCCGCAAGGTCGGCGCCGTGCTCGGCGAGCACCTTCACCGCGGCCGGATGCTCGTACGCGGCGGCCCACATGATCGGCGTGGTGCCGCGCAGGCTCTCGGCCGCGTTGACGTTCGCGCCGCGGTCGATCAGCAATTGAATCGGCTCGAGGTTGCCGGTGCGCGCGGCCATCATGAGCGCGGTCTCGCCGTTCGCCAGCGTCTCGTTCGGATCGGCGCCCGAGTCGAGCAGCAAACGGACGAGGTCGACGGTGCCGTTCTGGCACGCGAGCGATAGCGGCGTCGCGCCCTCGCGGTTCGGCTGCGTCGGCGACGCACCGGCCTTCACGAGGGCCTTGGCGGTGGATACGTCGCCGCGATAGATGGCCCACTGCAGCGCGGTGGCGCCATCGGGCTGTGCGGCGTTGACGTCGGCGTGTTGCTCGATGAGCGTCTGCACCGCGGAGGCGTCGCCCTTCATCGCCGCGTCGGCGAGCTCGCTCGCCGCGTGGGCGGCGGCCGGACACTGCAAGAACGCGGCCGCCAAGACCCCGTGCAGCACCATTGCCGATCGGACGTTGTTCGTCACTCGAAGCCCCTCCGCTCGCGACTCTCCGCCGAGCTCAATTATAGGTTCGGGACCCGGGGCGGGTGGTAGCCGGACTGCCCGCCGGCCGTCGGCCATTGTCTCAAGAAAGGTGAGGCTCGAAGGGGCGAGCGTGGAGCTCGACGACCTCACTTCGGGCGAAGTGCGCCATGGCGATCCGGCGAGGCGCCCCGGAGAGGTTCTTGGAGCCGGCGTGCCAGACGTGAGCGCTGAAGACGATGACGTCACCCGCGCGGGCCTCGATCCACCGGGCCTGCGGATGCCGTGCGTCGGGGCGCACCAGGCCCTTGGGCGGAATCCGCCCGAAACGATGGGATCCGGGAATGAGGCGAGTGGCGCCGTTCGCCTCGTCCATATCGTCGAGCATCCAGAAGGCGTTGGCCATGCGGTGGCGGTCCGCCCGCACCGGCTCTGCGTCATCGACATGGAAGCCCTGTTGACCGCTGCCCTGGCGCGGATCCCGGCCGCGAATCTTAAGGAGACCGACATCTCCGTCCAGCACGTGCGCCACCGCGCTCAGCACGTAGGGATGCTCGAGACAGGGGAGGAACGCCGGTTCCTTCTCGAGACGGTTCGGGCCGTCGTTGTTGCCCCGCTTGGGGAAGACGGGCTCCTGCAAGCAACGCACCCATGCTGCGCGCATGAGCTCCAATGCGCTTTCCTCCGCGACCGCGCGAATGTGCAGGTAGCCCGCTTCGACGAGTGCCAGCCGGTCCTTGGCGCTGAGCAGCTCGCGCCAATTCGCCGGCGCCAATGTGGACGGTCTGGTCATGGAGCGTAACCCTACAGGGTCCCGTAACCGGAGAGTCAATGACCGAAGACCGCTCCCTCCCGCCAGGCGTGCCTATTGCTCGGTTGCGGCGCTCGCGGCTTGCTCCCGCACCGGTTCGCTGCCCACGCGCTCGATGCTCGCGCGCGCCGAAGCTTGGACCTGCGCGTCGTACTCGGCGCGAGCGGCCGGCTCGGCAACCTCGCGGCCGCGGTCGAACGCGGCGCTCGCGGCGTCCGGCCGGCCGAGCTCGAGGAAAGCCCGGCCTTGCAGCAAGTAGAAGTCGTGCTCGTCGCGCTTCAGTCGCAACGCGCGGCGGAGCTCGTCGAGCGCCGCGTCGAACCGGCCGGCCTCATAGGCGTTTTGCGCGAGCGCGTAGTGATAGTACGGATTCGTCTCTTGATAGCGACGCACGCGCTGCGTGTAGATCTCGGCTAGCACCTCGTCGCCGCGATTCGTGTAGAGACGGGCGAGGTTATTGAGCGCGGACCGATTGCTCGGCTCGATCTCGAGCGAGCGTAGATATGCGGCCTCCGCGTAGTCCGACGCGCCTCGGCGCGAATACAGCGCGCCGAGATTCACCCAGGCGGCCACGCTCGCCGGCGCGACTCGCGCGGCCTCGCGCAGGTAGCGGAACGCGAGGTCGTAGTCCTTGTCGACCAGCGCCTCGGCGCCCACGTTCGCGTAGAACAACCCGAGCACGTAGGCGTCGTCGACGTCGCGGCGCGGATAGTCGGTCTTGGCGTCGAACAGGTTGAAGTCGACGAGCGTGCGGCTGTCGAAGCCGGTCTTGACGACGGCATTGATGTGGCTGCGCACGACGATGAGCTCCGTCTCGCTGCTCCACGACGGCGGCACGTCGACGACTTGGTACTTCACGCCGAGCCCGGCCTCGCGCGCCAGCGCGACGAACATCATCGTGAACGACAGGCAATTGCCACGCCGCTCGCGGAAGGTCGTCTCCGCCGAGCGCGTCTCGATCCCGGAGTAGACGAGCTTGAACAGCCCGTCGCGCCGCATGGCGTCGAACAGCCGCTGCAGCTTGGCGCGCGGCTCGCTGGCTGAGCCGATGCTCGCGGCGACGAACGCGCGCATGTCGTCGTCGAGGCCGGAGGCTTCGGCGGCGGCGATGGGCGGCGCCGCGTCGACGGGGGCCGCGAGCGGCGCACCCGCGAGCAGCTCCGGATCGGTCAACGAAGGTCGAGTAGGGCCTGGGGCCGTGCACGCCCCGACGAGAACGACGACCGTCACGCTTAGAAGTGGACTCCGCACCTTCGCCCACCGCTGTCGAGAATCCGTCCCCGATTCTATCGATTTCGAGACGGAGCGGCGACCGTCCCCGGGGCGCCGTGCCGGGGCGCGGTGTCTCACTTTGGCCGCACGCTGCGCGTGACGGCTGCGGCCGTACCTCGAGCTCGCGCGTAGCGCCTGCGCCGCGGCGGTAGCGACGAGCCGAGCCACAGCGCCGAGAGCCGCGGAGCCCGGGCGCGCAGGGCCCGGGGGCGAGCCGCAGGCGAGCATCCAGAACGCGGCGGCACACCGTTTCTACTGGCGCGACAACCAAACGACCGCGTTCTGGACCCCGGCGAACGCGCCGTGGCGAGGGAACCGGCCGAAGGCCGGCGAAGTCGCGTGCCGCGGCGCAGGCGCTACGCGCGAGCTCGAGGTACGGCCGCAGCCACCGCAACGCCAGACCCGGCCAAAGTGAGACTCGACTGCGCTCCGGGCTAGTTGGGCGGGTTCAGCAGCGCCGCGCGGCGCGTGAGAACGAAGCTCTTGATGGCGCGGACGTCGGACTCGGTGAGGAAGTCGAACTTCGGCATGCCGAGGCCGGAATACGCGCCCTGGCGAACGATGTTGTCGAATGCGTCGTAGGTTTGCGGCGCGGCGTAGCGCAGGTCCGCGATCGTGCCGCCGCTTGCGGCGTTGATGCCGTGACACATCGAGCAGCGCTGGCCGAAGAGCAGGGTGCCGTGCGCGAGCTCGGTTTCGTTGGTCTCGAACCGTACGGCGGTCAGCGCGGGCTTTTGGATGCCGCGCACGGGCTCGAGCGGCGTCTTGCCGTCGAGCACGAACGTGTAGAGCCGGCCGTTCGCCTTGTACTGCCCGGTGGGGTTCGCCGCGTAGAGGCCCGACGCGCCGCCCCAACCGACGAGCACCGAGACATATTGCTTGCCGTCGAGCGAGTAGGTGCTCGGCGCCGCCATGACGCCGTTGCCGAGCTGAGTCTCCCAGAGCTTCTCGCCCTTGTCGGCGCTGTACGCGACCAGGCGCCCGTCGCTCACACCTTGGAAGACGAGGTTGCCGGCGGTGGTGAGCGTGCCCCCGCCGGTCGCGCGCGGATACGGCACGCGCCAGCGCGGCTTCGCGGCGACCGGGTCCCACGCCAGCAGCGAGCTCGGCGCGCCGGCCGGCTGGCCGCCGCCCGGGGCGTAGTCCGCCTCGGCGCGCGCCGGCGTGCCGTTCGGGATGCCGAAGGCCGCGGCGAGGTCTACACCCAAGTTCCAGGCGCGCGGCAGATACACGTACTTCGGATCGCGGACGTAGACGAAGCCGCTCTCCACCGCCGGGATGTAGACGAGGCCGGTGGCGGGGTTGAACGACATCGGCTGCCAGTTGTGCGCGCCGCCGGGGCCCGGCTGTAGCGTCGTGCGCGCCGTGCCGTAGCGCGCTTGCTTCGTCTCGACCGGCCGCCCGGTCTTCATGTCCACCCCGGTGGCCCAGGTGACCTGCGCGTAGGGCTGCGCCGACAGGAGCTCGCCCGTGAGCCGGTCGAGCACGTAGAAGAAGCCGTTCTTCGGCGCCTGCATGACGACCTTGCGCTCGCGGCCGCCGATGGTGAGCGTGGCGAGCGTGAGCTGCTGCACGGCGGTGTAGTCCCAGCTCTCGCCGGGCGACGTCTGGTAGTGCCAGACGAGGTCGCCGTTCGTGACGTTGAGCGCGAGGATCGACGAGAGATAAAGGTTGTCGCCGCCGCCGGGGCTCCTGATGCTCCGGTCCCAGGGAGAACCGTTGCCGGTGCCGACGTAGAGGAGCTTCGCGTCGGGGTCGTAGGCGAACGAGTCCCACGCGGTGCCGCCGCCGCCGACCTTCCACCACTCGCCGGTCCAGGTTTTCGCCGCCGCCTCGAGCGCCCTCGACTCGAACGGCTTCGACGGGTCGCCGGGCACGATGTAGACACGCCAGACGAGCACTCCGGTCTTCGGGTCGTACGCCGACACGAAGCCGCGCACGCCGAGCTCCGCTCCGCCGTTGCCGATGATGACCTTGCCGTCGACGACGCGTGGCGCGCCCGTGATCGTGTACGGCTGGTCGACGGGCGTGGTTTGTACGTCCCAGACCGGCTTGCCGGTCGCCGCGTCGAGCGCCACCAGCCGGCCGTCGACCACGCCGACAAAGACCTTGCCGTCGTAGAGCGCCACACCGCGGTTCACGACGTCACAGCAGGCGCGCGCGCCGCGGACGCGATCGGCCTGCGCGTCCCAGCGCCACAGCTCCTTGCCGGTGCGCGCGTCGAGCGCGAACACGTTGCTCCACGGTGTGGACGCGTAGAGCACGCCGTTCGCGACGAGCGGCGTGGCCTCGAGACCGCGCAGCGAACCCGTGTCGTAAACCCAAGCGAGCCCGAGCCGCGCCACGTTGCCGGTGTCGATCGCGCGCAGCGGGCTGAACCGCGTCTCCGCATAGTCGCGGCCGATCGTGAGCCACTCGTCGGCGGCGCGCGCCGCGCCGGTCAGGGCCGCGTCGTCGACCGTGCGCACGGCTGTCTGCGCGGCCACCAGCGGAGGTAGGGCGGCCACGAGCGCGGCGACCGCGAACCGGCCAATCGTCGTTCTCATCTCTCTTGCCCCCTCCCAGGGCTACGCGATCAGCGGCTCGATGGTCTTGCGCGCTTTGACCGCGACGTCGTGCGGGCTCATGGCGCGCACCGCCGGATCGAACATCTCGAGCGACGCGGGCCCCTTGTAGCCCTTGCGCTTGAGCGTCGCGACGATCTGCGCGAGAGGCGCGATGCCCTCACCGGGGAACACGCGATGCCGCTGCTCGAAGACCTCCACCGGCGGCTCGGCCGGCACGTCCTCGAAATGCAGGTGATGGAGCTCGCCATCGCGAAGGAGCTCGAGGTCTTCGAGCTTGCTCATGCCGCTCCAGAAGTGAAACGTGTCGAGCATCACGCGCAGATTCGGGTGGTTCGCCTTGCGCACGACGCCGAGTGCAGTGCGCAGCGTGCCGACGAGCGTCGACACGCGCGTGTGCTCGAGCATCAACGTCACCCCGTGAGGCTTCGCGATCTCGGCCGCCTCGAGCAGGTTGTCGATCACGCGCGGATAGTCGGCGACGGTGTGGCGCTCGCTCGCCGCCGACGGCGTGACGAGCCGGTCGCAGCCGATCGCCTGGTCGAGCTCGACCTTCCACTTGAGGTCTTCGATCGCCTGCGCGCGCCGCTCGCCGGGCTCGTCCAGGAACAGCTGGTTGCTCGACGACACGGGCTTCAATCCCAAGTCGGACAGAAAGCGGCGCGCCTTCTCGGGCGAGCCCGCACCCACGAACTCGCGGACCTTGACGAGGTCGACCTCCACGGCGCGGACGCCGGCGCGCGCGTAGCCTTCCATCGCCGTGCGGAAGTCGTGGTCCGCCGACGTCGCCTCGTGCATGCAGACGAACATGCCCCCGCCGGCGGCGGCGACGCTCGATTGCGCCTCCGCACGGCCCGCGCCGAGAGCGCGCTCGAGCACCGGCAGCGCCGACAACGCGACGAACTCTCTGCGCTTCATGGCGCTTCTTGCCCCCGAAGAACGTTAGCGCGTCAATGCTACTCGGGACGGGCCGGGTTTGGTAATCTCCGGCGCCGTCATCACGGAAGCCACACAGTGGGTAAGACTCGGCTCGAGGCGTTCAGCGACGGTGTCTTCGCGATCATCATCACGATCATGGTGCTCGAGCTCAAGGTGCCGCACGGCGAAAACCTCGCGGCGCTCGTGCCGCTGTGGCCCATGTTCCTGAGTTATGTGCTGAGCTTCGTCGTCGTCGGCATCTATTGGAACAACCACCACCACTTGTTGCACGCGTGCACGCACGTGAACGCGGCGATTCTCTGGGCCAACATGCACCTCTTGTTCTGGCTGTCGCTGTTCCCGTTCGCGACGGGCTGGATGGGCGAGAACCACTTCGAACGCCTGCCGTCGGCACTGTACGGCGTCGTGCTGCTGCTCGCGGCGATCGCGTATTGGCTGCTGCAGCGGGCGATCATCGCCTCGGAGGGTGAGGCGTCGTTGCTCAGGCGCGCCGTCGGCCGCGATTGGAAGGGCACCGTCTCGCCCGTGATCTACGTGATCGGGATCGCGGCGACGTTCTGGGTGACGTGGGCCGGTCCGGCGATCTACGCCATCGTGACGCTGCTGTGGTTCATCCCCGACCCGCGCATCGCGCGCGAAGTCGAGCGCGGCGAAACCCGCTAGCGCCGGTCGCCCGTCGCACCTCCCTCGCACCCCGACGCCGTGCTGCTCGACCTCTCCCCGCTGAAGCGCCACCGCAACTTTCGCCTCGTGTTCGCGGGGCAGCTCGTGAGCACGTTCGGCAGCTTCTTCACTTACGTCGCGCTGCCCGTGCAGATCTACGGGATCACGAAGTCGTCGGCGGCCGTCGGCATGCTCGGCACGGTGCAGCTCGTGCCGCTCGCCGTGGCCGCGCTCTGGGGGGGTGCGTTCGCCGACGCGATCGACCGGCGCCGCTTGCTGCTCGTCTGCGAAGCCCTGATGTGCTTGGGCTCGCTCGCGCTCGTCGCGAACTCGCTTCTGCCTCGGCCGAGCGTGCTCACGCTGTTCGTCGTCGCGGCGTGCATCTCGGCCGTCAACGGCTTCCATCGACCCGCGCTCGAGGCGCTCACGCAGAAGCTCGTCGCGCCCGACGAGCTGCCCGCGGTGTCCGCGCTTACGGCGCTGCGCGGCACGTCGGCGAGCATCGCTGCGCCGGCGCTCGCGGGCGTCTGCATCGCGGCGTTAGGTCTGCCCGCGACGTTCGTCGTGGAGTCGGCCACGTTCGCGATCTCGCTCGCCGCGCTCGCCGCGATCCGTTCGATGCCGCCGGCTTCGGACGCGAAGCCCGCGGGCATTGCGAGCATTCTCGAAGGGCTCGCCTACGCCGGCCGGCGACCCGAGCTCATCGGCACGTACATCGTCGACATCGTGGCGATGACGTTCGCGATGCCGATGGCGGTGTTCCCGGCGCTCGGCGAGCAATGGGGCGGCTCGACCGCCGTCGGCTACCTCTACTCGGCGATGAGCGTCGGCGCGCTGTTGGTTACGCTATTCAGCAAGTGGACCGCGGCCGTCCGGAGGCAAGGCGCGGCTGTGGTGATTGCCGCGGGCATCTGGGGGCTCGGGGTGGCGGCGCTCGGGTTCGCGCCCACGCTGCCCGCCGCGTTCGCCTGCCTCGTGGTCGCGGGCGCGGCCGACATGGTCAGCGGGTTGTTTCGGATGACGATCTGGAACGAGACGATCCCGCCAGGGCTACGCGGCCGCATGGCCGCGATCGAGCAGCTCTCGTACATGACGGGACCGCTGCTCGGCAACG
>DASQOL010000050.1:0-8704 GCA_035644475.1 Gammaproteobacteria bacterium | reverse complement strand
CGTGTGTCTTGCGCTCGGCATACTGGGCCAAATCCTCGTCCATGATCCAGCCCATGTCGACCGCGTTCATGTGAATACCAGCCTTCACGAAATCGGGCGCACTCGTGCACGTCATCATGTTGAGCGCGGCCTTCGCCATGTTCGTGTGCGGGTGCTTGTCGGTCTTCTGCGTGCGGTAGAACTGCCCTTCCATCGCGCTCACGTTCACGACGTGTTTGTGCCGCCCCGGCGTGTGTGCGAGCAACGGCTTCAAGCGCGCGTTCAACACGTACGGCGCGATCGCGTTGATGAGATGCACCTCGAGGAGCTCGGGTGTTTCGACTTCGTGGAGCCGGAGCCGCCAGCTATTCACGCCGCGCAAGTCGACCTGCTGAAGGTCCTCGTCGTAGCAGTCCGCGGGGAAAAGCGCCTCCCCGCCACGCAAGTCGTCGTCGAGGTAACGCCGCTGCGAGAGCTCGGCGCTGCGCGTCAGACCTTCGGCGTTCCCCAACCCCGTCGCCGCGAGCGCCTGGCTCCGTCGCGGCGCGGCGATCGCTACGGTCGAGCACAGCTCGTCGTGTTGCGCCAACACTGCGCGCCAGTCGCGAGGCAACGAGTCCAGCGGCTCGCCTTCCGTCGCAAGCAAGTGCTGAAAAAACCCGGGCGGCCGGCGAACCGTCTGGCACGCGTTGTTGAGCACGTGATCTAGACGCGGCAGCCGCTCCGCGAGGAACCGCGCGAGCAGCTCCACGCTCGGCGTGTGCCGCAGGTCGAGCCCGAAGACCTGGAGCCGCTCGCGAAACTCGGCGAAGTCCGGCTCCTTGGCGTAGCGGGCGGCGGCGTCGACCGGGAACCGCGTGGTCGCGACCACATGCGCCCCCGCGCGTAGCAGCTTCAACGACGCCTGGTAACCGATCTTCACGCGCGCGCCGGTCACGAGCGCGTACTGGCCGCCCAAGTCCGCAGTCTGCTCGCGCTTCGCGTAGTTGAAGTCGCCGCACTCCTCGCACATCGAGTCGTAGTAGCGGTGGACCCTAGCGAACGGCTTCTTGCAGACGTAGCAGGCGCGCTCGCGGCGCAGCTCCGCGCGCTCGTCTACGTGCTCGGGCTGCGGCGGCTCGAGCTTGAGCGGCGCATAGACGGGCGAGCGCCGCTGCACTCGCAGCGCGGACTGCTCCAGGAGCCCGCGGTCGTGGGCTTTCTCCGCCTCGCGCTCCGCGCGCCTAAACGCCTTCGCCATCCGCACGAGGTCCTGGCGCTCGGGTTTCGCTACGAGGCCCGCGAGCGTGAGGAGCTCGCGGCGCAGCTCGCGCCCGATTCGCGTGAGGTGCGAGCGGTCGGCTTCGATCGCGCGCAGCACGCGCACGCAAGCGAGCACGTCGTCCTCGGAAAGCTCGTCGCCGGAGAGCGCTGGACAAGTCGGTTGATCCATCGCCAAGCTCTACATCGAAGCGAACGCCGCTTCCGTCGCGCCCTCGCCCGCCGACGTCATCTGCCGCACGACCATGTCGTGGTAGAGCCCGCGCCGCGTCATCAGCGCCTCGTGCGTGCCCCGCTCGACGATGCGGCCCTTGTCCATCAGCAGGATCAGGTCGGCCCGGCGGATCGTCGACAGACGATGCGCGATCATGAACGTCGTGCGGCCCGCGAGCAGCGTGGCCATCGACGCCTGGATCAGCTGCTCGCTCTCCGTGTCGAGGTTGCTCGTGGCCTCGTCCAAGATCAGGATCTGCGGCGCCGCGAGGATCGCGCGCGCGATGGCGAGCCGCTGCTGCTGGCCCCCGGAGAGTTTCACACCGCGCTCACCGATGAACGTGTCGTACTTCTCCGGCAAGTGCACGATGAACTCCTCGGCGTTCGCGCGGCGCGCCGCGTCGTACACCTCCTCGTCCGTCGCGTCGTGCCTGCCGTACGCGATGTTGTCGCGCACGGAGCCGTCAAACAGGAACACGTCCTGCTGCACGATCGCGAGCAGATTGCGATAACTGCGCAAGCGAAAGTCGCGGATGTCCGTGCCGTTCAGCAGGATCTTGCCGCGCGTCGGGTCGTGGAAGCGCGCCACGAGGTCCGTCACCGTGGTCTTGCCCGCGCCGCTGCGACCCACGAGCGCGATCACACTGCCGCCCAGCACGCGCACGTTGAAGTCGCCGACTACCGGCCTGCCGTCACGGTACTCGAACTCCACGTCGACGAAATCGAGCTCGCGCACCAGCTGCGGCGCGTCGGTCGCGTCGGGCCGGTCCGGCTTGTCGTTCGGCATCGCGAGAACCTCGAACACGCGCTCCGTCGCGGCGAGCGAACGCTGGAGCTCCGAGAACGAGTTCACGATCTGCCACACCGGACCCAACAGCAGGAACGAGTACCACTGGAACGCCATGATGTCGCCCACCGAAGCAGTGCCGGCGAGATACAGGTGACCGCCGTACCAGACGATCGCGACGCTCACAGCCGACATCGCGAAGCCCCACGACGTCCACAGCCAGAGCTCGCGCCGGTGCGCGAACAGCTCCTTGCGCACGATCGTGTGCCGGCCGCGCAGATACTCGTACGTCTCGAGCAGCTCGCGGCGGAACGCGCGCACCACCCGGATGCCGGAGAACGTCTCGCCGACGCGGCCGTCCACGTGCTCCACGTCCTTGCGAATCGCGCGATAGATCGGCCGGATGCGCTTCGCCGACACGAAGCTCATCAGCACTGCGCCCGGAACGATCGCGAGCGCCACGAGCGCGAGCTTCCAATTCAAGGCGAACAGCACGGCCATCGCGATCAGCAGACGAACCGCCGACAACGACGGCGACACGATCGCCATCTGCAGCAGCCCGGTGGTGGTGTCGATGTCGCCGGTGAGCCGCGACAGGATGCCGCCGGTCTTCATCTCGTGTAGCTTCGCGAGCGGCAGCCGGATCAGCCGCGCGTACAGCGAGCGACGCAACGACAACATCACGCGCGTGTTCAGGAGCCGCTGGCGGTAGTCGCGGACGATGTTCAAGCCCGACCGCAGCGTGATGACGGTGAGGAACGTGCCGCCGGCGAGATTCAGCCAGAGAACACGCGTACCCGGCTCGAGCCCCTCGACGAGCAGCACGCGGTCGACGATGAACCGCAGGAACAGCGGCTCGATCATCTCGAACCCCGCACCGATGAGCGCCAGCGTGAACAAACCGGCCACCGGCCAGCGGTGCGGCCACAGCCAGCGCAGGTAGTCGCGGAGGTGGTCGCGGCGCGCGCGGACCCCCCGGGCGCGAGCGGCCGGCGCGACGCCCGCGACCGCGTCGGTGGCCGCGTCGAGGCTCCCCTTACGGTAGTGCTCGCGGAACGCGTAGTAATGCTGCCGCGACGTGCGGGCGCGCTTCGCGGTGCTCGCGACGGTCTCGGGTCGCGGCGCGGGATTTGAGTGGGCGTCGTCGGCCATGCGGCGGATTGTATGGGGCGGCGTGCCGGGGATTGTCGTATTCCAGCGGCGGCCGCCGCAAGACGCGGCCGCCCGGTATCATGACGCCCCCGTGAAAACCGGCATCGCCAACTCCGTCCTGGTCGCACAGGTGCGCAACACCGCCCCGTGGCTCTGGTCCACGCCCGGGGCGGCGGCGCTCACCGCCATCTTCGACGGCTCGGCCGACGGCCCCGACGACCACCGTGACGGCGACTCGGTGGGCCTCGTCCGCACGCTGCGCCTGCGGCTCGCCGCCCACTACTCCACCGTGGCGACGTTCGTGCCCACCGACGTCGACGCTCATATCCGCCATCACATGTGGGTCGCGATCGACGACGCGGCGGTGTTCGCCGCCGCGCGCGCCCACGTCGACGAGGCCGCGGCACGCGACCCGACGCTCGTGTCCGCCCGGGTGACGCAGGGGCTCTCCGGCCACGATGGCGAGTGGTTCTCCGTTCGCTCTGGCGCGCTCGGGCGCGCGCTGCTCCTCGGGCTCGCCGACGAGGCTCGAAACCTCGCCGCGCTGATCGACGCCGAGCTCGACCGCGAGGAGCGGCTGTTCGCCGACGCCATCTCGCAGGGCGCGCCCGCGCGCACCACGCTCGCCCTCGCGACCAGCGTGGCGCACAACCTCGGCGACCTGTCGCGAGTCGTCGACGCGTGGCCGAAACCCCTCGCCGGCCAGCCGCTCAAGGAGCGCTATTCCCGCTTGGGCCACGCGGACGGATCGGGCGGACGCCCGAGCTTCGCGCGCGCCGGCGCGCTCAACAAGGAGCTCATGGCGCACGAGAACCACCGCTTCCTTGCGCTCCGCAAGCCACGCGCGCTGCGCCGCAGCCGCGAGCTGCTGCTTCCCGTGGGACCGTGGTTCGACGCATGGGGCGAGCTCATCGGCCGCACAGAGCTGATCGACGACGGCGAGCGCGCCGAGATCGTCGGCGCGCTCATCGAGCTGCATCTGTCGTCGCCGCGCCAGGAAGGGTGTCTGCGCGCGCTGGCGGGCATCCATCAGGCCACCCGCGGCGGGCTCGCGTGGTTTCTGTCGGCCCTGCCGGCCAGAATCCGCAAGGAAGCGCCACGCGGCCGGATTCGCGACGCGGTCGACGTCCGCGCCGAGGTATTCGAGGCGCGGTTCGAGAAGCGCTTTCGCGCGGCGATCGGGCGTTGACCGGGGCGCTCGAAGCAGCCGCGATCCGCCCGTCGGGATGTAAGATTCCGCCTAGTCTCCTACGTTGCGTGGCGGACGCGTGCCTCGCGGAACCAGGCAAGGATCGATGCACCTACTCAACCGATTCGCGCTCGTGATCTTCCTCGGAGCCGTCTCGTCCGTCTGCCGCACGATCGCCGCCGAGCCGGCGCGTTTGAGCAAGGAAGATCTCGGTGAACGCTTCCTATTGCAGGTCAACTACTCCGAGGACGAGAGCGGCATTCGGAGCTTCAAGACGAGCCGCAGCCGCATCGTGACGTTCGAGCGGCAAGGCGCTGCGCTGGTCGTGCTCGAGGACTCGGCAACAGCTACGGCCGCCACGGAGCCGGAGCAACTCTTCGCGAATATCCCGATTCGAGCCGAGACCGAGCACTACGTCGAGATCGACCTCAATGCGGGTTTCGACAAGGTGTACCTAGAGGAAGACCGCACGGGTGAGGACTACTACGGCAGGGTCGACAAGGACGACCGCCGAGCGTTCGAGCTCTTCGACAGCAAGGTCCTCTCTATCGCTTGCGACGGTCCGTTGCTCGTCTTCGATCAGGAAGCGAGAACGGAAGACGGCGAGCACGTCGTCGTTCACTACTATTTGAGTCGCTATCGTCCCGACCCCGGCTTCCAACCGTTCGAAATGGCGAGCCTCGAGCATTTTGGGTTCTACGAGACTTATCCACTCGAGCGCTCGGGCCGGTCCGTGCTTTACGCGATGAAGTTCGGCGTCCGCACCCCGATCGTCTTCGCGCTGTCTGCCGGCATACCGCCACGCTATCGAGAGGCAGTGCGGGACGGTGTGCTGTACTGGAATAGAGCGCTGGGCCGGCCGCTGGTGGGGACGATCGACGCCCCGGCCGGCATCGAGGCGCCGAGCCCTTCCTACAACGTCATTCAATGGGTCGTGTCCGGCGACTACTCGTCGACGTCTTACATTCAAAGCGATCCATGGACGGGGCAGATTTTGCACGCTCACGTCTTCGTGCTCGAAGAAGCGATGATGGAGGGCGATCTCGAGGAGCAGAACGATCACTTGCGCTACATCGTCGCCCACGAGATCGGCCACGCGCTCGGGCTGCGGCACAACTTCGCTCGAGGCCGCGTGACCACGGTGATGGATTACTACGGTCGTAGGCAGATCCTGTCGATCGGCGGGGACATCGGCGCGCGCAAGCCGGCCCTCCCCTACGACAGCCAGGTCATGCGGCACGTCTATCTCGGCGAGCGGCTGTTCGTCGACGCGCTGCCCCCGTTTTGCACCGACGGCCAGAAGGGCTGTTCGCCGTTTCCTCCTCCTCGTCGCCGCGAGACCCTCGCACCGCTGCCCTAGCACGACGGGCCGCCCCCGCGCACCGCTGGTCCGTCGTCGGCCTCGCCGACGACCGGTCCCGCAACCGCCACGCTGGTCCCAAAAATGCGACACGCACGGCGGCCTCCGCCCGCTGGACATTGCGCGAAGCCGAGGAAGGACGACGGGTCGCGGCCATGACGCCGCTGGCACGAGACGTGCTCTGCTCGCCAATCTTCCGTGAATCCGGAGACCTTCGAATGCTCGCCGACCTGAAATTCGCACTGCGCGGCCTGCGCAATTCGCCGGGCTTCACCGTCGTCGCGGTGCTCACGCTCGCGCTCGGGATCGGCGCGACGGTCGCGATCTTCAGCCTCGTGAACGCCGCGCTGTTGCGGCCGTTGCCCTACGCCGAGCCGGAGCGGCTGGCGCGAGTCTACGTGGACGCTCCGAGCTCCGCGGACGCGCGGCGGCGGCGTTTCCGGGCGGCGACCACGGAATACTTCCAGCTCGAGCGCGGCCTCCAGTCCTGGCAATCGCTCGACGCCTGGCAGACGGGCGGCGTGAACTTCGCGCCGCCCGGTGCGGAGCCGACGCGCGTGACGATCGCGCGCGTCACGGGCGGGCTGCTCGCGACACTCGGCGTCGGCCCCGCGCTCGGCCGCGTCGTAACGCCGCAGGACGACGCGGTCGGGGCGCCGCTCACCGCCGTGCTTTCTCACCGCCTGTGGCAAAGCGCCTTCGGCGGCAGCCCGGCGGCGATCGGGCGCGACGTCGTCATCAACGGCAGGACTTACACGGTCGTCGGCGTGATGCCCGAGAGCTTCGCTTTTCCGCCGGGCGAGGCGGACGCCTCCGACGCATGGGTGCCGTTGCAGATCGACCCGGCGCTGCCCGTCAATGATCACAGCGTGTCCCTGCTCGGCCGTCTCAAGCCCGGCGTCGCGCTCTCCACTGCGCGAGCGGAGCTCGAGACGTTCGTCGCGCAACGCGGCGAGGCGGGCACGGCCCACCGGTGGGACCCGGACGGACACACGCTCGTGGCGTACAACCTGCACGACGAGGTCGTGCTCGGCGTGCGTCCCGCGCTGCGCACGCTGTTCGGCGCGGTGTTCTTTCTGCTGCTGATCGCGTGCGTCAACGTGGCCAATCTCCTGTTGTCGCGCGCCGAAGCGCGGCAGCGCGAGATCGCGACCCGCAGCGCGCTCGGGGCCGCCCTGCCGCGGCTCGCCGCGCAGTTCGCGATCGAAGGAACCTTGCTGTCGGTGCTCGGGACGGCCGCGGGCGTGCTGGTGGCGTACGGCGCGTTGCGGCTCGTCGCGGCCGCGGGCGCCGTTGGCATACCGCAACTGCTCGAAGCGGGCGTCGATGGGCCCGTGCTGTTGTTCGCGGCCGGAACGAGCCTGGTCACGGGGCTGCTGTTCGGGCTCGCGCCGCTCCAGCACGTCAGGCGCAACCTCCAGGGCACGATCCGGGGCGCGGCGGCGGCGACGACGCGCGGCATAGGCGCGCAGCGATTCCGGCAGGCGCTCACCGTCGGCCAGCTCGCGCTCGCGTTGATCTTGCTGACCGGCACCGGGCTCATGCTGCGGACGTTCTGGAACCTGCAGCGCGTGGACGGCGGGTTCGATTCGAGCCGCGTCATCACCGCGGCGGTCGCGCTGCGGGAGGAGACTTACGCCGGCGAAGGTGCCCGAAGTTTTTGGACGCGGCTCCAGGAGGCGCTGGACGCCATCCCCGGCGTCGAGAACGCGACGCTGGCATCCGCGCTACCGCCCGTCACCGAGGGCTTCGGGTGGGGCACCCCGATTCCGGGCTTCGTTGCGCGCGAAGGCGGCTCGGTCCCCGTCGGCCCCGGCGGATTTCCCGTCATCGACTACTACCAGGTCGTGGGCTCGAGCTACTTCGACACTCTCAAGATCGGCCTCGTAGCGGGCCGCTTTTTCGACGCCCGGGACGACGCCTCCGGGCCGAAGGCCGCGATCATCAACGAGACGATGGCGCACGCGATCTGGGGCGACGAGAGCCCGCTCGGCCGGCAGCTCGTCGCGACTATCGACCCCGTTCTTTACACGATCGTAGGCGTAGTCGCAGACGCCAAGAACAACGGCGTCGACAAGCCGACCGGCACGACGATCTATCTCTCTTACGGCCAAGTGCCTGCGGGCACGGGTCTGCTACGGGCGCCATTCGTCGCCGTGCGCTCGGCGAACGCGCCGGCGTCGGTAATCGCCGCAGTGCGGCGCGCGGTGCACGACGCGGACCCGAACCTGCCGCTCGCGCAGATCCGCACGCTCGACGACGTAGTATCGGCATCGCAATCACGGCCGCGCTTCCTCACGCTGGTGCTAACGTTGTTCGCCGGCGTGTCGCTCGCACTGGCGGCGGTCGGAATCTACGGCGTGATCTCGTACTCGGTCGCGCAGCGGACGAAGGAGTTCGGCATCCGCATGGCGCTCGGAGCGCAGCCGGGCGCCGTGCTGAACCTCGAGCTTGGCCGCGGGCTCGCGCTCACGGGCGCCGGCGTGCTGCTCGGCGTCGGCGGGTCGTACGCGCTGATGCGCTTCTTGTCGGCGTTCTTGTTCGGCGTACCCGCGAACGATCTACTCACGTTCGCGGGTGTGGCGGCGCTGCTCGCGCTCGTGGCCACCGGCGCCAGCTACATCGCCGCACGCCGCGCGACCCAGATCGACCCACTCGCGGCGCTACGAACGGAGTGACGAGGAACGCTGGCGCGAGAGGTCGAGATAACCCCGCGCGCGCTCGATAAACGGGTGGAACCACCGCCCCGATGCGAGATCGTTCG
>DASQOL010000049.1:0-32463 GCA_035644475.1 Gammaproteobacteria bacterium | reverse complement strand
CTGCACACATGAAGCTTCGTTCGGAAACCAGTCCATGAACTGGTCCCACGTACGCGGGTAATCTCGACCAGCAGCTAGGGATTCCGCGGAACGGCTCACCCCTATATATTGACGCAGGTGGAGCTAAGTGGATACCCCATGCATACGTCCAGTACCGCGGTATTTCCCAATAGTTTCTAGCTATTTACGCTCGAAACAGACGATCATCGAACCGCTCGCGACTGAAGAACGCCGAGGTCTCACCGGCTTCAACCTGACCGGGCCTGCCCTACTCGCATTGTTGCCGTCGCCCGCGGATCCCTACATTCTTCAGTCTAACCGCACAACTTCGAGGTGGTCGAACCATGAGCGCCGCAACGCAACAGCCGCTGCCCGTCGTGCTCGTGCCTGGGCTGCTCTGCACGCCGCGGCTCTATCTCGAGCAGCTGCCGGCGCTCTGGCGCTTCGGGCCCGTGATCGTGGCGGATCACACTCGCGACGCCAGCGTGGCGGCGATCGCGCGGCGCCTGTTGTCGCAGGTGCAGGGACCGTTCGTCCTGATCGCGCTATCGATGGGCGGCTACGTCGCGTTCGAGATCCTGCGCCACGCGCCCGAGCGCGTGACGAAGCTCGCGTTGCTCGACACCACCGCGCGGCCGGACGCGCCCGAGCAGTCGGAGGCGCGGCAACGTCAGATCGACATCGCCCGGAGCGGCCGCTTCAACACGATCGCAGACTTGCTGTTCCCGAAATTCGTGGCCGCCGCGCGGCACGGCGACGAGACACTGCGCGCCACGGTGCAGACGATGGCGCAGGAAACGGGCGCCGACGCGTTCGTGCGTCAGCAGACCGCGATCATGCATCGGCCCGACTCGCGCCCGAACCTGCCCGCCATTCGCTGCCCCACCCTCGTGCTCGTGGGCGCGGACGACACGCTCACGCCGCCGGATCGCGCGGCCGAGATCGCGGCGAACGTGCAGGATCCGTACCTCGTGACGGTGCCGCAGTGCGGCCACCTCTCGACGCTCGAGCAGCCCGAGGCCGTGACGCGCGCGCTGGTGGAGTTTCTGGGCGATTCCGGGGGCTAGTCGAGCCCCGCCGCGCGGGCCTGCTCGCGGCCGAGCACCGCCTGGTCGCGGCCGCCGTCGCCGTGCGCGACGGCGCCGATCAAGCGATCGCGATACACGTTGTGGCTCGGCATCGGCACGCGCGCGATGTCGGCCGCCGCCGCTATCAGGTTCGCGTCCTTGAGTCCCACCGTGATGGGTGAGCCGACCTGATCCCAGCTGCCGTCGACCATCTTCTGGCCGTAGATCTTGTACGCGGGCGCGGCGAACAGCCCTTCGGTCATCACGTCTTGGAACACCTGCGGCGCGACGCCGTACTTGCGCACGAGCGCGAAGCCCTCGGCCATCGCGACCATCGCGCAGCCGAGCACCGCGTTGTTCGCGAGCTTGATCGCGGTGGCGGACTCGGGTTTCACGCCCGCGACGAAGATGCGCCGGCCGATGACCTCGAGCAGCACCTTGGCGCGCGCGACCGCAGCCTCCGGGCCGGCGGCGACGATGCCGAGCTGGCCCGACGCCGCGAGGTCCGGCCGGCCGAGCACCGGTGCCGCCACGAGCGTCTGGCCCGCCGCCGCGTGGCGCGACTCGAGCTCGCGCACGATCGCGACGCCGTGCGTGCCCATGACGAGGTGGATCGCGCCCTTCGGCAGGGAATCGCAGAGACCGCCCTTCGCGAACGCGACGTCGGCGACGATCGAGTCCTCGACCAGCATCGAGACGACGACGTCGCGGCCCTTGGCGAGATCGCTCACCGACGACGCGACGCGCGCGCCCGCCGACTTCAATGGCTCGGCCGCGGCGGCCATGACGTCGAACACCGCGAGCTCGTGGCCGGCGTCGAGAATTCGCCGCGCCATGCCCTGCCCCATTCGGCCGAGGCCGACGAAACCTACTTTCATGGTGTTACCTCAGATCGCGATGAGCCGCAGTTTGGCGTCGAGCTTGCCGAGATCGGCCGAGTCGCTCACGCGACTCGCGTTGGCGAGGCGTGGTATCCCGAGCGCTGCGTCCGCCCAGGCGTAGTCCTCGGCCGACGGGCCGCCGTCCTCGGTCCGCATCAAAGCGACGAGATCCGCAAGCGAATCGGCGTGTACTTGTCGTTCCAGCGCGAGCGCGACATACGCCGAAACGGACGGCACGTGTCCCTCGGTGACCGCCCGCTCGGCAGCGGCCACATATTGGCGCGGCAAGCTCACTGCGATCTTGACGCGCGCGGGTCGTTCCGCCGCCTTGCCGGAGGCGCGTTTGCGCTTGGACTTGACCATACCAACATCATACCCAGCGACACTCGGCGGTGCGCTGAATATCGTGCGGAGGACCTGGGCCGCGCTTCACGAATGCGGCGTGCACATGCCGGCGAGGCGGGAAGGCGTCTAACCCGTTACAGGTTGCGAAGGACGACGGTCGGGGCAACCCGCAGCGCGCGCCACACGGGGACCGCGCGCGCCGCTGCCGACGACGGCGAGCAGCGCCGCGACCGCGATCCACGCCGCGTGGTCCGTGGGGCTCGAGCTTGAATGGCAGGCCTCGCAACAAACGCGCGGCCCCGGCGTCCGCGCCGATCGCGACAGCTTCGCGCCGCGACCGAGCACGGCTTCGCGATCGACGCACGCGTCGCACCGAGCGCGATGCGCAGCGCCGCCTCAGGCACGCGCTGCCGCACGAAGTACGCCGTCACCCCGTAGAGAGCCACCGCGGCGAGCAAGATCGCCGCGATCCCGGATTACCTCGAGCACCATCACATCACCCACACGGTGCGCTACACGGAGCTGGCGCCGAAGCGGTTCAACGGGCTTTGGAGAGACTAAGCCGGCTTTACCACGTCGCGGGCTTGTGGATCGCGCCATCCGGAATCGGGTTGGGCAACTGACTGTCGCGCAACATCCACGTGCGGATCGGCCGGACAAAGTCAGCACATTCCCGGAGCTGTCGAGACGTGCTGCGATCAGGAGCTCCTGGCGTTACCAAGCCAATGAGCTTGTGGTGCTGCGATTTGATCAGTCGCAAAGACTCGGCAAGGTCCGAGTCATTGGACACGATAACGGCACAATCATAAGCATCAAGCCATGCATCATTCAGCGCGTGTACGGCCAAGTTGACGTCCGACCCTTTCTCTTCGTTCTTCCAAACAGAGACGCGATTCGGGGGCGGGTTTGCGTTTTCCATCAACACTTCGTGGCGGAGATAGTGGCCGAAGGACACATGCACCAGAGGACAGTGCGCCTGAAGTGCGCGGAGGTACGTATCCTGCCGAACGTGGACGTCAGGATCCCGTCGCGTCGGTTGGACGCGTGCCGTGAAGTACTTAACGGCCAGAATCTCGTTCTGCGGACCTAGCAGATTCCGAAAAAACAGCGGCTGATCGAGCCACTTCCACGGCGTGCCGCGAAGGGCGCCATAGTAGAAGTTGAACCCGTCAACATAGACTACAGTTCGATGCAGCCGGCGCGCGATGGTGGTAAGCCTCCCACAAAAAGCAAGGGCCTCCGAAGAGGCCCTGCACCCAGCAGCCGAAGCCACTGGGGGAGTGGGTGCATTATAGGGAAGCGGACTCCCGGAGTCACTAGGAACCGGTTCACATCGAGACCTGCTAACCGTCGACCGGGGATCCCGGAGCCGGTCTCTTGGATGACATCGGCTAGGCGCGATCAACGCAAAAGGCGCCAGTTCGGCCGGCGGCGACGGTGGTCGTCACGGGATTCGCGTAACGCGCCGCGAGCGCGCCGATGCTCGAAAACGAGAAAGTCCGTCTCTCCACGAGAATCGTGACCGGTACACGGCCCACGATAGGGTTTCTTTCTTCGGCGCGGCGCCGCACCATTTGCGTTCATGTCCACGCTGCTGAATCCCCGTCACTCTATTGTCCCGATCATGAGAGGGAGTTCCGAAGGACTGACCCAACTCCTCGGGACCGGGTTCTTCGTCGGGTCCAAACGTACGCGACATCTTGTCACCGCTAAGCATGTGTTCGACGGCAATCCACTGAGGGAGGGTGAAATCTATGCGTTCGTATTCCCCGGCGAGAAGATCGGTATTTGGATCTTGCCGAAGGCACTTGGTGCGACGGACCTAGACATCGCCGCGTGCCCCGTTGGCGAACACGACGAGTTCGTCTCCCTGCGATTTAGCGAGAGCTGGCAACCAGGCATGAACGAGGACGTATTCGCATTCGAGTACAGCACGACCCGCATCCAGCGCAAGCTGATAGGCGGACTCCACGTCGCGTTGGAGCCGCTCACGCATAAGGGAAACGTTATGCGTTTCTACAAGAGTGACTTTCCTGAAAGGCGCGTGACTGCGGCATTGCAGGTCTCTTTTCCCGCCCTTCAAGGGGCGAGCGGAGCGCCCGTCTTGACAGTGAACAGCGAGGGGGAGTTCGTCGTCGCAGGAGTGCTCGTCGCAAACCTGGAACAAGAACTATTGCCGGCGCAGATCGTTCGAATCGAGGAACCTGGCAAATACGTAGAAGAGACGAAGTACTTCCTGCCACACGGGAAGGCCATCGACAGCAAAGAGGTCCTAGCGTACTTGAAGGACCTACGTATCGACGACTTGGCGACCTAGCGCGAGCCGTACGCTGTCCGCCCCGCGCAGTCCTCAGATCGCGATGAGCCGCAGTTTGGAGTCGAGCTTGCCGAGATCGGCCAAGTCGCTCATGCGACTCGCGTCGGCGAGGCCTGATGGATATTCCGAGCGCTGCGTCCGCACAGGCGTAGTCCTCGGCCGACGGGCCACCGTCCTCGGCCCGCATCAGCGCGACGAGATCTGCAAGCGAATCCGCGCATGCTGGTCATTCCAGCGTGTGCGACATACGCCGAAACGGACGGCACGTGCCCCTCGGTGACGGCCCGCTCGGCAGCGGCCACATATTGGCGCGGCAGCTGACTGCGATCCTGACGCGCGTGGGTCGCGCCAACACCTTGCCGGAGGCGCGTTTGCGCTTGGACTTGACCATACCAACTCATACCCAACGAAACCCGGCGGTGCGCTGGATATCGTGCTCGCAAGGCCAGCCAGTCGCTCAAAAGTCGAACTGACGCAACGTCGCGAACCGCTCGATCATCCAGTGCCACGCCGTGTGGCCCACGATCACCGACAGCACGATCACACCGATGCGCTCGGCCATCACGAAGCGGAACACGAGGTTGAGCGCCGGCACGAGCGCCGCGAGCACCAGCAGCTGGCCGAGCTCGATACCGACGTTGAACGCGAGCAGCGCCGTGAGGACGTGGTCGCCGGCGAGCTGCAGCGTGTTGCGCAGACCGAACGAGAAGCCGAAGCCGTGGACCAGACCGAAGCCGAGCGCGAGCGCCCAGCGCGTCTTCGCGAGCCGCGCCTTGGCGTCAGCGGCGACCACGTTCTCGACAGCCATGTAGAAGATTGATACCGCGATCAGCGTCTCGACGAGCGGCGGAAACCAGAGCGCGTCCGGCGCGGCGCCGTAGGCGGACGCGATCAGCGTGATCGAATGACCCACGGTGAACGCCGTGACGATCAGCACGAGCGCGCGCAGCTCGCGCCGAAACGGCACCACGAGGCACAGCAGGAACAGCAGGTGGTCCGTACCATCGAGAATATGCAAGAAGCCCTGCGTCAGAAACCTCGCGAACGCGTGATACCAGCGCGGGTCGAGCTCGATGCGCCCGGCTTCGCCGGGGATCTCGAATACCCGGACGCGGCCATCGGCCGCGGCGAGCTGCACCACCGTGACCACGCGCATGCCGAGCCGCCCGAGCTTCGCGTCGATGGCGAACGCCGACGCGGGCGACTCGATCGGCCCCTCGAATTGAACGTCGAGCAGCGCCTGCTGCCAGACGAGTTGCGTACCGTCGGGCAGCGGCGGCGCACGCAGGTGCGCGAGCGCGGAGTCGAGGCTCGCGAACGAGCGATCGCTCGGGATCGACGCGCGCGCGGCGACGAGCTCGAGCGCTACGCGCTTGCCGTTCTCGTAAAGGGCGATGTCCCGCGACAGCCAGACGGCGGCCGCGTTGCGCAGCGGCTGGTCGGCCCGCGCGATATCGAGATAGCCGGGGCCGAACGTCGGCCATTCGACGTCCTGCATCGCCTCGAGCGGCACGCGCACGAGCACCTGCACGCGGCTGCCCCCGGGCGCGACCGCACCCGCGACCGCACCCGCGACCCCACCCGCGACCCCACCCGCGACAATGGGCGCGACGATGATCTGCACCGTCACGTCGCTCGGGATCTCGTGGGCCAAGGCCAAGCGCGGACCGCCGACGACCGCCGCGAGGCACGCGAGAGACACGAAACGTCGGGCGTTCGGCACGTTCGGAGCCTACAATCTCGGCTGGACTTTGGAAACCGAGCGCAGGGACGGCGGCCGACCGAGGGGGTAAGCCATGACACGTCTGATCGCGTCTCTCTGCATCGCGACCGCGAGCGTGCTACTCGCCGCTTGCGACTCCGGCCCGAGCACCACCGCGCAGACACCCGCAAGCGCGCCGGCGTCACAAGGCGCCGCCGCGGCGGCCGGGCCCATGGCGCCGCGCTTCGAGGTCGACCCGCTCTGGCCGAAGCCGCTGCCGAACCATTGGCTGCTCGGCTCGACCATCGGCGTGTCGGTCGACTCGCGCGACCACGTCTGGATCATCCACCGCCACCAGTCGCTGAACCTCGAGACCGAGGCGAGCGCCGGCAAGAACAACCCCACGGGCGAGTGCTGCATGATCGCGCCGCCCGTCGTCGAGTTCGACGCCGACGGCAACGTCGTCGGCTCGTGGGGCGGCCCGGGCGAAGGCTACGACTGGCCCACGTCGGCACACGGCATCACCGTCGACCACATGGACAACGTCTGGCTCGGCGGCAACGACCCGCTGGACGCGCATATCCTCAAATTCACGCGCGCGGGCAAGTTCCTGTTCCAGCTCGGCAAGCCGCAGCAAAACAAGGGCAGCAACGATCCGGTGAATTTCTGGCGGGTCGCGAAGATCTCGATCGATCCGGCGGCCAACGAGGCGTTCATCTCCGACGGCTACGGCAACAAGCGCGTAGTCGTGCTCGACGTGGACACGGGCGCGCGCAAGCGCTACTGGGGCGCGTACGGCAACAAGCCCGACGACACCGATCTCGGGCCGTACGACCCGGCCGCGCCGCCCGCGCAGCAGTTCCGAAACCCCGTGCACTGCGCGGAGCCATCGCTCGACGGTCTTCTATATGTCTGCGACCGCGTCAACGACCGGATCCAGGTGTTCCGCAAGGACGGCACGTTCGTGAGCGAGCTGCGCGTGGCGCCGGAGACGCGTGGCGCGGGCTCCGTGTGGGACATCGCATTCTCGAAGGACGCGGCACAGACCTACATCTATCTCGCCGACGGCCTGAACGAGCGCATCTACGTCATCGACCGCAAGAAGATGGAGATCTTGACGAGCTTCGGCGACGGCGGCCGTCAGCCCGGCCAGTTCTTCGGCGTGCACAGCATCGCCACCGATTCGAAGGGCAACATCTACACCACCGAGACTTACGAAGGTAAGCGCGTGCAGAAGTTCGTCTATCGCGGGCTCGCGCCGATCCCGGCGAAGAACCAGGGCGTGCCCTGGCCGCAGCGTTAAGTGCCTGGCGCGACGGAGCTAGAGCGGGCGGCGCCGAAACGAGCCGACCGCGAGCGCAACCGCCAGCGCCGTGAAGCCGACCGCCCACACGATCATCGCGTTGCTCGGCACGTTCGACGCGCCGAACGGCGAGAACTGCAGGCCGGTGAGGCCGGGGCTCATCTCCACCGCGGCCCGGCGCCAGAGCGCGTCGATGGGACTCACGAGGCTGATCATCGTGCCGATGTTGCGGGCCGAGGCCGCCGCGGTCATCGTGCCGATCTGCTCGATCCAGCCGCCGATGAACGCGATGCCGTAGAACGCGAACGCGATGATTGCGTTCGAGACGGTGGAGAGCCGCGCGCCGCCCGCCATCGAGATCGACAGCATCAGCGCCGAGCCCAACAGCAGCAGCGGCAGCGCGACGGCCATGTGCGGCTGCACGTGGCCCGCGATCACGCGCAGGATCAGCAGCACTCCGCCCGCGGTAAAGGCGAAATACGCCGCGCTCATCCCGAGGAACGCGAGCCACTTGCCGAGCACGATCTCGGCGCGATTGAGCGGCTTCGACGCGAGCGTCTGCATGACGCCCGATGCGATCTCACCCGACAGCGTGTCGACCGGCAACAGCACGGCCACCGCGATCGTGAGGAAATTCGCCACATAAAGCCCGGCGAGCGTGATGATCTGCAGCACCGCTTGCCGCTGTAGCAACGGAGCGCCATCTGCGGCGAGCCGCGCGGCGACGAAGTGCAGCGCAATGCCGTACACGAGCAGGAACAACCCCCCGCACCCCAACACGGCGGGCACGATCTTCCGCCGGCGCGCCTCGAGAAACGTCAGTTGTGCGATCGTGAGAATTCGTCCCATGCGTCAGCCCGGCCTCTGGTCCTGGCCCATGACCTCGATGAACCACTCTTCGAGCGACTTGCGCCGGCTCTTGAGCTCGTAGATCGCGACGCCTCGCCCCACGAGCCAGCGCGCGATCTCGGGCACGGCGCGCTCGTTCGGAACCTGGAGGCACACGGCGCCGTCGCGCGCTTCCGGCTTGCCGCCGAACGCCGCGAGACCTTCGAGCACACCCGCATCGGCGGGATCGATCTTGAGCTCGATCTCGAGCGTCGGCGACGCGGCCCCGAGCGTGAGCTCGCCGACCACGCGCCCGCGCTTGACGAACGCGACGCGATCGCAAGTGGCCTCGACCTCGCCGAGCAGGTGGGAATTCAGAAATACGGTGGTGCCGCGCTCGCGCAGCTCGTCGATCACGCTGCGCACGAGCACTCGCCCGAGCGGATCCAAGCCCGACGTCGGCTCGTCGAGAAACACGACGTCGGGCTCGTTGATCAGCGCCTGCGCAAGGCCCGCGCGCTGCATCATGCCCTTGCTGTAGGTCCGGAGCTGGCGGTCGGCCGCGTCGGCGAGGTCGACGCGCGCCAGCAGCCGGTCGATGCGCGTCTCGAGCAGCGCGCCGCGCAGGCCGAACAGTCTGCCGTGGACCCTGAGCAGCTCGCGCCCCGTGAGGCAGTCGTGAAAGCGAAAGTGCTCCGGCAGGAAACCCACCCGCTCACGCGCCCTACGCTCACCGAGCGGCGCACCGAGCAGCGTGCCGCCGCCGGCCGTGGGCTCGATGAGGCCGAGCAGCAGCTTGAGCGACGTGGTCTTGCCGGCGCCGTTCGGCCCCAAGAAGCCGAACACTTCGCCGCGACCCACCGCGAGCGACAAATCCGCGACCGCGAGATTGCCCCCGAACGCCTTGCGCAGCGAACGGGTCTCGATCACGACGTCCGGCATGCGGCGAGCTTACTGCAACGTCTGCGCGATATCGACGAGAGTGTCGGGACCCATGAGACTGGACAACGCATACACGATGCCCTGCTGCGACCACAGGATGACGGTCTCGCGTCCCGGCTTCCCCTCCGTCGGATGCGCGCTGTCGTTCGCCTGGATCATGAGCGCGGTCGCGCCCTGAATGTTCACCTGGCGGAACGACGCGGCGTTCACCGGCACCGGAACCAGCAACGTCGAGCGCCAATCGACGCTCTGCGCGATGCGATACGCCTCGGAGCGGCTGAGGCCCAGTATGCGCAGGCCGATCTCGCCGATCGCCGCGGGATCGAGCCCCGCCGGAAATGACACCTCGGGCGTCGTAGCCTCGATCAACGTGATCGCGGGGCCTCCGCGACCGCCGTAGCTCAAGTGCACCACCGGCGGCACGCGCACATGGAACTGCTGGCCGTCGATACCTTCGGGAATCGTCACGTCGCCGATGGCGAGCGCGTCGAGCAGGACCTTGAGGTTCGCGGTGCTCGCGGTGAAGCGCATTTCGCCGTCGCCCCCCACGCTCGCGCCCGAGAGCTCGAAGGTCAGCGGCAACCACGTGGGTGTGCGCACGTGCAATCCCGCCGCCGCGCCCGCTTCCTCGGCCGTCGCGTACGCGACCGGATCGTGCGGCTGCTTGAGCACCTCGACCTGCCCGCCGATCAGCTGCGACAGATCGAGTCCGCTCGTGGGCAGCTTGGCGACGCGCTCCGGATCGAACGCCACGCCCGTGAAATTCACGACGCGGAACATATCGAGAAACGCCTGCGCGCCCGCACGGACCGCGGGAAACGTGAACGCGAGCGCTACGGTAAGCATTGACGCCGCGAGCGCGGCCCAGCGCGCCGCCCGCGGCGCGTGCCGCGGCTCGCGCGCCTCGACGTCGGCGTCGCGAAGCCGCACCTTGAGCTTGCGCGCGAATTCCGGCGACGGCTCGCGCCGCAGGACGTTGAGGAAATCGTCGTTCATAGTGCCTCCTCGGATTACCAATCGCGGCGCAGCGTCTGCACCGCGCGATGGACGATCGTGCCGACGTTCGACTCGCCCAAGCCCGTGAGCTCGGCGATCGCGCGGTTGGTCATGCCGGCGCCGTACTTCAGTGCGAGCAGCTCGCGCTCGCGCTCCGGTAGCCGCTCGACGAGCGCCGCGAGACGCTCGCGGTCCGATGCGCGCGCGTGCTCGTCTTCGGGCGTGCTCGCGTCGGCGATCTCGGCGGCGGCATCGAGCGGCGCGTGGTTGCGACGTGCTCGCAGATGGTCGGTAGCTACGTTGCGCGCGATCGCCACGAGCCAGGTGCTGAAGCCCGCGAGATCCCTGCGATAGCGGTGGCGCGCGCGCCAAGCCTTCTCGAACGTCTGCGCCGTGAGATCCTCGGCCGTCGTCTCGTCGCGCAGGCGGTAGCAGAAGAAGTTGTAGATGCGGGGCAGCTGCTCCGCGTAAACGGTGTCCCAGTCGGGTTCTGAGGCCACTAGGTCCAAGGGCAGCCGGCCGGCGGTATCGGTTTGGAGGGCCATTGCAGAAATATACGGCCCGGCCGCGGACGTATCACGGCGGCGAAAAATGGGGACAGGTTACTTTTTCGCGGCGCTTCGCCGGGACGTCCGCCTAGGGCGCTGCGCGGGAACATCTGCGCCAGTTTGCACCCTCTGACACGACGCCGGGGGCCGCGGAGCGAAAAAGGCAACATGTCCCTATTTTCGGCGCGAGCCTAGCGCCGCGGCCGCGGCTTGGCGCGACGGGTCGGCTCGGCTTCGAGGGGATTCTCCGGCCAGTAGTGGCGCGGATAGCGGCCGCGCATGTCCTTGCGGACTTCGACATAGGCATTGCGCCAGAAGCTCGCGAGGTCACGCGTCACCTGCAGCGACCGCTGCGCGGGCGACAAGAGCTTGAACGTCACCGGCACCGCGCCGCCGCCGATCCTCGGCGTCGCCGCGAGGCCGAACACCTCCTGCATGCGCATCGACGCGCACGGCGCGTTGTCGTCACGATAGTCGATCCGCGCGTGCGTGCCGGTCGGCAGCGTCACGTGCGTGGGCGCGAGCTCGTCGAGCCTAAGTTGCTGGTCGTGCGTGAGACACGCGCGCAGCGCGGCGGCGAGCGGTACGCGGTCGAGCTGCGAGCGGCGCGTGAGCCCTGCCAAGAACGGCTCGAGCCAGCCCAAGTCGCGCGCGAGCGCCTCGTCGGAGAGATCGGGCCAGTCGCCGACGTCGCCTCGGCCGAGACGCCGCACGAACTCGCCGCGCGCCGCGAGATCGCGCGCGTCGTCGTCCCACGGCAGCGCCGCGAGCCCGAGCGACCTCAAGCCCTCGACGAACGCCGCCGCGGCCGCGTCGGGCGGAACCTCTTGGAGCGGCTTCTCCTCGATCACGAGCTCGCCCAAGCGCACGGTGCGGCGCGCGACCACCGCCTCGGTGCGCGTGTCCCAAGCCACCTCGTCCTGCCGCACGAGCTCGGAGGCGAAGTGCTCGAGCAGATCGGCGCGCGCGAGCGGCGCCGCGAGCAAAATCCGCGCGTCGCGGTCGCGATCGTCGACGTCGACCGCCACGATGAATTCCTCGCGCGCGATCGACTCGGGTCCGGCGAACGACGCGCCGCGGCCGGTCGCGAGCTGATAGCGGCCCTCGCCGCCCGAGCGCCGCCGGCCGATCCGGTCGGGATAGGCGAACGCGAGCAGCGTGCCCGGGGTGAGCGGCGAGTCGCCCGGGCGCTGCGCGCGCGCACCGAGTTGCTGCGCGTACGCGCGCTCGGCCCGCCGCACGCGCTCGAGCGCGCCGCGGTCGACGCCGCGCATGCCGCCCCGGCGCAGCGCGTCGAGGCGGCTGCGGATGTCGCTGTCCCGCTGCCGCTCGCCGGACGCGTTGGTCACGCCGCGCAGCAGGTCGCGCTCCGACAGCAGCGCCGCGAGCTCCGCCGCGGCCGCGCCGGCGCCGTGCCCGCGCGCCGCGAGCAGCATGTGGGCGAGCCGCGGATGGGCGGCGAGGCCCTGCATCGCGCGGCCGTGACCCGTGACCCGACCGCTGCCGTCGAGCGCGCCGAGCCGCCGCAGCAGGTCGCGCGCACCCGCGAGCGTCGCGGCCGGCGGCGGGTCGAGCCAGCTCAAACCGGCTGCGTCGGTGCCCCACACGGCGAGGTCGAGCGCGAGCGGCGCGAGATCGGCGGTGGCGATCTCGGCGGTCGCGTGGGCCGCGAGGGTGCGCTGCGCGCCTTCGCCCCAGAGCCGGTAGCAGACCCCGGGCGCGGTCCGGCCCGCGCGACCCGCGCGCTGCTCGGCCGAGGCGCGCGAGATCCGTTGCGCCTCGAGCCGGCTCATGCCGCTCGCCGGGTCGAATACGCTGCGCCGCTCGAGCCCCGAATCCACGACGACGCGCACGCCGTCGATGGTCAAGCTCGTCTCCGCGATGTTGGTCGCGAGCACGACCTTGCGCCGCCCCGGCGGCGCGGGCGCGAGCGCCGCGTCCTGCCGTTCCGGCGGCAAGTCGCCGTAGAGCGGTAGCAGGTCCACGTCGGCGCCTAAGTCCGCTTCGCGGAGCCGCGCCTCGACACGGCGAATCTCGCCCGCGCCCGGCAGGAACACGAGCAGGTCGCCCGGCGAGTCGCGCAGCGCGCGCTGCACCGCGCGGGCCACGGCCGCGTCGATCGGCTCGGGGCCGCCGCCGGGCAACGCAGGCAGACCCTTGCCCAAGTAATGCACGTCGACCGGAAACGCGCGTCCCGTGGCCTCGACGACCGGCGCCCCGCCGAGCAGCTCGGCCACACGCGGCGTGTCGAGCGTGGCCGACATCGCGACCAGACGGACCTCCGGCGCCACGTGCCGCTGCGCGTCGAGCGCGAGCGCTAGACCTAAGTCCGCGTGCAGGTTGCGCTCGTGGAACTCGTCGAACAGCACGGCCGCGACGCCGCCGAGCGCCGCGTCGTCCTGGAGCATCCGAGTGAACACGCCTTCGGTCACGACTTCGATGCGCGTGGCGCCGCTCACGCGCGTCTCCAGCCGCATGCGATACCCGACCGTGCCGCCGACGCCCTCGCCGAGCGTCGCAGCCATGCGCGTCGCGACCGCGCGCGCAGCGAGCCGGCGCGGCTCGAGCATCACGATGCGCCGGCCGCGCGCCCACGGCTCGTCGAGCAACGCGAGCGGCACGACGGTGCTCTTGCCGGCCCCCGGCGGCGCCGAAAGCACGGCGTTGCGGCCGTGCAAGAGCGCCGCGCGCAGCGGCGCGAGAGCCTCGTCGATGGGCAAACCGGAACGCATGAAGACGCGGAGTTTACGCGACCCCAAAAACAAAGCGGCCGGAGATCGCTCTCCGGCCGCCCTCGTCAGTAGCTTGAACCCGCGATCGCCTAGAAGTCGCGGCGCACCGTCATCGCCCACTCGCGCGGACGCGACGGCTGACCGTGGATGTAGCCCGCGGCGTTGCGCGACAGGTCGAACAACGTCACGTAGTAGTACTCGTCCGTGATGTTGGTGCCTTCCAACGCGATTCGCCAGTCGTTCTTCGGCGAGCGCCAAGTGACGCGCAGGTTCGCGACCGTGTACGCATCGATGAAGTTGGTCGGCGCGTTGTTCGCGTCGGAATACACCGAGTCCGTATAGGCGGCGTCGATTCGCGGCGTGACGCTGCCGCCGCCCGACAGGTTGAACGAGTACTGCACGCCGACGCTGAGCTTATTCTCCGGCGTATACGGCGAGATCATGCCGATCGTCACCGAGGAAGCCGGGTTGACTCTCGAGTAGTCGAAATTCAGGTGGCCGTAAGACGCGTCCATCTCGAACTGGTCGCTCGGATGCCACTCGGACTCGAACTCGATGCCCCAGACGTCCGCGTCGCCGATGTTGTCCTGGCTCGCGCACGGCGTCTGTTGAGACGGGGGCGCCCAGAAACACACCGTCGTCGGCAGCTGGATGTCGTTGTAGGTGTTCGTGAAGATCGCCGTATTCAGCCGGACCTTGCCCCCCAGGGTCGTCTTCAGGCCGACCTCGAAGCTGTCGAGCGTCTCGGGGTTGAACGCGTGGCTCTGCGACGGGAAGAACGGCCGCGCGTTGTTGCCGCCGGACTTGTAACCAGTCGAGAACTGCGCATAGAACATCGTCGCTTCGCCGAGGTCATGCGATAGCGCTATGCGGTAGTCCGTGTTGTTGCTCGAGTACGAGACGCCCAGGCCGTCCAAGCCGAACACACCGCAATTGGCCGGGTTAGTCGCTTCCCAGAACCAAGGATTCGGGAAGGTCACACCAGGAGCGAAAGTAGTGAGCGCGCACGGCTGGGGCAGCGTGCCGTCCGGGTTGTGACGATGGAACGTATAGCTCTTCTCGTCCTCCGAGTAGCGCACACCGATCGACAGGTCCGTGCGATCGCTTAGGTGCAGCGCCGCGTGGCCGTAGACGGCCTTATTGGTCGCCGGCACCTTGTCCGGGCCGTGGATGAAGTCGAAACCGACGTACGGCAGGTCCACGCGAGCATCCTCGTTCGTCTCCTGATCGAGATAGAAGAGCCCGAACGTGAGATCCACCTTTTTCTTCGACACACTCAGGCGCAGCTCCTGCGTCCACTGGTCGTGGTCGAGATTTTGCAGCAGCTGCTGCGCCGCAAGCGGCGAGCCGTCGGTGTCCTCGGCGAAGCTGTTCTTGTACGTGCGGTACGACGACACGGATAGCAGCTTGAGGCTGTCGGTGAGCTGCCAGTTGAGATTCACCGACGCGTCCCACGAATGCAGCGTATTCACCGGATCGATGACATAGGGCTTGAACACGTCGGTGTTCTGGAGCGGTCCCGCCGCCGGCGAGCTGCCTTGGAATATCGGGCTCGGGGTGCTGGCGCCATCGTTGATGTAGGTCGCGTAGTTGTGGTAGGTGCCACCGGTCACGAAGCGGCTGTCGAACGGGACGTCGACACCGGCCTCGAAGGTGCCGTTGCGGTTGTTGTCGTAGTAGATGGGCACCTGTGTGCTGCCGGGCACCGCGGCCGCCGCGTTATTGGGGGCGCAGCTCGCCCACGGGTCACCGGGCGCACACACGAACGGATTGGCTCCAGAACCAGGTCCGTTCGGGGAGCGCCACGGGAAGCTGGACCCCTGATGCGGCGAAGCGGCCACGAGCACGCCGGGCTGCGACTCCGAGTTGTCGTTCACGATGCTCGTCGCAAAATCGAGCGTGAACTTGTCGCTCGCCTCCCAACGCAAGGCGAAACGTCCCGCCGCATAGGACTGCCCGCCCTCCGTGCCGAGCTCGCAGCCGAAGGCCTGCGTGTAGGTCGGCAGGCCGCCCGCGTTGCCGGGGGGCGGCAGGTGGTGGTCACACGCGTAATCGAGCCGCGTGACGTAGCCGTCCATCGACTTCGCTACGCCGGCGATGCGCGCGTACAGCTTGTCGGGGATCAGCGTGATGCCGGCCGCGCCCTTGATCTCGGTGCGGTTGAACTCGCCCTTCGTGAGCTGCACGTTCGCGTCGTCGCGGCCGTCGGGCTGCCGAGTGAACAGCTTGATGGCGCCGCCGATCGCGTTGCGTCCGGCGAGCGTTCCCTGCGGGCCGCGCAGCACCTCGACGCGGTCGAGGTCCATGAGGTCGAGCAGGTTGCCCGTGATGGTCGAGTAGTAGATGTCGTCCACGTAGATGCCGACGCCCGGTTCCACCGACGGGTTGAAGTCCGTCTGGCCGATGCCGCGGATGAACGCGACCAGCGCGCTGCCGAACGAGGAGCCGGCGGGGCGCAGCGAGACGTTGGGGGTCTGAGCGGTGATCTGCGCGAGGTTGGTCTGGCTACGGGCGTCCAGCATCTCGGCGTTGACCGCGGTGATCGCGATCGGCGTGTCTTGTACGTTGGCCGACCGGAACTCCGCGGTGACGATGATCTCTTCGATGCCGCCGCCACCGTTGTCCTGAGCGAGGACGGCGGCCGGCAGTCCGGCGAGCAATGGCGCTAGAAGAAGGATGGCGGCGCGATGGTCACGTCTTACGATGCTGGTGTCTTGCGACATTAGTGCAACCTCGTTGATGTTGGCCCACACGAGCAGCGAACAGCGATTGTTGTCGCGCGTTCGCCACTTCCCCCATTAGCTTCCGGTCGATAGTCAGCAACGGCGGCCAGTGTATCTTCGGGTACAGATGAGCGCCAGAGCAACAACCGCCTTTTTTTCACGGTCCGGAGCGACCCGATTTCAGGGTTTCTGCTCGGCCGATTCGGTGGTCAACGGACCGATGCCCCAGACCTGGATGACCGTCTCCTCACCCTTCGCGCCGTCGTAGTGCGGCTGCCCGGCATGATGGATCACGTAGCTGCCCGCCGGCACGGGCACCGTGCTGTCGGGGTCGAACTTCGTGCCGCTGCCCACCCACCAAGTGCCCGAGATCACGACGAAGAAGCGGTCCGTGGCGTGCGTGTGCGGACGGCTCATGTTGCCCGGCAGCCATTTCAGCCGCATGACGTACGGACCCGGCTTGCTCGGATCGCCGAACAGCACCGCGCTCTCGCTCGTGCCGTTCGGGCTCTTCACCCACTTGACCTGCTCGGGACGAACCACCTCGACAGCCTTGGGATCGACGTCCGCGCGGGCGACCGAGAGCAATGCGCTCGCACCGGCGACGACGACCAGCAATCGGCACAGTGACTTCATCGGCTTATTCCCCCCGGTTGGCGCCGGGCACAGCTTACGACTAGCCGACCCAAAAGAGAAAAGACGAAGATAAGGGTGGGGCGGCTGATAACAGTTGTTGCACCCGGAAGGCGACGCGCGGAGACGGATCAGGGTCGCGCTGAGGCGTTCCGAATCACCGAAAAAGTAACCTGTCCCTATTTTCGGGTCAGGGGACCTTCTCCGGCAGATGCGTCTGCGCCGAGCGGATGATCGCCTCGGTGACCGCCGCGCCGTGGACCATCTCCTCGACGGGGATCAGGAACTTCTCCTTGCCCTCGCACGCGCGCGCGAACGCCTCGAGCGTAACCTTGGTGACGTCGAGTCGCTCCGCGTCCCACGTTACTGCAGGGCCCTGGATCGGCTTGAAGACGCACTTGCCGAAGAGGCGCGTGCGGCGCTCTTCCGACGGCGCGCCGGCGACGTGCGTCATGCCTTCGAGTCGCACGTAGCCCTTCGAGCCGTACACCTGGAAGCTGAAGCCGCCGCCCGTCGCGGTCATCGTGCCGAGATAACCCGACATGCCTTCTTTCATGCGGAACAGGATCGACGTGGTGTCGTCGGCGTCGATCTGCACTGCGCGGCGGAAGCTCTGGCAATACACCTCGCCGATCGGCCCGCACAGGTCGATCATGCCGTCGACCGCGTGCACGCCCATCGGCGTGAGACCGCCGCACGGCGTCTCGTCCCGGTCCGCGCGCCACGCGTCGCCCTTGAGCATCAGCGCGTTCGGGAACGTCATCGTGGCCTCGACGTGCAGGATGATGCCGAGGTCGCCCGAGTCGATCTGGTTGCGGAGCTTGGTCATCTCGGGATGCCAGCGGCGGTTGTAACCGAGACCGAGCGTGACGTTGGCTTTCTTGACGGCCGCGACGGCCTTCTCCGCGTCGGCCTTCGTGAGCGCGAACGGCTTCTCGCAAAACACGTGCTTACCCTGTTTCGCGGCGGCGATCGTCTGCTCGACGTGCAGCGAGTGCGGCGTCGCCAGCACGACCGCGTCCAAGCCCGGGTGCTTGAGCATCCGTTCGAAGCTGTCGTAGAGGTCGAACTTCTGCTGCCTCGAGAACGCCTTGAGCTCGTCGGTGTGCGTGCGCGCCGAGCCCGCGACGAAATTGATCTCTTCGCTCTCACCGAGATTCACGGCTTCTACGAGCGTCTTACCCCACCAGCCGAGGCCAACGATTCCTGCCTTGATCACGCGCTGTCTCCTTGAAAGCTATTCGAGGCCGCTCGCGCGCGCCTGATCGCGCGCCATCACGGACCAATCCTGGTCGGCTTCGCCGTGCGCGATCGCGCCGAGGAGCCGGTCGCGGTAGACGTTCAGGCTCGGCAGCGGCACGTTCACCGCGAGCGCGGCCGCGAGCGCGAGGTTCGCGTCCTTGAGCCCCAACGTCGTGGTGAAGCCCGCCGTCGCGTACGACTGCTTGACGATGATGTTGCCGTAGATCTTGTACGCGGGTGCCGCGAACAGGCCGTCGGTCATCACGTCGAAGAACGTGGCCGGCTCGACGCCGTACTTGCGGATCAGCGCGAAGCCCTCGCCCATCGCCTCGATCGCGCAGCCGAGCACCATGTTGTTCGCGAGCTTGACGGCCGACCCGCCCTCGGGCTTCTCGCCCGCATCGAACGTGCGCCGGCCGATCACCGAGAACACCGGCGCGAGCTTCGCGACCGCGTCCTTGGGGCCGGCGGCCACGATGCCGACCTGGCCCGCGGCGGCGGCCTCGGGGCGGCCGAGCACCGGCGCGGCGACGAGAATCAGCCCGGCCTTGTCGTGCAGCGGGCCGATCTCACGCAGCGCCGCGACGCTATGCGTGCCCATCGCGACGTGGATGGCGCCCTTCGGCAAGCCCGGCACCACGCCTTCCTTCACGACCTCGGCGAGCGCCTTGTCGTCGGTGACCATGCTGATGACGACTTCGCGGCCCTTGCACGCGTCCGCCATCGAGTCGGCGACCTTGGCGCCGGCCTTCTCGAGGTCCGCGCACTTCGCGCGCGTGCGGTTGTAGACGACGAGGTCGTGACCGCCGCCCAAGATGCGCGCGCCCATGGCCTGACCCATGCGGCCAAGGCCTATGAAACCTACCTTCATGTTGTTCCCTTCGGTTGACTCTAGACGAGCTGACCCTTGACCCAGTCGATCTCACGCACCACGTAGTCGACGATGGAGCCGGTCTTCATCGAGTCCGGCAGCACGTCCCAAGTGTACGTCTCGATCTCGAGCTGCGGCGACAGCTTGTTCTTCTTGTGGAACTTGAGCGCGTCCTCGATCGCGAAGCGCGTGGTTTCGAAGTGCTGGCCGATCTTGTCGAGGAACACCGGCACGTGCACGTGCGTGCGCCACTCGCGCTTCAACTTCGGATTCGCCTCGAACGCGGCGAACGCGTCCTCGAGGTTGAGATACCGATTGAGCTTACCGTCGATCTTCTCGATGGTCTGCGTGAGATACACCGTTTCGGCGAACGGGCGCATCGCGTCGACCGTCTCCTTGGTGACGTTCGGCACGCGGAGCGCCGCGGCTTCCTGGAGCTTGAAGACGGGGATACCGTTGTCCGCGAGCTTACGCAGCGACCCGCCAATGTCCTCGTACTCCACCGCTTGGTGGCAGATGTCGTAGACCATGCCGAGGTGCTTGCGCAGCGCGGCCTCGGCCTGCGACTTGTTCAAGCCGGTGGCCGAGACGAGCATGCGCACGGCTTCGCTCGCGTACAGGTGCTTCGTGAAGTAGTCGACCGCTTCCTCGGTGGTCTCGAGGAAGCATGCGGGCTCGGGCTCGAGGCAGAGCGTGACCGTGCGACCGGTGCGCTTCTCGAGCAGCACCATGTGCGCGACGGTCTTGATGACGTGCCGCGTGAACTCGTTGACGTACTCCGGGCCGGTGACCTTCGGCTTGAAGCCGAGCGGCGGGCTCTGGATCGACGGCTGCACGAACGGCGGGGCGACGTCCGCCAGGATGTCGGCCACCTGCATCGTGTACGTGGAGCGCAGATCGGTGCTCCAGTCGGGCTCGTAGACGTCCTTCTTCACGACGCGGTTCTTGAACGGCCCGTACGGGAACGCGTTCACCGTGTACAAGTACATGTCGTGCTGCTCGAGGAAGTCCTTCAGCCGCTCGCGCTCCGCGGGGTTGCCGGTGAGCGTCTGCGCCGAGGAGTTGGACAGGCGCAGCGACACGCCGAACGACTTATTCGGCGAGACGCGCGCTTTCACCTGCGGCACGTAGCGATTGAGGCTGTCCCACATCTCGGCCCAGGTGTCGCCCGGGTGCACGAGGGTCGAATAGGTCAGATGACCCAGGCCGTTGCCCAAATCCATGAGTTGCTCCTTCAGTCTCTTCCAGACGAACCGTGTTGTTCGCCTGCCCTTCGGCCGTTCGTGCGTATCGTCCATCGCGTGCGCGACGACGACTCGCGGCGGTCTCGAGGGTTGTAGGTGATCGGGTTCTCCAATATTGTATCCGGCTCTCAGACAAATGTCGGCCCTGCGCCGACCCAAAAACCAGACAGGTACCCACAATGCTACGCGTTACCGCGAACCAACTATTGCCTACGACCATCACCGGCTCCCTACCCCGCCCGAGCTGGTACACCGAGAACCTGGGGCTCAAGTCGTTCCTGCAAGCGATGGTCGAAACGCGGTTTCGCGAGCAGTACGAAGACGCGCTGTCCGTGTACTTGAACGAACAGATGATCGCCGGCCTCGACATCGTCACCGACGGCGACGCGCGCTTCACGCAGGACATCGGCGGCCAGAGCTGGACGAGCTATCCGCCGTTCCACATGGCGGGCTTCGACGGCGTGCCGAAGATGGCCCCGGTGGGCGGCGGCGGCATCGGCTTCCCGCGCGGCCACATTCTGCACGACTATATCGAGGCGCGGCTGATGCCGAGCATCGTGGGCCCCGTCGGCCGCGGCAACATGCAGTACGCCACGATGTGGAAAGCGGCACAGCGACAGACCGACAAGCCGGTGAAGTTCGGCACGGTCACGCCCGAGCTCGTGGCGTTCGCGGTGCAGGATTTCTATTACAAGGACATCCGCGAGCGCATCTGGGCGCTCAGCGACGCATTCAACGAGGAGCTGCACGCGCTCGCCGACGCCGGCTGCCCGGTGATCCAGATGGAGGAGCCGCAGATCCACCTGCTCGCGGCGCGCGGCGTCGTCGACAAGGTCATCAACCCCGAGTACATGCTCGAGGTGTTCAACAACACCGTGCGCGGCCTGCGCGCCAAGACCGAGGTCTGGTGCCACACGTGCTGGGGCAACCCGTCGCAGCAGCGCATGTTCGCGCAGGTGCAGAGCTACAAGCCGGCGCTCAAGCTCTTGAACAAGGTGGACGCGGACGTGATCACGTTCGAGTCGTGCAGCTCGGGCGGCATGGATCTCGAGGCGATCGGCCGCGAGATCACCGACATGAAGGTCGCGATCGGCGTCATCGACCACCATTCGCTCCAAGTCGAGAGCCCGAAGATGGTCGCGGACCACATCCGGCTCGCGCTCGAGCACATCCCGGTCGAGCGGCTCGTGCTCTCGTCCGACTGCGGCATGGGCCGCGAGGGCATGGCTCGGCGGCACGCGCTCTATAAGATGGTGTCGCTCGTGCAGGGCACGAACATCATCCGCAAGGAGCACGGCATCCCCGAGGCCGAGTGCATCGCGGCGAACACGGATCTCACGCTGCTCGACATCAAGAAGTCGGCGCCTGCGGCGGCTCCCGCGGCGGCGGCCCCCACGGCAAAGAAGCCGTCCAAGGTCGCGGCAGCGAGCAAGAAGTCCAAGAAGAAGTAATGCCGACACCCGTGTGGGCGGCTTGTCCGCCCACGAAGATCATGATCTCGCGGCTTGTCCGCCCACGAGACATAATCCCACTCCCGAAGCCGAAATCGCTCGACTTCGGGAGTGGGCTTCGGGAGTGTGATAGTCATCGTGGCGCCCCGCGCCGCGATACGCGAGTCTCTCGCGCGTTTTCACCGCGAAGGACAACCCGATGCGCCGTTGCCTGACGATCTGCCTCCTGGCGATGACCTTCCTCAGCACGGCGAACGCAGCCGACGTGCCCGCAGAGTGGCGGCGCGACTTCGCGGAGCCGATCGCGTGGCAACGCGTCACGGCGCTCGGCGACTTGCTCGTCGGCACGACGGGCGCGCTGTACGCCGTCGATCCCGCGACAGGAGACATCCGTTGGTCGCATCGCGAGCTCGCAGACACGACGGGCGCGGGTGTGGTCGAGCTCTCGGGCTCGTCGCTCGTGCTCGTCACGAGCGAGGGCGAGAATCCGCGTACGGCGGTCGTGAACATGCGCAACGGCGCGCTCGTGTTCGACTCGCGCAAGGAGCAGCTCGCGCGCATCGGGGCGGCGCACGTGCTCGCCCGCAGCGGCGGGCTCCTGATCGCCGGCTTCGAGGCGGGGAAGCCGCGGCCGACGCTGTTCCTCTACAACGTGGCCGACGGCAAGCGGCTCTGGTCGAGCGACGCGCTCAGCGAAGGCATGAGCCCGCTGACGCAGCTGGTCGTGAGCGCCGCGCTGGCGGTGGCCGACGTGTCGCCCGTGCAGAGCGCCCCGCTCGAGCTCGACGACGGCTCGTTCGTGCTCGGCGCGATGGGCAACCTCTATCGTTTCGAGCACGCGACCGGCAAGGCGCTGTGGAAGACCGCGTATACCGGCGGCAGCTTCGAGCTCGTGCAGACGCCCCAGCGGCCTGACGTTCTCTACGTCGGCGCGGAGGAAACCGAGCGCTCGCTCGGCGGCGCGGACCAGGCACGCGCGACGACGTCCACCAGCTATCAGGCGTTCAGCCTCACCGATGGCAAGCCGCTCTGGAAGCGGCCGATGCAATTCCGCAACCCGATGAACCGGGAGATCGTCGCGGTCCAACGCGGCCTGCTCGTCAACGACGGCAACCGCTCGAAGGGCCGTTTGTATCTGCTCGACTACGACACGGGCCAATCCCTGTGGGGCAACAAGGGCCGCGGGATCGACGTCAGCGGCCTCGTCGTCGATCACGCGATCACCGACGCGGGCCTGCTGATCACGACCGGCTACGACAGCGTCTGGACCAACAAGGACACGGAGTACCTCGTCTACGTGCTCGACACCTCGACCGGCGCCTTCCGCTTTCCGGAGCCGCTCAAGGTCAAAGGCCGGCTGTTGACGACCGAGCTCACGTCGAAGGGCCTCCTCTACGTCACGACGCACGAGCTCAACGTGTTCGACCCGGTGTCGGGCAAACTCCTGAACGGACCGCTGCTCCGCGGCAAGCAGCCGATCGTCACGACCACCAGCGACGAGCGCTTCGTCTTCGCCTACAACTCCGACGACGGGTTTCTCTATCGCTTCAACCGTGAAAGCGGCCAGATCGTGAAGCTCTCGCAGACGCCGTTCATGCTCGACGAGCACGATCAGGCGCGGTCGCTCGACGCACTCGACGGCCGCCTCGTGTTGATCGGCCAGCAGTCAGTGGCGGGCTTCTCGCGAGTCGGTGCGCTCCAGTTCAGCGCGCACTACCGCGCGCCGCGCGATCCGGCCTGGCTGCGCGGGCTCGCGTGGGCCGAGGGCATTCGCGCCGGCATGGCGTCGGCGTACGCCGGCGCGTACAGCGCGGCGTTCGCGAGCGCCGCCGCCAACTCCGAGCAGGGCTCGCTGAACGAGTCAGTCGCGCAAGGCCTGGAAAAGGGCTTCAGCGACCTGCAACAGGGCTATCAAGGGCTCGCGGGCGACTACGTGAGCTTCGCCCGCAAGCGCTACCAAGCGTCGGCGGAGGCGCGCGACTTCGTCTTCATGATGGTGCAGGGCGACGACGACCGCGTGTCGCTCGCGCAGGTGAGCAAGCTCGACGGCAAGATCGTCGGCCAGATCCCGATGCGCGACGACAAGGAGCCTAGCTACGAGGTCGACGACGTCGGTAGCCTGATCTTCCATCACCCGGCGCCGACGACGGTGACGGCGTACCGGTTCTCGCCGCAGCGGGTGCAAGTGGCCGAAGCGCCGAGCCGCTAGCCTTCCACGGGCCGGCCGACCGTCGGCCGGCCCGTCCATCGACGCAGCTGTATTACCATTCGCGGGCGAGCCGATGCCCGACGGATGCCCCCTCCGACACCGATCGACCGGTTCGCGTTTCAGCGGGCCGCTGGCACCCGCGGCGAAGCGGGTCGCCGGGGACGATCCGTGGTGGACGGAGCTGCGGCGGTTCGAGGACCGGGGCGACGAGTGAATCGGTGACCGCGACCCGTCTGGCCGACGACGATCCGTGGTGGGAAGATCTGCGCGGTTGCCAACCCTAGCGAGTCCCGCTGTCCATGGCACTGTCTTTCCGGCTCGCGACCGAAGCCGACCTTCCGGCGCTCTTGGAGCTCCGGCTCGCCGTCGACGCCGATCAGCAGCGGCGCTTCGGCGACGATCGCTGGTCCACCACCATCAACGAGCGGAGCGTCGCTCGCGCGCTCAAGTCGTCGCGCGTCGTGGTGGGGGTGAAACGCGGGCGGATCGTCGGCACGGCGAGGATGGAGACGAAGAAGCCGTGGGCAATCGATCTCGAGTACTTCACACCCGCGTGCAAGGCCGTCTACTTGCACGACGTCGACGTCCATCCCGAGCTGCAGCGTTCGGGCATCGGGCGTGGGCTCATGGACCAGGTGACGACCGTCGCGAGAAAATGGCCCGTCGATGCGGTGCGCCTCGACGCCTATGACGGACCCTCGGGCGGCGGACCGTTCTACGCGAAGTGCGGGTTCCGGGAGTTGGGACGCACGGTCTATCGCGGAGTCCCGCTCGTCTACTTCGAGCGCATCCTCTGACGCCGTCTGCGGATCTCGTTATCTCTTCTTCTTCGCGAGGCCGTTCCGGGCCACCGCGGCCTGCACGAGCGTCTTGAACGCGGCCGCGTCGACGGTCTCCCCTTCGGGGATGTCGATCGCCCGTCGCGTGCCGCCGCCCAAGCTGGAATTGAAGATGCGGGAGGGGTCCGGGAGACGGGCGCCCCAGGCGAACGTGAGCTTCACGACCTTTTTGTACGTCTCCCCGGTGCAGACTATGCCGTCGTGCGACCAGACCGGGACGCCGGCCATCGCATTCGACGCCTTCCTCCATTTCCGCTCCTCGATCATCTCGGGGTCGGCCTCGAGGATCAGCGCCCGCATGCGCGCCAGGGTCTCTTCGCGCCAGTCTCCCGCGGCAGCGGGTACCCCGATCGCGCCCGACTTCGGCGGGAGCTTGGGCTTGGCGCCGGCTTTGGCGGTCTTCTTGGCCTTGGCCGCAGGCTTGCGCTTAGCCGTTCGCTGGGCCGTTCGCTGGGCCGTTCGCTTCGCCTTGGCTCCTTTCTCGACGCGCTTCATAGTGCTCCCAAAAGAACTGCCGCACCCGTGCTTGGGTACGATAGGCGTGGCGCTGATCCTAGCACCGGTCGAGTGATGTTAAAGTGCCGGGTGCTCGCGATCTGAAGGGGAAGCCATGAGACATTCACCACGCCCGGCCGCCATCGCCGTGGCGCTCGGCCTGTTGAGCCTCGCAGCCGTCTGCGGCGCATACGCCCAGCCGCCCGCGACCGACGGGTCCGCGGCGCTCGGCGCGCTGTCGCCCGAAAATTTCGCCAAGCCGCGCCCGAAAGCGCCGTTCGACCTCACGGGCACCTGGCAGCACGAGCTGCGCGGCCCGCAGTCGTGGAAGTTCGTGCCGGAGAAGTTCGAGCTCACGCCGGAGGCGCAGAAGCACTACGACGCCGGCAAGAAAGCCACGGCCGAGAACAAGGTCTACCGCGACGACATCGGCCAATGCTGGCCGGCCGGGATGCCGCTGATCATGACGCGCGTGCACCCGTGGGCGGTGATCCAGCAGCCCACCGCGATCTACATGATCAGCGCGTTCATGAACAGCCTCAGGATCATCTACCTCGACGGCCGCAAGCACAGCGACCCCGACATCGTCGTCGCAAGCTTCAACGGCGAGTCGATCGGCAACTGGGAAGGCGACACGCTCGTCGTCGACACCACGTACTTCCCGGACGACCATCATTGGATGGACCAAGGCGGCGCGAGCATCCCGGCGAGCGACCAGCTGCACATCGTCGAGCGCATGAAGCTCATCGAGAAAGGCGAGACGCTGCAAATCGAATACACGATGACCGACCCCAAGAGCTGGAAGGGCGACTGGAACATGACGAAGCGCTTCAACCGACTCCACGACACCGACATCGCCGAGGTGGAGTGCACGCCGGACATCAACGAGAACCTGCCGTCGACACGATCGAAGTCGCTGGTGAATTGAAGGAACGCCCATGAAGAAGCTACTGCTAGGATCGCTCTCTTCGCTGCTGGTCGCGGGCACGGCCCTCGCCCATCACTCGCCCGTCGTGTTCGACCACACGAAGCAGGTCACGATCGTGGGCGTCGTCACCGAGTTCAAATGGAGCAGCCCGCACGCGTGGATGCACCTCGACGTCGCCGACAAGAACGGCCAGGTCGCAAACTGGGGGGTGGAGATGAACCCCGCGAGCCTGCTGGCGCGTGCCGGCTGGAAGGCCACCACGATCAAGCCCGGCGACAAGGTCGAGGTGCTGATCTTCCCGTTGCGCAACGACGAGAAGGGCGGCCAGTACATCTCGATCAAGCTGCCCGACGGCCGTACGCTCGGCGAGAAGCCCGACGGCGTGCTCTGACGCGCGAGCGCGGCAAGGCCGCGGGCGCCTACCCGCCGGGGAGTGGGACTTAGGGCCGATCGGCTAGGGATCGGCAGTAGGTATTGGCCTAATAGGCAATGGTCGCGGCCTCCCCGCACACAGCACTGTGGCGCGGACACAGCCGCATGACGACCATCGATGAGCCCCACGGCGTTCTGATGCGTGCCCCACTCCGGTCATGAGCCTCTGGCACTGGCTCGCCGACACGCTGCGCGCGCATCCGGAGCTCGCGATCTTCCTCGCGCTCGCCGCGGGGTTTTGGATCGGCCCGAAAAAGCTCGGCGGCTTCAGCTTGGGCAACGTGACCGCGACCTTGCTCGCGGCCGTCGCGATCGGGCAGCTCGCGATCGAAGTGCCGGGGCCGATCAAGTCGACGTTCTTCCTGCTGTTCCTATTCGCGGTGGGCTACGGCGTCGGACCGCAATTCTTCGCAGGCCTCGGTAAAGACGGGCCGAAGCAGATAACGTTCTCGGTGGTCGTGCTCGCGCTGTGCCTGCTCGCGCCCTACGTCTGCGCGCGGCTCGCCGGGCTCGACGTGGGCTACGCCGTGGGTCTTTACGCGGGCTCGCAGACGATCTCCGCGTCGATCGGCGTGGCGACGGACCAGATCGACCGGCTCGGTCTCGCGCCGGAGCAGGCGCGGGCGTATCTCGACGCGATCCCGGTCGGCTACGCGGTCACGTACATCTTCGGCACGATCGGCTCGGCGCTGATCCTCGCGCGGCTCGGGCCGCGGCTGATCGGCGTGGACCTTGCCGCTGCCTGCGCCGAGTACGAGAAGAGCATGGGCGGCGGCATGACCGGGCACGATCCGGGCGTGTTCTCGGCGTACAGGCACGTCGAGATGCGCGCGTATCGCGTCGCCGAGGCAAGCGCGGCCGTGGGCAAGCACGTGGGCGAGCTCTTTCCGGGCTTGAGGATCTTCGTCGAGCGCATCCGCCGCGGCGACCGCCTGCTCGACGCGGACGCCGCGAGCACGCTCGAAGCCGGCGACGTCGTTGCGATCTCCGGGCCGCGGAGCCGGCTTACCGGCGAGGTCGACGCCGTGCTCACCGAAGTGGACGACCGAGCTCTGCTCGACATGCCGGCCACGAAGACCGACGTGTTCGTGCGCAACAAGGCCGTGAACGGCCGCACGCTGCGCGAGCTCGCCGATGCGCCGTTCACGCGGGGCGTCTATCTGCACAAGATCACGCGCCAGCTCGTCGAGATCCCGGTGCTGCCGGAGACCGAGATCCTCCGCGGCGACATCCTCGAAATCTCCGGCAGCACTCGTAACGTCGACGCAGCGGTCGCAGAGATCGGCTACGCGGACCGGCCGGTGGAGAGCACCGACCTCGCCGTCGTGGCCGCCGGAATACTCGTCGGCGGACTGATCGGCGCGGTCAACGTCGACTGGCGAGGGATTCCGCTGAGCCTCTCCACGTCGGGCGGCGCCCTGCTCGCGGGCCTCGCGCTCGGCTATCTGCGCACCGTGCGGCCGACGTTCGGCAACGTTCCCGGGCCGTCGCTGTGGCTCATGAACACTCTCGGGCTGAACGTGTTCATCGCGATCGTCGGCATCGACGCGGGCCCGGGATTCGTCGCAGGGCTGCAGCAAGTGGGGCTCAGCCTATTTCTCTGGGGAATCGTCGCCACGTCGCTGCCGATGATCGCGGCCGTGCTGCTCGGCCACTACGTCTTCAGGTTTCATCCGGCGATCCTGTTCGGCGTTTGCGCGGGCGTGCGAACGACCACCGCGGCGCTCGGCATGGTGCAGGAGGCGGCGCGGAGCAAGGTGCCCGCGCTCGGCTTCGGCATGCCGTACGCGATCGGCAACACGCTGCTCACGATCTTCGGCATGGCGATCGTGCTGCTGAGTCACCCCACCTGACGTGTTTGACTAAATCTCGTCGTGCCCCGGAGGCTCCGGCGTCGAAATTACTTACACATCGGCCGCCGGAGGATGCACCGAATTCTTCTATGCTGATGTTATCTAAGCAAAAACCGAAAGCGGTACGTTGTTTGCAGAGGTGTGACAAGACGCTTACGGAGAATCGTATTTTGAGGCTCAAACACGCCATTGGCGGCTTGCTCGTGATCGGCGCGCTGTGCACCGGCTCGGCGAACGCGGTAACGATCACGTACGACTTCGCGCTCGACGCGCTGGGCATACCGACCACGACGGTCGCAGGGGCCACGGTCGTGAGCTTCTCCGCGGGCTGCGCGGGTTATCTCTCCTGTTCCGATAACTACGCAATCGTGCAGGGAAGCGTGTCCGGCCAATACGCCGCGCCCGGTCTCCTGTCCGATACCAATCCGTATCTCACCGTTCCTCGGGATCTTGCGCAGGCGCCCATTTCGGCCACTTTGCTCCTCCCGACCACGGCCAACTACTTCGGCCTGTTCTGGGGGTCCATCGACGACTACAACACGTTGTCGTTCCTGTTGGGCGGCAGCACGGTAGCTTCTTACACCGGGCTCGACATCACGAGCTCGGCGAACGGCAACCAGACCGCACCCTCATCCAACACGTACGTGAACTTCTTCGGCCTGCCGACCTTCGACGGCATTCGAATCACGAGCACGCAGTACGCTTTCGAAAGCGACAACCATGCGTACGCCAAGGTGCCGGAGCCTGGCACGCTCGCGCTGCTCGGCCTTGGGCTCTTCGGCGTAGGCCTGGGGCGCCGTCGAAAAAAGTAACCGCTACACGCGCTGAACGATGAACCGAGCCCGCGCCGAGCGGGCTCGGTTCGTTTTGGGCGTCCCCGAGGTGACGGCCGTCGCCTCGTCGGCGGGCTTAGACCTTGGTCCAATGACCGCGACACCGGCCTGCGGCAAGGTGCAAAGGTCAATCCCGACGGCAGCCGGAAACACGAAGCAGGCGCGTGAGCTCCCCCACCTCCGCCGCCGCCCGCGGGCCGTCGCTGTGGCTCATGAACACGCTCGGGCTCAACGTGGTCATCGCGATCGTCGGCATCAGCGCGAGCCCCGGTTTCGTCGCGGGGATCCAGCAGGTAGGCTTGAGCCTGTTTCTCCAAGAGGTCGCGAAGAGCAAAGTGCCCGCGCTCGGCTACGGCATGCCGTACGCGATCGGTAACACGCTGCTCAGGATCTTCGGCATGGTGATCGTGCTGCTGATGACGCGCGGCGCTAAGCGCAAGGGCCCAAAGCCCCATAGGAGCCGCGCGCCCGGCCGACTACCGTCGCGCGGTGGCACCGGGTAAACGATCTCGTCGCGGCAGCGGGACCTCGGCACGCGCGGCATCGCCATACCTGCTGACCGCCCCCCTCGTTGCGTTGTCGACGGCGCTATTCGCACCGCCGATGCCGGCTCGCGCACAAAGCGCGACGTGGCTACCCACTCCGTCGTCGGGCAACTGGAACACGGCCGCCAACTGGTCGCCCGCCGTGCCCACCGCGTCAGGCACGGCGACCTTCGGCGATTCCAGCATCAAGGCGCTGACGATCTCGCAGAACACGGCGGTCGGCACGATGCTGCTGAATACCGCGGGGTACTCCTTCTCGATTCCCGACTCGCTGACGCTGACCGCCGGCAACATTTCCGGCACCGGCGGCTTCACGCTCAACGGCGGTGTCCTGGAGATCTCCCACGTAAGACTTGGAGGTGGGCCGGTCGATTACCTGACCGCCACCGGAAACATCGTCAACAATGGAATTCTGAGAGCCAATATCGCAGGCGCCAGCGTACAAACGATCCTCACCGGAGACATCAGCGGCAGCGGCTCGCTGCTCAAGACGGGCACCTTTGTCGCGCCGAGCGCGGGCGCGCTGATACTGCAGGGCACGAACACCCTCACGGGCGGCACCGTAGTCAGTAGCGGCCTCCTACAAATCGGCGGCACTGGCGTTGTAGCGGCGCAGCCCACCTCCACCGGCAGCCTCGAAGGCGCCGTGCAAGTCGATGCGGAGGGAGAGCTCAGATTTCTCCGCGATTCGTTGACGTTCGGTGGCAGCATTAGCGGCAGCGGCACTGTCAGCGTCAACGGCGCAACCGTAGCTGTCGGGACAGTGACACTGACCGGGAACAACTCCGCCTTCAACGGCAGATTGCTCATCAACCCCAGGGGCACATTGTCGGTCGGCTCGCGGGCCAATCTCGGTGCGGGCGTCATCGGCGGCAACAGCGGTACGTTGCGTTTTACCTCCTCCTTCGACGAGCCGGTGCCCAACACGTTCTCCATTACCGGCGCAGGCGGTGTCAACTTCGACACGCAGGCCAATACGAATACCTTATCGGGCCCAATCAGCGGCGACGGCGCGTTCAAGAAGGACGGGTCGGGAACGCTGATTCTCACCAACAACAAAGCGGTTGGCAGCGCGGCCGGGCGCGCGGCCATCACTATCACCAGCGGCACGTTGCAAGTCGGCGACGGAGGCACCGTCGGCAGCATCGAGACCAGCAACGGCACCAACACCGTCGCGAACAGCGGCACACTCGCCTTCAACCGCAGCGACACCTACATGTTCGGGAGCCCGATCAGCGGCACGGGATCGGTCGACCAGCGCGGCGGCGGCACCCTGATTCTGACCGGTGCCCACACATACGGGGGCGGCACAAGGATCGGCGCCGGCACGCTCCAGGTTGCCGCTGACAACAACCTCGGCGCGTCGACGGGCGCGCTCGCACTCGACGGCGGCACGCTCCGCACGACCACGGGCTTCGCGACAGGACGAGCCCTCACGCTGGAGGATGGCGGCGGCACGTTCGCACCGGCGGACGGGAGCACGCTGACCGTGAACGGCGCGATCGGCGGCGACGGCGCGCTGCACAAGATCGGCGCCAGCACACTGATCCTGACCGGCAACAACGCATACAGCGGCGGCACCAAGATCGGTGCGGGCACGCTGCAGTTGGGCAGCGGCGGCACCACGGGCAGCCTCGGCACCGGCGGCGTCGTCAACGACGCGGCGCTGGTGCTGAACCGCAGCGGCGCACTCACCTACGGCGGCGCCGCCAGCGGCGGCGGCACAGTGACGAAGATCGGCGCCGGTGTGCTCACGCTCGACGGCACGCAAAATTCCACGGGCCTCACGACGGTTGCCGCGGGCACGCTGCGCATCGCCGGCACCGTGGGCGGCGCGGTGGAGGTCGACAGCGGCGCCACGCTCGGCGGCGGCGGCAAGATCGACGGCAGCGTCACGGTAGCCGCAGGCGCGCGTCTCTCTCCCGGCGCGAGCCCCGGCACGCTGCGTGTCGGAACACTCGCTCTGAACGACACGTCGCAGCTCGACTACGAGCTCGGCTTGCCGAACGTGTTCGGCGGCGGCGTCAACGATCTCACCGTCGTCGCCGGCGATCTCACGCTCGACGGCAAGCTCAACATCTTCGACTTCGGCGGGTTCGGCGCGCGCGAGGCCGTGTCGCCGGGCGCGTTCGGCCCGGGCGTGTACCGGCTCTTCGAGTACGGCGGCCAGTTGGTCGACAACGGTCTCGACCTCAGCGTGCTGCCCGGCAGCTTCACGCCGAGCGAGCTGCTGCTGCAGACCGCGGTCGCCGGTCAGGTGAACCTGATCGTCGTGTCGGGCGGCTTCACGATGCAGTTCTGGGACGGCGCCAATCAAACCGCCGGTATCGACGGCGGCACGGCGGCGTGGAGCGCGACCGCGGCGAGCTGGGCCAACTCCGATGGCTCCGTCAACGCACCGTGGCAAAGCGGCTTCGCCGTCTTCCAGGGCGCGGCGGGCACGGTGACGCTCGGCGAGCCCGTCGCGTTCACCGGCATGCAGTTCGCGACCGACGGCTATCGCA